>NZ_JBHXLL010000010.1:52535-216289 GCF_042721415.1 Kitasatospora sp. NPDC058444 | reverse complement strand
CGGCCGCGCGGGTCACCGCCTTCTACGCCAGCGCATCCTGCTCAGCTGACCCAGGGCCCAGGACGATCACCGACTACGAAAATCTTGTAAGAGCCTATAAGGGGACAGGACCCGAGATTCCGGCGGGCGCGCACTGCCGCTGGTTCGGGCTGTACGGTGCGCCCGGTGCCGGCTGGAACGAGGAGCATGTGGCGCGATTCTGCTTCCGGGACGGGGCGTTGGTGGAGAAGCTGGAGTACGTCGCCCGGGGCTGAGTGCCCCCGTGCGCGGGGAGTGCTCCGGCCGGGGCGGGCCGGGCCGGTTTCGGAGCACGGTGGTCCGGAACGGGGTGGTTCGGAGCGGTCTCTCCGGGATGTGAGGATGGTGCCGCAGCCGAAGCACCGTTCGAGGGGGAATGACCAGCGTGATCCGAGTCCTCGTCGCCGACGACGAGCCGCTGATCCGGGCCGGGATCAGGATGATCCTCGGCTCCGCCGACGACATCGAGGTGGTCGCGGAGGCCGCCGACGGGCGCGAGGCGCTGGACCTCGCGCGGGCGCACCGGGTGGACGTGGTGCTGCTGGACATCCAGATGCCGGTGATGGACGGGCTGACGGCGCTCGGGGAACTGGCGAAGGCCGCCCCCGGCGCGCGGGCCCTGATCCTCACCACCTTCGGGGAGCGCGAGAACGTCCTGCGCGCCGTGGCCGAGGGCGGCGCCGGGTTCCTGCTCAAGGACACCGCGCCGAACGAGCTGATCCAGGCCGTCCGGGCGGCGGCCGGCGGGAACGCCTTCCTCTCCCCGGCCGCCACCCGGCACATCGTCGACTCGCTGGCCTCCGGGCGCAGCGCCTCGCTGGCCGCCCGCGCGGTGGCGGCGCGGCGCCGGCTGGAGGTGCTCACCCCGCGCGAGCTGGAGGTGTTGGCGCTGCTCGGCGAGGGTCTGTCCAACGCCGACGCGGGGGCGCGGATCCACATGAGCGAGGCGACGGTGAAGACCTACGTGAGCCGGATCCTGGCCAAGCTGGGCTGCGACAACCGGGTCCAGGCGGCGTTGCTGGCACGGGACGCGGAGCTCGACAGCCGCGACTGAGGGTCACTTTTCGATCGCCGTGCGTAGTGGGCGTGACGGATGCCACTCGCGGGCGGTGCGGAACCGGGAACTCCGGACCGGACGGTGACGGTGCGTCAGCCGACGATTCCTCCGCGTTGATGGCGTGTGAGCTTTCTCGGAGGGATAGGTGTGAGCGAGGGCACGGAATTCGACCATTTGATCTTGAAAATTCGGTCGAAATCCGTCAAATCAGGCACATCTTCTTGATCAATACCGCCGGTAACAGTCAACTGACCTGCGACGTCCAAGAATTGCTTGCTGCGTCCGGGTGATGCCCCCTAGCTTCATTGGCGGCGCAACGAGCGCCACCCGGGTTCACCCCGACGCACCGCCCGCCGACTGACCAACGGCGCGAGGGCGGTGCCCGCCGACCAGGCCGGCTCGAACAGGCCGTCGGCGTGCGGAGGTGACCGGGGCGGCACGGCACGTCCGACACGTGTCCGGCCGCCCGTCGAGTGAGGTGAGCGAAAAACTGCCGGCCCATGTCCCGGGCCTGGTTCCGCATGCCCACCCGGGACTTGTCGAGAGGACTTGTATGAATCCCCGTCACGAGACCGCCGCTGCCACCGACACCACCGCCACCGCCACCGTCGCCGCCAAGCGTCACCGCGTTCGGATGGCGGTCGTCGCGGGCGCCGCCGTCGCGGCCCTGCCGGTGGCCGGCCTCGTCACGGCCACCTCGGCCTCCGCCGCCACCGCCTCCACCTGGGACGCCGTCGCCCAGTGCGAGAGCGGCGGGAACTGGAGCATCAGCACCGGCAACGGCTTCCACGGCGGACTGCAGTTCTCCCCGTCCACCTGGGCCGCGTACGGCGGGACCGCCTACGCCTCCCAGGCCAACAAGGCGACCAGGGCGCAGCAGATCGCCGTCGCGGAGAAGGTCCTCGCCTCGCAGGGCCCGGGCGCCTGGCCCGTCTGCTCGCAGAAGGCGGGCCTGAGCAGGGGCGGCGCGCCGGCCGCCGTCGACACCTCGGGCGACACGGCGGCCAAGCCGACCGCGAAGGCGGCCAAGCCCGCCAAGCCCGCCGCCGCGCCCGCCGCCAAGCCCGCCACCGGCAAGGCCGCCGCCACGCAGCAGGCGCCCAAGGGGCAGCCCTCCGCCAAGCCGGCGCAGTCCGCGCCGGTCGCGCCGAAGAACACCGCCGCGGGTGGCTACACCGTTAGGAGCGGTGACACCCTGAGCGAGATCGCGGCCAAGTTCGGCACCGACACGGACAGCCTGTACCGCAAGAACGCGCGCACCATCGGTGACGACCCGGACCTGATCTTCCCGGGCCAGACGCTGGCGGTCTGACCGTCCGACGGGCTGACGGGCTGACGGGCTGACGGCTCGACGGCCTGACGGCCCGACCCGGGTCCGCCCGACGCGAAGCCGTCTGACGGAGCCTTGTGAACCGGCCGAGCGGCCGCCCTGGACGGGGGCGGCCGCTCCGGCCGGTTCCGGTGCGTTCGCGGGCCGTTAACGGCCCGTTACGGGCCGCCTGGGGCCGCCTGGGGCCGCCGAGGCCGCTGCGGTCCGCTCGGCCGGGCCGATTCGTCGCGCACTTCGATCCGGAGTCGGTGCGCCGCCCGGACGGGTCCGGTGCGGCGCGTGCGGTGGTGGCGGCGTTGCGGGCGGCCGGCTTCGAGTACCGGGCGCGCCGGCACCTGCTGGTCCTGGACGGCGCACGGGCGGTCGCGCTGCCCTTCGCCTACGCCGGAGCCGACCCGGCGGCTGGGCCCAACTACACGGGCCGGCCGGCGGTCGGGTCGTACTACCACCGGCGGGAGCGCGCGCCGGGGTGAGGGGCCCTCGGAGGCATTGTTGAACGTTGAACGCAACGTCCGAATACCGCCGGAGGTTTGAAGCGCCCGAGACCAGGATCGAGTCATGTCCGCGATGGCAACGAGGAGTTCTGGAGACATGACGATGAACGGTGCGACGGCGCTCGACGGCAAGGTGGCCCTGGTGACCGGCGGCAGCCGGGGGATCGGGGCGGCGGTCGCCCTGCGGCTGGCCGAGGACGGCGCCGACGTGGTGCTGACCTACCAGGGCGGCGCGGAGCGGGCCGAGGAGGTCGCCGCGAAGATCACCGCGATGGGGCGGACCGGCTGGGCCGTCCGGGCGGACAGCGCCGACCCGCAGGCGGTGCAGGGCGTGGTCGAGGCCGTCGTCGAGCGGTTCGGCAAGCTGAACGTCCTGGTGAACAACGCGGGTGTCGGCATCCTCGGCCCGATCGGCGACCTCACGCTGGAGGACGTCGACCGGACGCTGGAGGTCAACGTCCGGGCGCCCTTCCTGTACGCCCGGGCGGCCGGCGCGCACCTGGCCGAGGGCGGGCGGATCGTCACCATCGGCAGCTGTATCGCCCAGCGCGTCGCCTTCCCCGGCGCCACGCTGTACGCGACCAGCAAGGCCGCGCTGATCGGCCTGACCAAGGCGCTGGCCCGGGAGCTCGGGCCGCGCGGGATCACCGCCAACCTGGTCCACCCCGGGCCGATCGACACCGACATGAACCCGGCCGACGGCCCCTCGGCGGAGTTCCAGAGCGGGCTCACCGCGCTCGGCCGCTACGGCACCGGCGCGGAGGTCGCCGCCGCCGTCGCCTACCTGGCGGGCGAGGACGGCCGGTACGTCACCGGCGCCGAGCTGGCGGTGGACGGCGGCTTCGCCGCCTGACGCCTGACGCCCGGCGGGCCTGCGGGCCCGCGGGCACGGTGTCGTGACGGGCGGTTGTCGGTGCCCGCGCTTACGATCGCCCGGCACGACCCCGTGCTCCCGCCCCGGGACCCCGTACCGAGAGGTGTGCCATGACCGCAGCGGAAGACCCGATCGGGCTGCTCGCCCGGGCCCTCGCGCAGACCGCCGGGCTGATCGACGGCACCGGCGTCGAGCTGGCCGGTCACCCCACGCCCTGCCGCTCCTGGGACGTCGGCGACCTGGTCAGCCACCTCCTGCACGACCTGCGGCAGTTCACCGTACGGGCGAAGGGCGGGCAGCCGGACTGGTCGGAGCCCTTCGAGCGGGTCGAGGAGGACTGGCTGCACGCCTTCGAGGCCGGGGCGGAGGAGCTGGTGGACGCCTGGCGGGCGGCCGGCGACCTCGGCGGCACCGTGCAGGTCCCCGGCGTCGGCGCCCTGCCGGCCCGCTTCCCGGTGGACCAGCAGATCGCCGAATTCGCCGTCCACGGCTGGGACTTGGCCCATGCCACCGACCAGTCCACCGAGGGCCTGGACCACGAGGTCGCGCTCGCCGCGCTCACCTGGGCGAGTGGTGCGCTCAAGCCCGAGTACCGCGGATCCGAGGAGGAGCACCACGCCTTCGGCCCGGCCGTCGCCGTCCCCGACGACGCCCCGGCGTACGACCGGCTCGCCGCCTTCTTCGGCCGCGACCCGGCCGCGAGCGTGCACGGCTGACCCCCCTGCACCGGACCCCCCGCACCGGACCCCCCGCACCGGACCCCCCTGCGGCTGCCCCCTACGGGTGGCTCCAGCGGAACTCGATCTCCGGGGCGCGCGGAGACGGGCCGTCGAGGATCGGTGAGGGGAGGCCGCGCAGGAAGCGGTCGGCGAAGGCCCGCACGTAGCCGCGGGTGAGCTCGGTGGCGCGGGCCGGGGGCAGGGTGCCGAGCAGGGCGGTGTACTGCTCGGCGGGAAGGTGGTCCGCGAGGTGGCCGGGGGCGGCGGCGTGCGGCAGGTCGGTGAAGCTGAGGTGGCCCGCGCCCAGGGTGCGCAGCTGGCGGCCCCAGGCGTGGTGGTGCTCGCGCCAGCGCTGCCAGGTGTCGTGGTCGTCGATCGAGGTGAGCAGCAGGAACGGCCGGTCCAGCCCGAGGTCCGGGACGGGGGAGCCGAACAGGCCGCCGTCGAGGTCGAGGCCGATCCTCAGGCGCCGGTCCTGGCGCAGCGCCTCGGCGGCCGCTGCTCCGCCCATGGAGTGGCCGAGCACACCGATCCGCTCCTCGTCGACCCGGAACGGCAGTCGGCGGCCGGTCAGTTGACCGATGACGAAGCGCAGGTCGCCGACCCGCGCGGCGATCTCCTTGTGCTCGGCGGCGTCCCAGTCCGGCGGCTCGTCCGGCAGGACGCTGTGCACCAGCCGGCCGTCCGGGAACTCGACGGCGGCCGCGTCGTAGGTGTGGTCGAGGGCCGCGACGAGGTAGCCGTGCGCGGCCAACTCCTCGGCCAGCGCGGTGCAGTTGCTGCGCCCGCCCTTGCGGCCGTGCCCGAGCAGCAGCAGGGGGAGCGGGCCGGGGTGGACGGGTGCGCCGGCGCGGGCGGTGGGGCGGACCAGGGCGAGGGTGCCCGGGTCCAGCGGCAGGATCCGCTCGATCGCGGCCGCGACCCGCGGGGTGGTGTAGGGCGCGCGGGGCCGGTCGGCGGTGCCGCGCGCCGGGTACCAGAACTGCACCATCAGCTCGCGCGGGCCGGGGACGGGCGCGAACGGGTCGAGCCGGTCGTGGTCGACCAGGTGCAGGCTCGTGGTGCCGACCGGACGGCCGGCGGTGGGCGCGGGCAGGTCGATGGTGCGCGGCGGGGCGGCCTGGGCGGGCCCGGAGGGCAGCAGGGCGGCGGCCCCGCCCAGGCCCGCGAGGGCGAGCAGCGAACGGCGCCTGATCATGCGTCATCCTCGTCGGCTGGGTGACTGGCGTCCGGTCAGCCTAAGTGGTCTGGACCGGCGGGTCCAGGGTGCCGGACGGCGGCGCCGGCCCGCGGTCAGTGCTTGGCGGCCTGCCGGGCGGCGGCCTGCTTGATCGCCTCGCGGATGCGCGGGTAGGTGCCGCAGCGGCAGACGTTCTGGATCCGGTCGATGTCCGCGTCCGTCGGGTTCGGGGTGTGGCGCAGCAGGGCGACGGCGGTCATGATCTGGCCGGGCTGGCAGAAGCCGCACTGGGCGACGTCGCAGGCGAGCCAGGCCTCCTGGACGGGGTGGAGGACCTCGCCGTCGGCCAGGCCCTCGATGGTGGTGACGGTATGCCCTTCGCAGTCCTTGACGGACCGGGTGCAGGGCTGGAACTCCTGGCCGTCCAGGTGGCTGGTGCAGGCGCGGCAAACACCCACCCCGCAGCCGTACTTGGGGCCGGTGACGCCGAGCTTGTCGCGCAGGACCCAGAGCAGCGGCATGTCGTCCGGGGCCTCGACGGTGACGGGCTGCCCGTTGAGGACGAAGGTGTGGGTGGGCATCGGGAGTCGGGATTCCTCAGCTGGTGGTCAGATGGTGCCGGTGGCCGGAAACGGTGGTCGGTGGTCGGTGGCCGGAGGTCGGTGCTCAGAAGTTGATCGGGAAGGAGCGCGGGCTGGTGCCGGTCGCGCGGGCGTACGCGTTGGCGACGGCGGCCGAGGCGGCCGGGACGCCCAGCTCGCCGGCGCCGCCGGGCGGTCCGCTCGGCGGCATCAGGTGGATCTCGACCACCGGCGGGGTGTGGCGCTGCCGGGCGTAGTGGAAGTCGCTGTAACTGCCTTCCCGGAAGGCGCCGTTGTCCAGGTGGTTGCCGGCCTGGAGGATCACCGAGATGCCGTCCACCAGCGCGCCGGTCAGCTGGGCCTCCAGGCCCCTGGGGTTGATCACCCGGCCGACGTCGGCGACGACGACGGCCTTGGTCACCCGGGGGTTGGCGCGGTCGGTGGCGTCCAGCTCGACCAGGTAGGCGGCGCAGGCGCTGTGCTCGTCGTGGTAGCCGATGCCCTGGGCGTGGCCGGGGGGCATCGGGCGGCCCCAGTTCCCTCGCGCGGCGAGCTCGTCCAGCACCGCCCGCCCGGCGGCGCCGCGCATCCGGTCGCGGCGGAAGGCCAGCTCGTCCCGGCCCATCCGGCGGGCGAGTTCGTCCATCATGATCTCGTCGGAGACCCGGACGGTGCCCGAGTAGACCGAGCGCCAGCTTCCGGTGTGCAGCTCCAGCGGCACCTCGGCGAGCAGCTGGGTGGGCACTCCGACGTCGTACGGGTTCTTCTCGGTGAGCAGGAAGAACAGTTCGGAGGCGGTGAGCCCGGCCAGCGGGAGGTTGTAGCCGGCGGCGGTCAGCATGTCGCCGAGACCGTGCCCGAGGTCGGTCAGGACGCTGGCCACGTGGTGCTCCCAGCTGAACACCTGGCCGAGGCCGTAGGTGGCCCGGATGACGTGGTGGCTGGCCGGGCGCACCCGGCCGTGGCGCATGTCGTCGTTGCGGGTCCACATCAGCTTGACCGGGCGGCCCGCGGCCTTGGAGACCTGGGCGGCCTCCAGAGCGGCGTCGAAGAACAGCCGGCGGCCGAACGAGCCGCCGCCGCGCACCACGTGGACGGTGACGGCCTTCTCCGGCAGGCCGAGTTCGGCGGCGATGGTGCCCTGGGCGAGGATCGGGCTCTGCGCGGCGAACCACAGTTCGGCGCGGTTCGGCCGGACGTCGGCGACGGCGGTGAGCACCTCCATCGGGGCGTGGTTGACGAAGGCGAAGTCGAACTCCGCCTCCACGCGGTGGGAGAGCAGCGGCGGCGGGAGGGACGGCAGGTGGGCGGCGCGCAGCCGGGACCGGACGTCGGCGTCGGACAGGCCCGCGACCGGGCCCGGGTTCCAGGTGACGCGCAGCGCGTCGCGGGCCTTGAGCGCCTGGTCGAAGGTCTCGGCGAGGACGGCGACGCCGGTCGGGATCTGCACCACGCCGAGCACCCCGGGCATGGCGCGGGCGACGGAGGCGTCCAGGGACTTGAGGGTGCCGTTGACGGTGGTCGGCCGGGCGACCACGGTCGGCACGGCGCCCGGGACCTGGAGGTCCCCGGCGTACTTGGCGCGGCCGGTGACGATGTCGCGGGCGTCGATCCGGCCGGTCGGCCGGCCCACCACGCGCAGCTGGTCGGCGCTCTTGGGGATGGCCGGGACGGCGGGCACGGCGACGCCGGCCGCCTCGGCGGCGAGGTCGCCGTAGCCGAGCCGGCGGCCGTCGGGGGCGAGGACGGCGGAGTCGGCGGTGCGCAGGGTGGTCGCGGGAACGTTCCAGCGCTTGGCGGCGACGGTCACCAGCCGGGCCCGGGCGGCGGCGGCCGCGGCGCGCACCGGGTCGTACAGCGAGCGGATCGAGTTGGAGCCGCCGGTCAGCTGGTTGAAGACCAGCTCGGGGCGGGAGTCGGAGAGCGGGACGTCGACGTCGGAGAGGCGGGCGTCGAGTTCCTCGGCGACGATCATGGCGATCGCGGTGGTGAGGCCCTGGCCGACCTCCAGCCGGGGCAGGTGCAGCGCGGCGCGGCCGGCGGGGGTGACCTCGAGGACCAGCAGGTGCGCGGTCGGCAGGCCGGCGATGATCATCGCGTCGCCGAGGTCCACGATGTCCGGGATGCCGGGCAGGCCGATCAGCTGCTGGGGGAGGGCGGTCTCCCGCGCCGGTACGGAGGGCGGGACGGGGGTCGGGGCGGCGGCCCGCGCGGTGGCGGGTGCGGCGGTGTCGAGGCCGAGACCGGCGCCGACGGTGAGGGTGGGCGCGGCCAGCAGGTAGGTGAGGAAGCGCCGGCGGCGGGTGGTGCCGTCCGTCGCCGCCCGGGTGTCCGACGTGTCCGGGACGGCCGGGGCTTCGGCGCCGTCGGGCCGGTCGGCGGAGTCCGATCCGGTCGGGTCCGAGGGGGCGGTGGAGGTGCTGATGGGAGGACACCCTTCGAACCGGAGACGGCGACGGGAACGGGGAGGGCGCTCTGGCCCCGGCCCGGTGCCGGATCGCGAACGCCGTTGAGCATAAGAGGGCGCTACTGACGGGTCAACACCGTCAAAGTCGGCCCTTGGCATGCCCGATCGCGGTTTCGCGGCGGTCGGCGGACGCGGATTCGGAGCGGGTACGGACGGCGCCGCGCGGGCGCGGTCGAGGTCGGGCGAGATCACCCCGGAAGTGCTCTGCGGCCTCAACTGGAGCCTCTCGTACGCGGGTTCAGGGGTCGGTCGGCGGTGCGGCGGTGGGGCGGATTGGCCCAGGAAATTCCTTGATCACTGGACCGGTTCACTGGGCCGGTTCTTCCCTAGCGTGGGGGTGCGCCGGAACCGGCGGTCGCGGGGATCGGCTCCGCGCGCCGCCCGTCCGGCGGTCGCGGGCAGGGGTGACGGTCCGTGAACACGTTTACGCAGGTGGACGCGTGTGGGTGACCACCCGATGCGTCCGGCGGGTGACGCCCGCGCCGGAGAAGGGGAACCATGCCGACCGACCGAGCCGCCCGTTGGGGCTCCCTGCCGCCCGACCGAGCCGCCCGTTGGGGCTCCCTGCCGCCCGACCGAGCCGCCCGTTGGGGCTCCCTGCCGCCCGCCGGACCCCAGCGGACCCTCGCGGCCGCCCAGTTGGCCGTCGCCGTGGGCGACGGCGCGTACTACACCTGCTCCGCGCTCTACTTCACCCGGGTCGTCGGGATGTCACCGACCTCCCTCGGGCTCGGCCTCACCCTCGCCTGGGCGCTCGGCTCCGTCGCCGGCGTCCCGCTCGGCCACCTCGCCGACCGGCGCGGCCCGCGCCGCACCTCGGTGGCGCTCGCACTCGGCACGGCCGCCGTGGTCGCCGCGTTCCTGGTGATCCGCTCCTACCCGCTGTTCCTGCTCGCGGTCTGCCTCTACGCCACCGCGCAGTCCGGCCTGACCGCGGCCCGGCAGGCGCTGGTCGCCGCCCTGGTGCCGCCCGGGCAGCGCACCGCCCTGCTCGCCCACATCCAGTCAACCCTCAACGGCGGACTGGCCGTTGGCGCGGCGATCGGCGGCATCGCGCTGAGCGTCGGCACCCGCGCCGCCTACCAGACCGCCTTCGTCGTCACCGCGCTCGGCTTCCTGATCGGCGCGCTGGTCCTGCGGCGGCTGCCCGAAGCCCCGCCCGCGGCAGCGCCGTCGGACGGCGGGCCGCGCCTCGCCGTGCTGCGCGACCGCCGGTACGCCGCCGTCACCGCGGTCAACGCCGTCCTGTTGCTGCGGATGCCCCTGCTCAGTCTGATCATCCCGCTCTGGATCGCCGCGCGCGCCCCCGGGATCGGCTGGCTCGGCTCGGCGCTGTTCGTGCTCAACACCCTCGCGGTGCTGGCCTTCCAGGTCCGGGCGGCACGTGGCATCACCGGCCTCGACCCGGCCGCCCGGGCGGTCCGCTCCGCCGGGGTGCTGCTGCTCGGCTCCTGCGCCGTCTTCGGGCTGTCCGCGCTGGACGTGCCGGTCTGGGCGGTCGGCGCGCTGCTGGTCGCCGCCTCCGTGCTACAGGTGGCCGGGGAGATGCGGCAGTCGGCCGGCAGCTGGCAGATCGCCTTCGACCTCGCCCCGCCCGGGCGGATCGGCCAGTACCAGGGCTTCTTCGGCACCGGCGTCGCCGTCGCCCGCACCCTCGGGCCCCTGCTGCTCACCACGCTGCTGCTGGACGGGGGCCTGGCCGGCTGGCTGGTCCTCGGCGGGGTCTTCCTCGCGGCGGGGTACGCGATGGGACCGGTCGCCCGCTGGGCGGCGCGGGGCCGCGGTCACACGGTGCCGCCGCCGGCGGCGGTGGCCGCGGGCGCGTCGCCGGGGGCCTGACCGCGAGGGGCTCGGTGCCGGCCCCGAGGCGGGCACTGTCGCTACGGCGGGTCGCGCGGGAGCGGGCCGGAAACCCGGTGGCCCCGGCCCGCCGCCCGCTGGCATGCTGGCCGCGTGGACCGACCCCAGATCTGGCTCGACTTCGCCCCCGAGCTGCACCTCTTCGTCTCCGCGCCCCGGCGGGCCGGCCGTACCGCACTGCGCACCGACGGCAGCTCCACCCTCGGCCACGTCGTCGAGTCCCTGGGCGTCCCGCTCACCGAGGTCGGCGGCCTGCTGGTGGACGGCCTGGCCGTGCCCGACACCCACGTCCCGGCCGACGGCGAGGAGATCGCCGTCCGGGCCGTGACCAGGCCGCAGCCCGTGCCCGCCCCGCCGCGCTTCCTGCTGGACGTCCACCTCGGCACTCTCGCCCGGCGGCTGCGCCTGCTCGGTGTGGACGCCGCGTACGAGAACCCCGACATCGGCGACGCCGCCCTGGCCGCCCGCTCGGCCGCCGAACAGCGGATCATGCTCTCCCGCGACCGCGGACTGCTGCGCCGGCGCGAACTGTGGGCCGGCGCCTACGTCTACAGCCACCGCCCCGCCGAGCAACTGCGCGACGTGCTCTCCCGCTTCGCGCCGCCGCTCGCCCCCTGGAGCCGCTGCACCACCTGCAACGGCACCCTGCACCCGGCCACCAAGACCTCGGTGCGCGAGCAGCTGCGGGACGGCACCGAGCGCTCCTACGACGCCTTCGCCCAGTGCGCCGACTGCGGCCAGGCCTACTGGCGCGGCGCCCACCACGCCCGGCTGGAGGCCATCGTCACCGAGGCGGTGCGCGACTTCGGCGACGCCCGGGCCGGCGCCCACGCCGGGGGATCCGGGGAAGGACAGGGCCGCATCGGGGTCGTCTCAGGGTAGTGAGCCCTGGCGGACGGCCGGGCGCGCGTGGTCCCATCGGCGGTGGGGGACGAGACCACGCTACTCGCTCGGACGAGAGAGGCCAGGTCGTCGCAATGAGCAATCAGGCAGGTCAGCAGCCCTTCCGCAGTGCGGACGTGGGGGAAGCCGCCGTGCTGACAGCCCCGGACGGCGCCGAGGTGCGGCCGCTGCTGGTACTGGAGGGAGCCGGGAGCCTCGCGGTCTTCGCACTGGCCCCCGGGCAGGTGACCCACGCGGTGTCGCACGCCACCGTGCAGGAGCTGTGGCAGGTCTCCGCGGGCAGCGGCGAGCTGTGGCGCCGCCAGGGCGGGCGCGAGGAGACCGTACGGCTCGCGCCCGGCACGGCGGTGTCGATACCGCTGGGCACCGCGTTCCAGTTCCGGACGGACGCCGACTCCGACGGGCCGCTGCGGATCACCGCCGTCACCATGCCGCCCTGGCCGGGGACGGACCGCGAGGCCCGCCCGGAGGAAGGCCCCTGGAAGGCGACCGTCCGATGAGGCGGGGGATGCCGCGCCGCCCGCTGGCGGCGCTGGTCGCGGCTGCCGCCGTCCTCGGGCTCTCGGCCGTACCGGCGGCCGCGGCCGGGCCCGCCGAGCCGCATCTGCGGTCGCGCTACGTGACCATGCCGGACGGGGTCCGCCTCGCCGTCGACGTCCACCTGCCCGAGGGCACCCGGGCCGGCGCCCGACTGCCCACCGTCCTGGTCACCCAGCGCTACTGGCGCGCCCGGGTCCGGGCCGGCGAACCGGGCGGCGCCGGCGGAGCCGGCACCGAGGGCGACCGGTGGACCGCCCGCGGCTACGCCTTCGTCGTCGCCGACCTGCGCGGCACCGGCGCCTCCTTCGGCACCCTCACCTCCGAGCTCGGCGCCGACCTGACCGCCGACAGCGGCCCGCTCAGCGACTGGATCGCCGCCCAGCCCTGGTCCAACGGCCGGGTCGGCACCACCGGCATCTCCTACGGCGGCGACACCGCGATGCTCGCCACCTCCCTCGGCAACCACCACATCACCGCCGCCGCCCCGATCTCCTACGACTTCGACCCGTACGAGGACCTGGTGCGCCCCGGCGGCGTGCTCATCGAGCCGCGGATCGCCCCGTACGCGCTGCTGCTGCGCATCCTCGACCGGACCGGCGGCACCACCTGCGAGACCGACGAGCAGACCCGCAGGCTCTGTGCGGACGTCGGCCTCACCGGCCTCCAGCCCCGGCCGGTCGACGGCCCCGACGGCCCGGCCCTGCTCGCCGCCGCGCGCGCCGAGCACGCGAACAACGCCAACCTCGTCGAGATGGCGCACACCGGCGTCCACCGCGACTACCAGGACGGCCCGAAGAGCTGGACGGTCGGCAGCGTCGGCGAGCGGACCGACGCCGTCGAGGCCGGCCGGGTGCCCGTCCTCACCCGGGCCGGCTGGCTCGACGCGGGCACCGCCAACGGGGTGCTCTCCCAGTTCACCGGCCTGTCCAACACCCAGGACGACTGGATCGGCCCGTGGAACCACGGCGCCGGCTGGCTCGCCGACCCGTTCCAGCCGGCCCGCCCGCTCACCGCGCGGGAACACGAGGAGAACGACCGGCGCGTGCTCGACTTCTTCGACCGCTACGTCCGGGGCGACGCCCGCCCCGACGGCCGCCGGCAGGTGCACTACTACACCTTCAACGAGGGCGTCTGGCGCACCACCACCCGCTGGCCCGTGCCCGGAACCCGCACCCAGCGGTTCCCCCTCGGCGCGGGCGGCACCCTCGGCGGCCGGGCGGACGACCGCCGCGGCGGCTCCGACCCGCTGCGCCTCGACCCGACCGCGGGCACCGGCCCGCTGGACCGCTGGAACACCAACCTCACCGGCGACGAGGTCAGTTACCCCGACCGCGCCGCCGTCGACGCCAAGCTGCTCGGCTACACCACCGCACCGCTGACCGCCGACACCCGGGTCACCGGCAACGGCAAGGTCACCCTCGACGTCACCGGACTGGCCGGCTCGGCGCGCGGCGCCCTGCACGTCTACCTGGAGGACGTCGCCCCGGACGGCCGGGTCACCTATCTGACGGAGGGTCAACTCGCCTTGGCCGACCGGGCTGTGGCCGACCGCGACGAGAACCCGGACTGGCGCCGGCTGCGCACCCCGCGCAGCTACGCGGCCGACGACGCCGAGGACTTCCCGCAGGGCCGCGCGGAACGCGTCACCATCGACCTCCAGCCCGTCTCGGTCCTGTTCCGGGCCGGCGAACGGATCAGGCTCACCGTCGCCGCCGCCAACCCCGACTCCTTCCAGCTCCTCCCCGCCGACGGACGGGCGAGCTACCGGATCGGCTGGGGCGGCGACCGCGGCTCGGTCCTCGAACTGCCCGTCGCACACTGACACTTGCGCCGCGGGGCACCCGGCAGCCACCGGGCGCCCCGCCCGTCACGCGTCCACGACCTCCAGCCCGTACGCGGTCACGGCCTGGCGCAGCCCGCCCGGGTACCCGGCGAGCGCCGGGGTGAACTCCCAGTCCCCGGAGGACTCGCGGTCGAACCGGCCGAGCCGCATCGCGGTGTTGGTCTCCGCGCCGTCCGCCAGGTGCACCACGGCCGCGTCCTGCCCGGAGCCGGCCTCCAGGATCAGCGCGGGCCCGGCGAACCCGCCCATGGTGGCCTCGGGGTGGTTCTCGGTGTCGGCGGCGGCGATGACGACCAGCCGGTCGACCTCGGCGGGCAGCGCGTCGAAGTCGACCATCAGGCAGGCGTTCGCGTCACCGTAGCCGGTCACCAGTCGCACCGAACCGTCGGGCGTCGAGCCGTTGTTGTAGAAGACCAGGTGGTCGTCGGAGAGCGCCGTGTTTCCGGTGCAGACCAGCGCGGCGATGTCGTACTCCTCCTCTCCCGTCCAGTGCAGGAGCAGTCGGGAGGGCTCGGCGGCCACCTCGATCGCGGGCAGGCCGTCCAGGGCGCCCGCCTCGGCGGAGGCGTCGTCCTGGGCGGCCGCGAACACCCCCTCGAAGCCGTGGTGCTTGAGCAGCCCGACCAGTTCGGCGCCGTTGATCAGGCTGATCGGCTTGCCCGCGACGAACTGGTGCGAGCTGGGGCCGAACCTGCTGGTGGTGACCAGGACGGCCTTGGTCGCCTCCCGGTCGTGCCGCAGCGTCCCGTACAGGTCCCGCACGGCGGAGGGTGCCACCGTGTCCCGGTACCGCTTCACCTGCACGACGACGTTGCCGCCCCGGAACGGGTCCGGGTCGATGCCGCGGACGTCCACGCCGCCGTCCCGCGACCGGGCGGTGAGTTCGACCTTCATGCCCATCGCCTCCATCAGCCGGGCGATGAGGCCTTCGAACTCGACCGGGTCCATCGCCAGCAGGAGCTGGAGTTCGCGGACGCGCCTGGCCATCCGGCCACGGTTGGCGTTGGTGTCGTCGCGGAGGTGACGGAACAGCGCGCGCTGGGCGCGGCGCTCGTCGGTGTCGGGGTTGCTGAGGCGGTGGAGCTTCCGGCTCCGGGACATGGGCGTGCCCCCTCTTGCATGGTGACGGTTGTTGCAGGCGTCACCGTAGGGGAATCGTGAACGGAGGACTGCCGGGCCGTCAGTTCCGCCGCACAATCGAGACCTGGTTTGATACGGGGGTCCTACGGCTGGTGGAGCTCGAGAGTCCAGGTGTGGGTGGTGTAGGAACCCATGCGGGTCGGGTGGCGCTCGACCAGGGTGGCGGTGAGGCGGTCGGCGGTGCGGTGCAGCGAGCCGGTGAAGCGGGGCCGGTCCTGCGGGGCCAGCGGGAGCAGTTCGGCCAGGACGACGTCGTCCAGGCCGCGGCCGACCGCGCGCAGCACCCCCGCGTCCAGCACCAGCAGGGTGCCGTCCGGCAGGACGAGGGGCGCGGGGGCCTGCGGGTCGGCGAGCAGCGGGCCGCGCTCGATCCGGCCGCCGGACAGCAGGCGGACCACCCGGCTCTCGGTGGGGTGGCGGCGGTCCGTCTCGACCACCCGCAGGCCGCTGCCGACCACGTAGTGGCCGTAGCTGCGCCAGGAGTCGAGCAAGTTGGCGTCCCGGTCGTAGGCCCGGGTGTCGAAGGCGTCGTAGCCCTCCAGGCCGAGCACGAAGCGGCCGTCGCCGAGCGCCGCGCCGCGTTCGCCGCGCAGTTCGGCGACGGTGGTGCCGTCGGCGAGGTCCAGCAGCAGGGCGGGGCCGAGGTGGCCCCGGGCGGTGTACTCGAAGGAGTCGGTGGTGACCAGCACCCGGCCGCAGGAGAGGTGCGCGGCGTTGGGACGGCCCGGGCAGGGCCGCCGCCAGCGGACCTCGCCGGTGGCCTCGACACAGGTGAGGCCGCCCTCCCGGGCGTGCAGCTCCACCCCGTCCCGGCGGGCCAGCGGCCCCTCCGGGCGGCCCTGCGGCCGTCCGCCCCGGCTGCGGCGGTGATCCAGGACGGTGACCAGCCAGCTCCCCATACCGGGGAGGTTAGCGGAGCCGGCTGAACGGCGGGGGTGCTTTCGGTGGCCGTCCGGACGGCGGACAATTCCCCCAGGAGCCGAGGAGGAGGCCGCGGTGGAGTTCGAAGTCATGATCGAGATTCCTCAGGGGTCGCGGAACAAGTACGTGATGGACTTCGAGGCCGGCCGGATCCGCCTGGACCGCACCCTCTTCACGGCCACCCGCTACCCGGCCGACTACGGCTACGTCGAGGGCACCCTCGGCGGCGACGGCGAACCGCTGGACGCCCTGGTGCTCGGCGGCGAGCCGGCCGTCCCCGGCTGCGTGCTGACCTGCCGGGCGGTGGCCATGTGGGTGATGCGCGACGAGCGCGGCCCGGACCAGAAGGTGCTCTGTGTCCCGGCCCGCGACCCGCGCTACGCGGACCTGCGGGACATCGACGACCTGCGGGCGTTCGACCTGCTGGAGATCACCCACTTCTTCCTGGTGTACAAGGACCTGGAGCGCGGCAAGTCCGTCGAGGGCTCGCACTGGGCGGGGCGCGACGCCGCGTACGCCGAGATCGCCGAGTCGAGGGCCCGCGCGGTGGGCACCCGCTTCGCCGGCCCGGTCTGAACGGGCGGTCGGTGGGCGGGCGGTGGGGTGCCGGCCCGCCGCCCGCCCGCGGACGTCCCGCTCTGACGCTGACGTTCCGCCCTGACACGGACGGTCCGCCCTGACACGGACGGTCCGTCAGAGCCTGGCGGTGCTCAGGATCGCCCGCACCTCGTCGCCGATCGCCGCCTCGTTCCGCTCGAACTCCGGTGCGGTGAGCAGGTTCGGGTCGGCCGGCAGGCCGGTCAGGACCGGGGTGTGCAGATGGCCGCCGGGGAGGTCCGGGGCGAGGAACATCCGCAGCCGGTTGGAGCGGTAGGCGACTTCGTTGGAGAGGTACCCGCCGCCGCCACCGGAGACCGCGCGCGAACCGGGGGTGGGGCCGTCCGGCCGGAAGACGGGGGCGGTGGCGCCCGCCGGGATCTCGGTGACGAAGGCGTTGACCAGCACCGGGAAGGGCTGCTGGACGGCCGTCATGGCGCCGGTCGGCAGGGTGGTGCGGACGAACTGCGGCCCGGGGCCCAGCCCCGGGGCGTCCACCGGGTGGAGGTTGGTGCCGCCGGAGAGCGCGGCCACGTTGTCGGTCGCCGGGTCGGCGGAACGGGCGCGCCCGGCCCACTCCTCCAGGGTGAACTTGCCCGGGTAGCCCTGGCTGATGCTGGTGATCAGATCGGCGGACTGCCGGCCCGGCCGCAGGTGCGGGGCGAAGGCGCGCTCCACGATGCCCCCGTCGAAGTCCCCGTACCGCACCGGCAGCACGACCGCCCGGACCTCCGCGGTGCGGCCGTCGGCGAGCGTGATCCGCTGCCCGTGCAGCTGGAGGACGGCCGAGCCGGACGGGTTGGCGCGGCGCGGCTCGATGTCCAGGCCGAACGGGTCGAAGCCGCTGACGAAGATCCGCCGGACGCCGGGGCCGGAGTCGAAACCGTCGTCCAGGCCGCGCGAGGCGTCCTCGAAACGGGCCCGCAGCGCGGCGTGGTCCACCTCGAACCGGGGCTGCCAGCGGGCGAGCCGGACGGTCATGGCGAGCCTGGTCCAGTACAGCGGGCGGTCGTCCCGGGCGGGCAGGTCGCCGCTCGGCCGGCGGCCCTGGGCGCGGTCCAGGCCGGCCTGCCAGAGCGTCCTGCCCCAGGCGCTCACCACCCGCTCGGCCTGACGGGCGTTGCGGGCGTCGCACAGGGCGGAGGGGAAGCCCCCGAGCAGCTCGCCCAGGCCGGAGCGCTCGGTGAAGCCGGCCGTGCGGGCGTCCTGGAGGCGGGCCTGCTCGGCGTCCAGTGGCACCGTGGCGGAGGTGCGACAGCCGGCCGGGGCGGCCTGGGCGGCGGCCGGGGTCAGCAGGGCGGCGAGCGTTCCGGTGAGCGCGGCGGCCAGTCCGGCAGCGCGACGTAGACATGTCATGTTCGCTGACAATAGGTCCAGACCTGACGGGCCGCCAGAGTGCCGCCCCGGCGGCTCCGGGGCAGGGCCTAGGCTGGGCCGGTGACCGCGCCCGACCTCACCCTGACCTCCCTGATCGCCGACCCGTACGGCGGCTACGTCCGACTGCGCGCCGACGCCCCCGTCCACCGGGTCGTCGGCCCGGACGGCCTGCCGTTCTGGCTGGTGACCCGCTACCCGGACGTCCGCCAGGCGCTCGCCGACCCCCGGCTCGCCCTCGACAAGGCGCACGCCACGCCCGGCAACTACCGGGGCTTCGCACTGCCGCCCGCGCTCGACGCCAACCTGCTCAACATGGACCCGCCGGACCACACCCGGATCCGGCGGCTGGTCTCCCAGGCCTTCACCCCGCGCCGGGTCGCCGCACTGCGCGAGCCGATCGAGCGGGTCGCCGAGCAGCTGCTCGACGCCATCGAACCGCTCGGACGCGCCGACCTGCTCGCCGCCTACGCCACGCCGCTGCCGATCACCGTCATCTGCGACCTGCTCGGCGTCCCCGAGGACGACCGGCACGACTTCCGCGCCTGGACCGACTCCCTGATCACCCCCGACCCCGACCGCCCGGAGGCGGCCAGGGCCGCCGTCAAGGCGATGCTCGGCTTCTTCACCGGCCTGATCGAGCGCAAGCGCGCCGAGCCCGGCGACGACCTGCTCTCCGACCTGATCGCCGCCCGGGACGACCAGGAGGGCGGCGCCGGCCTCAGCGAGGACGAGCTGACCTCGCTCGCCTTCCTCATCCTGTTCGCCGGCTACGAGAACACCGTCCACCTGATCGCCAACGCCGTCCTCGCCCTGCTCACCCACCCCGAGCAGCTGGCCGCCCTGCGCGCCGATCCGGAGCTGATCACCGGCGCCGTCGAGGAGTTCGCCCGCTTCGACGGCCCCGCCCCGCTGGCCATCCGGCGCTTCCCGCGCGAGAGCGTCACCATCGGCGGCGTCACCGTCCCGGCGGGGGAGACCGTGCTGCTCGCGCTCGGCTCCGCCAACCGCGACCCCGAGCAGTTCACCGACCCCGACCGGCTCGACCTGCGCCGCCGGGAGAGCGGCCACCTCGCGCTCGGGCACGGCATCCACTACTGCCTGGGCGCTCCGCTCGCCCGGATGGAGACCGCGCTCGCGCTCACCGCGCTGCTGCGCCGCTTCCCCGCCCTCGCTCTGGACGTGCCGGTCGCGCGGCTGCGCCACCGGCCCACGCTGCGGGCCCGCGGGCTGCTGGAGCTGCCCGTCCGCTACTGAGCGGGGCCGCCGGGAGGCCCGGGGGTGTCCCGTCGGCCGGTGGGGCGGCCGTTGCGGCGGTCGGTGGGGCGGCATTCCGGGCTTGACGGAAATCTGACGGTTCGACCGGGAACCGAGGCAACTTCTACAGCGTTGTCGTGGTCGAACAGCGGTACTCGTACGGTGGTGGAGGAAGTTCCATGAGCGTGGCCCTGACGAAGGGTGGCAACGTCTCCCTGGGCAGGCAGGCCCCCGGGCTGAGGGTGGTCCGGGTGGGTCTCGGCTGGACGGCCGGGGACGGGTACGACCTGGACGCCAGCGCGCTGCTCTGCGGGGCGGACGGGAAGGTCGCCTCGGACCAGCACTTCGTCTTCTTCAACAACCTGAGGAGCCCGGACGGCTCGGTCCGCCACCTGGGCGGCTCCGGCGGCGGCGCCGACCGCGAGCAGATCGAGGTCCGGCTCGCGGAGGTCTCCGCCGGGGTGGAGAAGATCGTCTTCGCGGTGGCGATCTACGACGCGGCGCAGCGGCGGCAGTCCTTCGGGCAGGTCCGCGGTGCCCACATCCGGGTCGTCGACCCGGACGGCGGTGCCGAGGTGGCCCGGTACGACGTGGCGCCGGAGGCCGGCAGCGAGACGGCGATGGTGTTCGGCGAGCTGTACCGGCACGGCGCGGACTGGAAGTTCCGCGCGGTCGGGCAGGGGTACGCGGCGGGGCTCGCGGGCATCGCCGCCGACTTCGGGGTGGACGTCCTGCAGCCGGCGCCCGCCGCCGCGCCCGCTGCGGTGAAGCCGTCGGTAACGTCGCCGGTGGCCCCGCCGGTGGCCCCGCCCGTCGCCCCGCCCGCGCCGGTCGCGGCCGCGCTGCCGGCCGTGCCGCCCGCCGCCGCACCCGCCGTACCGACGACCCCGCCAGGACCAGGGAGTTCCCCCGTGACGTGTTTCTTCGACCCCTCGCACGGCGCCGGCACCACGGCGGTGTACTGGTCGCCGCAGTGGGGCGTGCCGCGCCAGATCGAGGCCTGCGTGGCCTGCGCCCAGCGGGTGCAGGCCAACGTCCCGCCCTTCTACACCCCGGCGCAGGGCGGCTACCCGCAGCCGGTGCAGGCCGGCTATCCGCAGCCGGTCCAGCAGGGCCAGCCGCAGGCGCCCGGCCAGCAGGCCCAGGGCGGGCGGCGTTTCGGCACCGGTGCGCTGATCGGTGCCGGCGCGGCCGGCCTGGTCGGCGGCGCGCTGCTGAACGAGGCCTTCGACGACGACCCGCAGGTCGTCGTCAACAACTACTACGAGGACGACGGCTTCTTCTAAACCGTCAGGCCGAATCATCCGGCCGAACCGTCAGGCCGCAGCTCTCCGGGGGCCGTCGGGGGCCGCCGCCCCCGGCGGCCCCCGCTGTCGGTGCGGTGCGCTTGAATGGCGTCCGAGCACCGTTCCGACCAGGGGAGACGCACCGATGACCACGTCCGACGCCGAGCTGCTGGCCGCCGCCGGGGACCCGACCGTGGCCTGGCTGGAGTCCTGCTTCGGCCCGGGCACGCTGTGGCGGCCCGAGCCCGGGGCGCTGCCCGAGCGGCTGACGTCGCCGCGGGCCCGGCGGTTCCTGAGCGAGGTCGGCGTGCCGGCCGTCGGGCTCGACTTCCTCGGCTTCGACGCCACCGACCTGCCCGAGCGCGGGATGTGGGAGGCGGACCTGGACGAGCTGTTCGGCGGGCGCACGCCGGACGACGACACCCCGCCGAGCAACTGGGGGTACTGCGTCGGCACGTTCGACGAGTGGCACCTGATGGTGTCCGGCGACACCGGCACGGTGCGGATCTACAACGCGGACGGCTGGGACCACGGGCGCGGCTACGGCGGCTGGGCGGCCGACTCGCTGCCCGCGGTGATCGGCGCGCTGGCGCTGCTGGCCCGGCTGGAGGAGCGGATCCTCGAGCGGGACGCCGGGGCCGCACTGGACGAGTTCGCCGCGCTGGTGGCCGAGTTGGGGCAGGGCCCGGACGAGTCGGACCTCTGGGTGCGCCTGCTGGAGAACCTGCGCGAGGAGTACGAGGACCCGGACGAGGGCTGATCCCCGCACGGTCTCCTCCGGGTCCTCCGGGTCCTCCGGGTCCTCCGGGCCCTCCGCGAGCCCGACGGCCGCACAACGCGCCCGCGCTGTGCGGCCGTCGGCGTATCGAGGCCGCCTCAGGCGTCCCGGCGCCGGTAGGCCCCGGCCCGGGCCGCCTCCGCGGCGGCCTCCGCGGCGCGGTCGGCGGCCGCCTCGTCCAGCGGCTCCGCGGTGGTGAGCATCCGGTAGTAGAGCGGCGCCGAGACCGCCCGGACGACCTCGAACTCGTCGGTGTCCGGCGGGAGTTCGCCGCGCTCGACGGCCGCGGTGACGCACGGCGCCCACTCCTCGACCCGGCGCCGGTAGAAGTGCCGCAGGGCCTCGGCCGCGTCCGGGTCGCAGGTCGCCGCCACGATGACGGCGCGGAACAGCGCGCCCTGCCGGGGGTCGGCCAGGGTGCGCCGGACGAGCCGGGCGTTGGCCCGCAGGTCCCCGGCGAGCGAGCCGGTGTCGGTGCGCGGCAGTGACTGCTCGGCCATGTCCGCGAGCAGGTCCGCGACCAGGGCGGTGGTGCCGCCCCAGCGGCGGTAGACGGTGGTGCGGCCGACCTCGGCCCGCTGGGCGATGTCGCCGAGGTCCAGGCCGCTGAAGCCGCGTTCGACCAGGGCGTCCTCGGCGGCGCGCAGGACGGCGGCGCGGACCCGGGCGGTCCGGCCGCCGGGGCGGACCGTACCGGGGGTGGAGGGCTCGGTCCGGGCGGGCTCGGACGTGGGCGACTCGGGCGTGGAGGGCCCGGGGCGGGAGGGCTCGACGGCCATTAACGGGATTCCTGTTCCATTAGGGGGCTGGAGCCTGCTAGATTCAAGGCATCCTAACGGAACGGAAGTCCCATTAGGGGCTTCGAGGGGAGAAGTGTCATGACCATCGCCACCGACATGGAGTACCGCCGGCTCGGCGCGTCCGGGCTCAAGGTGCCCGCGCTCAGCCTCGGCACCGGAACCTTCGGCGGCCGTGGCCCGCTGTTCGGCGCCTGGGGCACCACCGACGTCCAGGAGGCCCGCCGGCTGCTCGACATCGCCATCGACGCCGGCGTCACCCTCTTCGACACCGCCGACGTCTACTCCGACGGCGCCTCCGAGGAGGTGCTCGGCCAGGCGATCCGTGGCCGCCGCGACCAGGTGCTGATCTCCACCAAGGCCGGACTGCCCACCGGCGACGGCCCCCGGGACGCCGGCACCTCCCGCGCCCGGCTCGTACGGAGCGTGGACGACGCGCTGCGCCGCCTCGGTACCAACCACCTGGACCTCTTCCAGCTGCACGCCTACGACGCCGGCACCCCGATCGAGGAGGTGCTCGCCACCCTGGAGGACCTGGTCCGGGCCGGCAAGATCCGCTACACCGGCGTCTCCAACTTCTCCGGCTGGCAGCTGATGAAGTCCCTCGCCCTCGCGGACCGGCACGGCCGCCCCCGGTACGCCGCCCACCAGGTCTACTACTCGCTCGTCGGCCGCGACTACGAGTGGGAGCTGATGCCGCTGGCCCGGGAGGAGGGCGTGGGCGCCCTGGTCTGGAGCCCGCTCGGGTGGGGCCGGCTCACCGGGAGGATCCGCCGCGGGCAGCCGCTCCCGGCCGGCAGCCGGCTGCACGACACCGCCGACTACGGCCCGCCGGTGGAGGACGAGCTGCTGTACCGGGTGGTCGACGCGCTCGACGAGGTCGCCGCCGAGACCGGTCGCACCGTCCCCCAGGTGGCGATCAACTGGCTGCTGCGCCGCCCGACCGTCTCCTCGGTCATCATCGGCGCCCGCAACGAGGAGCAGCTGCGGCAGAACCTCGGCGCGGTCGGCTGGTCGCTGACGGAGGACCAGGTGGCCCGGCTGGACGCGGCGAGCGCGCGCACCGCCCCGTACCCGTACTTCCCGTACCGCCGCCAGGAGGCCTTCGCCCGGCTCAACCCTCCGATCGCGGGCTGAGCGGCGGCGTGCGGCCGGGTGGCGCGGTGGCGCCGCGGCGCGGACGCTCCGCAGGGGCCCCGGCCCGGGAGATGTCCGGGCCGGGGCCGGACCGGCTGCCGCGGGGCGGCGGTCGGCCCCGTGCCGGTGGCCGCGGCGGCCGTGGCGGTGCCGGTGGGCCTCAGGCCTGCCGCCGGTGCCAGGCGGCGAGGAGTTCGGCCTCCCGCTCCGGGGTCAGGGCGTCCGGCAGGGGCTCGAAGGGCTGGATGTCGCGGGCGGTGTCGGCCACCGGGCGCAGGGTCAGGCCGGTGGCGAGGGCGGCGGCCGGGTCGGCGGTGCTGGTGGCGCGGATCTCCGGGACCGCGGGCCACAGCGGGAGGGCGCGCTCCGGGACGCCGGCGGCGCGGAGGAAGTCCTCGGCCACCCAGGTGAGGGTGGTGCCGGGCGGGGCGACCGCCGAGGCGATGGCACCCAGCAGGTCGCCCATGCCGAACGGCGGGGGCGTGGCGGCGTGGTAGGCGCCGCGGGCGCCCTGTTCGAGGAGGCCGAGCATCCAGGCGGCGAGGTCGCGGACGTCGACCACCTGGACGGGCGCGTCGGGCCGGCCCGGGGCGAGCACCTCGCCACCCCGGGCGAGGCGCCGCACCCAGTGGTCGAAGCGGTGGGTGTAGTCGCGGGGGCCGATCACATACGTCGGGCGGACCAGCAGTGCCTCCGGGCCGAAGGCCTGCCGGGCGGCGCGCTCGCACTGGACCTTGAGGGCGCCGTAGGTCTCGGGGGTGACCTGCTCGGCCTCCGGGCCGGCGGCGGGGAGCAGCGGGGAGTCCTCGGGGTAGCCCGGGGCGGCCGGGACGTCGTACACCGAGAGCGAGGAGACCAGCAGGTAGCGCCCGGCCCGGCCGGGGCCGAGGGCCTCCGCCAACGTCCTCACCTGGCGCGGGAAGTAGGCGCAGAGGTCGACGGTGGCGTCCCAGTCCCGGCCGTGCAGCGCGGCGAGGTCGCCGTCGCGGTCGGCGATCAGGTGGGTGGCGCCCGGGAGCACTCCGGCGCCGGACCGGCCCCGGTGCAGCACCGTGACCTCGTGCCCGGCGGCCAGGGCCGCCTCGGCGAAGTGGAGACCGATGAACCGGGTGCCGCCGATGACCAGAATGCGCATTCGAACATCCTGCCAGTCCGCCCCGGGCCGGGGCCAATCGGTGTGCGATCGTTGCCCAAGTTGTGTGTGGGGTGGGTGAGTCGGGGGCGGAGGGCGGGGTTCCGACGGGAAGGGTGTTCGACGGTCAACGGCGCGGGGCGGTGACGATCGGCGCTGGTGGGCCGGGGTCGACGGGCCGTCGCTGGTCAGCCGCGTGCGGCGGGGGGCGGGCCGTGCGACCGTAACGGCCTCGTAACGTCTGATGCCGGGTCAAAGTTCCTTGTTTCCCGGCGAACTTGTGTGAAGTCCCTTTAAGCTCCCGTTAACAATGGCGGCTTTCCGCCACTCTCGAACTCGCTCACGAGGTCGGGCGGTAGGCCCAACTTGACGATGAGAGCAGGGATGACGACGACAAGTGAACGACCCGCCGGTGCCGCGCGCGGCCCGGGCGGGGAGCGGACGGGTCCGCCCGGCCGCCGTGGCGCGGGCCTGCGCACCGCGGGCGGCGCGGTGACGCTGGCCCTGCTGGCCGGTTCCTGGTCCCTGGCGGCGGCCCCACCGGCCTTCCCCCAGAGCGGCGACGGCACGGTCTCGGTCCACGTGATCCGGGCCGTGGACACCGACGGCGTGTGGACACCCGGGCTGGAGTCGGGCATGGCGGGCGTGAAGGTGACGCTCACCGACGCCGCCGGGGCCTCCGTCGAGGGCACCACGGCGGCCGACGGCACGGTGACGCTGGAACCGGCCGCGAGCAAGCTGACCGGCGGCAAGTACCGGGTCCAGGTGGTGAATCCGAAGCCGGGCGTGCTCTACCCGGCCTTCGCCTCCCGCGAGGGACTGGACGGCGGGGCGAACAAGCTGAGCTCCAACGAGGAGTTCGTCGACCTCTCCGGCGGCAAGAAGGTGGAGATCACCACGGGGCTCTGGAGCCCGGGTGACTACTGCCAGAAGAACGCGCCGCTGGTGTCGACCTGTCAGAACCCGCCCGCGGACGGCGACGCCCAGCACACGCTGGTGTCCTACCCGTACGGCTCCCGTGGTACGGCCGGCACCGACTTCACCGTGACCGACCTGGCCACGGCGGGGCAGACCGGCAACCTCTACGGGATCGCCTGGAACAAGGCCGACCGGCGGGTGTTCTCCGCCGCCCAGGCCAAGCGGACCACCAAGTACGGCTCCGGCGGCCCCGGCGGGATCTACGTCACCGACGTGAACCAGAAGAAGACCTCGCTGTTCACCACCGTCCCGGACGCGGGCGCCACCCCGCACACCGCGGGCAACGACGACGGCTTCCTGGCCCCGGCGGGCAAGGAGAGCCTCGGCGGCATCAAGATCACCGACGACGGCAAGGACCTCTTCGTCGTCAACCTGAACGACCGCAAGCTCTACCGCTACGACGCCACCGCGGCCACGGCGGCCGCGCCCAAGGCCGTCTACGCCATCCCGGACCCGGGCTGCCCGGCGCCGGGGGACTGGCGGCCGTACGGCCTCGGCATCCAGGACGGCGCCGGCTTCCTCGGCGGCGTCTGCTCGGGCGAGTCCACCGGCAAGGCCTCGGACCTGCGGGCCGTGGTGCTGCCGTTCGACCTGTCCACCGGCGCGTTCAAGCCGGCCGTGCTGAACCAGCCGCTCGACTACCCGCGCGGCACCACGGTGGGCACCCAGTGCCCGGGCGCCGCCTGGTTCCCGTGGCAGGACACGTTCCCGACCAGCCAGAAGGGCCAGAGCTGCGGGGACAACTACCTGTCCAACCCCGAGCCGGCGGTGGCCGAGATCGACTTCGAGACCGACGGCTCGATGCTGCTCGCCTTCCGGGACCGCTTCGGCGACCAGTCGGCGGCCGCCCCGACGGGCAGCGTGATGGCCAAGGTCCTGCCCGGCGGTGACCTCCTCAAGGCCTGCCTGGAGAACGGCACGTACGTGCTGGACACCAACCTGGGCTGCGGGTCCAAGGCCCGGGGCCAGCGGTTCTTCGACAACGCCCGGATCGGCCACAACAACCCCGCCAACGCGGGGATGGCGTTCTCGAAGGTCGAGAACTCCATCGCGGTCTCGGGCTACGACAGCGACAGCAAGGCCTACGGCTACGGCACCGCCTTCCAGAAGCGCGACGGCAAGGCGGACGGCGGCCTGCGGCTCAACGCCGGCCCCGGCATCCCGCCGTTCGGCAAGGGCGCCGCGATGGGCGACCTGGAGGTGCTCTGCGACCAGGCGCCGCTCCAGATCGGCAACCGGGTCTGGTACGACCCCGAGCGCAGCGGCCTCCAACTGCCGGGCCAGAAGCCGGTTCCGGGTGCCACCGTCCACCTGTACGACGAGGCGGGGAAGCTCGTCGGCACCACCAAGACGACCAAGCGCGGCGAGTACTACTTCGACGACAGCAACGTCGACGGCGGCCTCAAGCCGCGGACCAAGTACACGATCAAGCTGGACAACCCGGCGGACTACGCCAAGGACGGCCCCCTCTTTCAGTGGGTGCCGACCGGTCACGACGTCGGTGACAACCACTTCATCGACTCCAAGGGCATCGTCCCGAAGGACGGCAAGTTCCCGGAGCGGGCGCTGACCACCGGCGGCCCCGGCGAGAACGACCACACCTACGACTTCGGCTTCCGCCTGCAGGAGGGTGCGCTGCGCCTGGTCAAGCACGACCAGGACGGCAAGCCGCTGGCGGGCGCCAAGTTCCAGCTGTGGCACGACACCAACGGGACCGACGGGCTCCAGCCGACCGGCGACAAGCCCGACACCAAGGTCGGTGAGCCCTGCACGACCGGTGCCGACGGCACCTGCCGGGGCACCGGGGTGCCGGGGACGTACTACTGGCAGGAGCTGAGCCCGCCCGCGGGCTACGAGGCTCCGGAGGTCACCGTCTTCGGTCCGTTGAAGCTGACCTCGGCGAACCTCGACGCCGGGGTGGAGGTGACGGCCGTCAACAAGCTGATCCCGACGCCGACGCCGACCCCGACCCCCACTCCGACCGAGACGCCGACCCCGGCGCCGACGTCGGCGGCCCCGGTGCCGCCGGCCCCGGCACCCCCGGCGCCCGGGCACCTGCCCAACACCGGTGCGGGTGAAGGGATGCCGTTCGCGCTGACCGGCGCGGCGGCGCTGATCGCCCTCGGCACCGCCATGGTGCTGGTGGTCCGCAGGCGCAAGGCCGCCCAGCGCGGCTAGTCCGCGGCTGCCCGCGACCGGTTCGAGACCGGTCCGCGGGTGGTTCGCGGGTGGTACGGAGGGGCGCTCGAAGCGGGGCGCACCTCGTGGGGCCCGGTGCGGGGAGACCGGCACCGGGCCCGATCGGGCGGGTTCGTGGGACCGTTGGTCCCCGGGCCCGCCCGACTGTCGTGTCCGACCGAGGAAAGGGAGCGGCTGCATGCCCCGCAAGACGAAGGCCGACGGCCGCGGGCCCCGGCGGTCCGGCTGGCTCAAGGCGCTGATCGCGATCGCGGTGTGCGGCGCCGCGGTGGGCGGCGTGGCCGTCTACCGGACGGTCTCCGACGAGGCCGTCGAACGACCGGTGACCACCGACGAGGCGGGCCGGCTCGCCCTGTCGCGGCTGAACCTCTACCAGGCGAGCCCGGTGGCGGTGACGCTCACGGCCGAGGAGGGCGGCGGCGTCACCATCCGGGTCGACGGGGTCGTGGACTACCGCACCCACCGGGGGGTGGGCCGCTACCGGACCACCGGCGCGAGCGGACCGCTGGACCACGGCCTGATCGTCTGGGACACCGGCGGCCTCGGGCTGGCACCCGACCAGGCCGGCGCCGGAGGCACCGGCACCGCCGCTCCCGGTGCCACTCCCACCGCCGTTCCCACCGCCACCGACGCCCCGGCCTGGGAGCAGGCCGAGCACATCCCGCGCCAGGGCTGGTCACCGCGGACCTACACGGCGGACCCGCTCGACGCCGGACTGAACCTGCTGGTCCAGCTCGGCGCGGACCGCCCCGACAACCCGCTGCTGCTGGCCCAGTCCGGGGCCCGCTGGCTGGGCCGGGACCGGATCGACGGCCGGGGCTACGACCGCTTCGCCGGTCCGCGCGCCCAGGGCGCCGCGCCCGACGGGGCACGCTCCCCGCTGACCTACTGGGTGGACGGCGACGGCGGGCTGCGCCGGGTGACGATGCGGATGCCGGGGCTCGGCACCCCGACCACCGTCGACCTCACCGGACGGCAGGCGGACGCCAAGCTGCCCGAGGCTCCGTGGCTCACCGGCTGACCCGACCCGCAGGCGCGAACCCGGCCGCAGGACAGGGCGGTCAGCCGTACAAAAATCGTTGGTGAGGCAGCAATGGCTTCATCATCTTCCGTTCACCAGGACCCGGCTGCCAGCATCGGCGCACCGTCACCGCCCGAGGGAGTAGCCGATGAACCGCCCCCGTTCCCTGCGCTGTCTGGCCGCACTGTCCCTGGTCGTCCTGGCCGCCACCGCCTGCGGGCGCTCCGACCAGGGCGGCTCCCCGGCCGCCGGCGGGGCACACGCCGGACAGAACTCCGGGAAGAGCGCCGCCGAGCTGCTCCCGGCGAAGAACAAGCAGAGCGGCGTGCTCAGAGTGGCCACCTCCGTCGGCTACCCGCCGATGGAGATGTACAAGGACGGCACCACCGAGCTGACCGGGGTCGACCCGGACCTCGCCGCCGCCATCGCCGGGAGGCTCGGCCTGAAGCTGGAGCTCGCCAACTCCTCCTTCGACGGCCTGATCCCCGGCCTCCAGGCCGGCCGCTACGACCTGGTGATGTCCTCCATGACGGACAGCGCGCAGCGCCGCCAGGCCGTCGACTTCGTGGACTACTTCCGCACCGGCGGCGTGATCATGACGAAGAAGGGCAACCCCGAGGGCATCACGTCCATCGAGGACCTCTGCGGCAGGAAGGTGGTCCTCGCCAAGGGCAGCTCCAACCTGGAGATCGGCGAGCAGCAGAACGCCAAGTGCGCCACCAGGATGGCGATCTCGCAGAGCGAGGACGCCCCGACCGGGCTGCTCCAGCTGGACAGCGAGCGGGCCGTGGCGACGATCGTGGACTACCCGGTGGCGCAGATGTTCGTGCGGAACAGCGGCTCCTACGAGGTGCTGCCGGAGCAGTACGGCACGGCGCCGTGGGGCATCGCGGTGGCGAAGAAGGACTCCGGGCTGCGCGACGCGGTGCGGCAGGCGCTCCAGGAGCTGATCGAGAACGGCGAGTACCGCAAGGTGCTGGACGCCTACCAGGTAGGCGGCAGCGCGGTGGAGCGCGCCACCGTCAACGCGGCGCAGTGAGAACGGCGGCACCGACGAGATGAGCACCGACATGAGAGACCCCGCGAAGCCCGCCCCGGCAGCCGCCACCGCCATCGCCGCCGCCACCACCGGCTCCGTCGACGAGGACCTGGCCTTCGAGGTGACCGCCCGGCCCCGCCCGGCGCGCTGGTTCGCCGTCCTGGCGGCCGCCTTCGTCGCCGTCTGGCTCGCCTGGACCGTCATCGTCAACCCCAACCTGCACTGGGACATCGTCGCCAGGTACCAGTTCGACGGCGTGGTCCTGGAAGGGCTCTGGGTCACGGTCCAACTCACCCTGATCTCCCAGGTGGTGGGCATCGTCATCGGCGTGGTGGTCGCGGTGATGCAGCTGTCCGACAGCCCGGTGCTGCGGACCACCGCCGGCGCGTACACCTGGTTCTTCCGCGGCACCCCGCTGCTGGTCCAACTGATCTTCTGGTTCAATCTGGCGCTGCTCTTCCCGGAGATCAGCATCGGCGTCCCGTTCGACGGGCCCAAGCTGGTCAGCTGGCAGTCCAACACCCTGATCACCGGCTTCGTGGCGGCCCTGCTCGGCCTGTCGATCAACGAGGGCGCCTACATGTCCGAGATCGTCCGGGCCGGCATCCAGAGCGTCGACCCCGGGCAGCGCGAGGCGGGCGCCTCACTGGGCATGTCCAACCGGCAGATCCTCACCCGGGTGGTGCTCCCGCAGGCGATGCGGGTGATCATCCCGCCGTTCGGCAACCAGTTCATCTCGATGCTGAAGACCACCTCGCTGGTCTCCGTCATCGCGGGCGCCGACCTGATGACCGTCTCGCAGCACCTCTACCTCGCCAACTTCGAGGTGATCGCGCTGCTGATCGTCGCCTCCCTCTGGTACCTGGTGCTCACCACCATCGCGAGCGTCGCCCAGCACGCGGTGGAGCGGAAGTTCAACCCGGCCGGCGCCCCGCCGGCGCTGCACCGCCGGGTGCTGGCCAACCTCCGCCCGGGGCGCGGCGGGACATCGAAGCGCGTGCGGAAGGGGGAGGTCAAGTGACCGGTACGGACCTGAGGAAGCCGGCCACCGAGGTGGTCCTGTCGGCCCGGAAGGTGCGCAAGCGCTTCGGGGAGCTGGAGGTGCTGCGCGGCATCGACCTGGAGGTCCGGGCGGGGGAGGTGCTCTGCGTGATCGGCCCCTCCGGCTCCGGCAAGTCCACCCTGCTGCGCTGCTTCAACCACCTGGAGAAGATCGACGCCGGGCGGATCGAGGTGGACGGTGAACCGGTCGGCTACGAGCCGTACGGTGCCTCCGGCAGCAGGCTGCGCGAGCGCCGGCCGCGCGACATCCGCCACCAGCGCGAGCGGATCGGCATGGTCTTCCAGCGCTTCCACCTCTTCCCGCACCGCACCGCGCTGCGGAACGTGATGGAGGGCCCGATCGCGGTGAAGGGCCGTCCGCGCGAGGAGGCCGAGCGCCGGGCCCGCGAACTGCTCGCCCGGGTCGGCCTGGCCGACCGCGCCGACCACTACCCGGCCCAGCTCTCCGGCGGCCAGCAGCAGCGGGTGGCGATCGCCCGGGCGCTGGCCATGGAACCGACCCTGATGCTCTTCGACGAGCCCACCTCCGCGCTCGACCCGGAGCTGGTCGGCGAGGTGCTCGGCGTGATGCGCGACCTCGCCCGCAGCGGCATGACGATGATCGTCGTCACCCACGAGATGGGCTTCGCCCGCGAGGTCGCCGACCGCGTCGTCTTCATGGACCAGGGCGCTGTCGTGGAGGCCGGCAGCCCGGCCGAGCTGTTCACCGCCCCGCGGCACGACCGCACCCGGGCCTTCCTCTCGACGGTGCTCTGATGGGAACGACGGGACAGACGGGACAGATGGGAGCGGACATGACCACGATCCCGGTCGACCTGCTGCTGCGCGGCGCCACCCTGGTGGACGGCACCGGGGCGCCCGCCCGCCCGGCCGACCTCGCCGTCGCGGACGGCCGGGTCACCGTACTGCCGCCCGGCACCGCCGTGACCGCGGCCGAGACCCTGGACGTCACCGGACGGGTCGTCACCCCCGGCTTCATCGACGTCCACACCCACTCGGACGCGCTCGCCGCCCCCTTCGGCGGCGGCACCCACACCGACGGCGACGCCCTGGACGAGCTGCGGCTGGCCCCGCTGCTCCAGGGCGTCACCACCGAGATCAGCGGCAACTGCGGGATCAGCCTCTTCCCCGCCCTGCCCGAGCGGCTGCCCCAACTGGCCGGGCACCTGCGGGTCTCCTTCGGCCTCGGCCCGGTGCTGCCCGCCGAGGACTTCGACGCCTTCGCCGCCGGCCAGCGGCCCGAACTGCGCCGCAACCACATCGCCTCGCTGGTCGGCCACGGCACGCTGCGCGCCGGAGTGATGGGCTTCGAGGACCGCCCGCCCACCGACCAGGAGCTGGCCGCCATGTGCGGACTGCTCGACCTGGCACTGGCCCAGGGCGCGGCCGGGCTCTCCACCGGGCTGATCTACCCGCCCGGCGTCTACGCGGACACCGAGGAGATCGTGGCCCTGGCGAAGGTCGCCGCGCGGCACGGCAAACCGTACGTGACGCACCTGCGCGACGAGATGTCCCAGGTGGAGAAGGCGCTGGAGGAGGCGCTGGAGATCGCGGTGCGCTCCGGCGCCGCGCTCCAGGTCTCCCACCACAAGACCGCCGGGCGGCACGCCTGGGGCGCCACCCTGCGGACCCTGCCGCGCCTGGAGCGGGCCCGCGCCGAGGGCGTGGACGTGCTCTGCGACGTCTACCCGTACACCGCCGGCAGCACCGTGCTGCACGCGATGCTGCCGCCGTGGACCAGCGAGGGCGGGCCGGCCGCGCTGCTGGAGCGGCTGCGCAGCAAGGAGGTGCGGGACCGGATCCGGGCGGACATCGCCAACGGCGTCGAGGGCTGGGAGAACACCGTCGGCAACGGCGGCTGGGACCTCATCTCGGTGGCCGCCGCCCCCGCCCGCCCCACGGCCGAGGGCCGCCGGATCGCCGACCTGGCCGCCGAACGAGGCGCCGACCCGGTGGAGTACGTCTGCGACCTGCTGCTGGAGGCGCAGGGCGAGGTGACCATCATCAGCCACTCGATGCGCGAGGACGACGTCCGCCGGGTCCTGGCCAGCCCGCTGTCGATGATCGGCTCGGACGGCGTGCCCAAACCCGGCCGCCCGCACCCCCGTTGGGCGGGCAGCTTCGCCCGGGTGCTCGGCCGCTACGGGCGCGAGCAGGGGCTGCTGCCACTGGAGCTCGCGGTGCACAAGATGACCGGCCTGCCCGCCGAGCGGTTCCGGCTGGCCGGGCGCGGCGTGGTCCGGGACGGCGCCGTCGCGGACCTGGTGGTGCTCGACCCGGCGGCCGTCCTGGACGGAGCGACCTTCGAGCGGCCGCTGCTGCCGCCGGCGGGGGTGGAGACCGTGGTGGTGGCCGGGCGGGTCGCGGTGCGCGGCGGACGGCCGACCGCGAGCCGCGCCGGAGAGGTGGTGCGGGTCCGATGAGCCTCGCCCAGGTGGCCGCCGCGGCCCGCAGCTCGGCGGCGCTCCCGCTGACGCTGTCCGTCGCCGCCGTCGACGTGGACGCCCCGGACGCTTCGGGTGCGGTCGGGGTGGACGACACCGTCGTGCTGCCCGTCGCCAGCACCTCCAAGCTGCTGCTGCTCGCCGAGGTCGCCCGGCGGCTGGACACCGGGGAACTGACGGCCGGGCAGCCGGTGGCGATCCTCCCCGAGGACGTCACCGGCGGCACCGGCCTGCTCGGCCGGCTGAGCCGCCCCGGCTGGACGGTGGAGGACCTGGCCTGGCTGACCGCCGCGGTCAGCGACAACACCGCCACCAACGCCCTGCTGCGGCTGGTCGGCCTGCCGGCCACCGCACGGCTGGCGCGCGAGCTCGGACTGGAACGGCTCACCCTGCACGACCGGGTGCGCGACGAGCGCGGCCCGGACCTCCCGCCGGTCTTCGCCACCGGCACCGCCCGCGACCTGGCCCGCCTGGCGGCCCTCGCGGTCCGGGGCACCATGGCCGGCCCGGCGGCCTCGGCCCGGCTGCTCGGCTGGATGCGCGCCAACACCGACCACGGCCTGGTGCCCGCGCTGATCGACCACGACCCGTACGCCCCCGGCTTCCCCGCGCCGCTGCCCGGCCGGCTGCTGGTCGCCAACAAGACCGGCACGGACACCGGGGTACGGGCCGACGCGGGCGTGATCGTGGGCGCCCGCCGGGTGGCCTACGCGGTCGTCGCGCACTGGGACGTGGCGCTCGGGCCCAGCACCGAACGGGCCGCCGTGCACGCCATCCGGGACGTCGGCCGTGCCCTCGGGGCCTGGGCCCAGCGGCCGGCCCGGCACTGAGCGGCCGCCGTCGGGGAGGCCGACGCCGGGAGGCCGCCGCCGGTCAGGCCGTTGCCGGGAGGTCGGCGCCGGAGAGGTCGATGCCGGGAAGGTCGACGCCGGGGAGGTCAGAGCGCCCACTGCATGTCGAGCAGGGCCTTGATCTCCCCGGCGGCGGCGCCGAGTTCGGCGAGGAAGGCGCGCAGCACCGGATTGCGGTTGGTGGCCCGGGTGGCCACCCCGATCCGGCGGTGCAGCTGCGGGTGGTCCAGCCGGCACACGTGCACCCCGGCGCTGTCGGCCAGGCCGAGCGCCGGGATCAGCGCGACGCCCATGCCGGCCCGCGCGAGGTTGATGGTCACCTGGTAGTGGTCGCTGCGGCAGCGCACCCGGGGGCGGAACCCCTCGGCCGCGCAGGCGCGTTCGAGCACCGGCTCGCCGGTGCTGCCGCCGTGGGTGCCGATCCAGCTCTCGCCGTCCAGCTCGGCCAGCCGCACCAGCGAGCGCCGCCCGAGCCGGTGCCGCAGCGGCACCACCACCAGCTGCGGCTCGTCGAAGTACATCCGCACGTCCACCGTCGCCTGGCGGCACCACGGGTCCAGCGGGTGCTCGAAGACGACGGCCGCGTCCAGCCGGCCGGCCTCCAGGTCCGGGACCAGCTCGTGCGGCTGGCCCATGATCAGCTCCAGCTCCACCCGCGGGTGCGCGGCGGCGAACGCGGCCAGCGCCCGGGGCAGCAGGTCCAGGCCGGCGGAGGCGAAGAAGCCGATCCGCAGCACGCCGGCCGCGGCCTGGGCGTGCGCCCGCAGGTCGTCCTGGGCGACGGCCATCAGATCGGCGATCGCCTGGGCGTGCTCGGCCAGCCGGACGCCCGCGGGCGTCAGACGCAGGGACTGCGGAGCCCGCTCCACCAGGGCGACGCCCAGCTCCTGCTCCAGGCGGGCGAGCTGGTGCGAGATGGCGGACGGGCTCAGGTGCAGGGCCTGTGCCGCGGCCACGATGGTGCCCCGGCGGGCGATCTCCAGGAGGACGTGCAGTCGGGCGCTGTTCAGCATCGGCCCAGGTTAGGCGGTGTGTGCCCGCCGTGCGGCCACCGGTTCCCGGGGGCCGTCGGCGGGGGCGGCCGCGTCCAGTCGGAGCAGGTCGTGCTCGCTCTCCCGGCGCACCACCACGCGGGCCTCGCCGTCCCGGACGAAGACCACGGCGGGCCGCGGCAGCTTGTTGTAGTTGGAGGCCATGGCGTAGCCGTAGGCGCCGGTCACCGGGGTGGCCAGCAGGTCGGCGACCCGCAGGTCGGCGGGGAGCGCGGCGTCGTCGACGATCACGTCGCCGCTCTCGCAGTGCTTGCCGACCAGCCGGGCGCGCCGTGGGCGGGGCGCCTCGGGGCAGCGCGGCAGGAAGGCCTCGTAGCGGGCGCCGTACAGCGCGGGGCGCAGGTTGTCGCTCATCCCGCCGTCCACGCTGACGTAGGTGCGCACGCCCTCGATCCGCTTGACGGTGCCGACCCGGTACAGGGTCAGCCCGGCCCGGGCGGCGATCGAGCGGCCGGGCTCGACGCCCACCTCGCCGCTCCAGCCGGCGCCGCGCACCGCCGCGCGGACCCGCTCGGCCCAGACCGCGAAGGAGGGGGCGCTCTGCCCGCTCAGGTACGCCACGCCGAGGCCACCGCCGACGGTCAGCCCGCGCACGCCGTGCTCCACCGCGAAGCGGGCCACCGCGGCGGCGCCGTCGGCCAGTTCGGCCGGGTCCAGCACCTGGGACCCGACGTGGGCGTGGACGCCCTCCAGTCGTACGGCGGCGCTGGCCCCGGCCCGGCGCACCGCGGCCGCGGCGGCGCCGTCGGCCAGGCCGAAGCCGAACTTGGAGTCGAGGCCGCCGGTCCGGATGGCGTGGTGGGCGCCGGCCGCGACCCCGGGCGCCACCCGCAGCCGGATCCGGGCCGGGGGCAGGCCCTCCTCGTGGTGCAGCCGCTCGATCCGGTCCAGTTCGTCGAAGCTGTCCACGACGATGTGCCGCAGGCCGACGGTCAGCGCGGTGCGCAGCTCGGCGTCGTCCTTGTTGTTGCCGTGCAGCACGATCCGGGCCGGGTCGACCCCGGCGTACAGGGCGGTGCGCAGCTCGCCGCCGGAGGCGACGTCCAGCAGCAGGCCCTCCTCGGCGGCGAGTCGGGCCATCGCGGTGCACAGGAAGGCCTTGGAGGCGTAGGCGACGTTGTCCCGGCCGAAGGCGGCCACCGCCTCGCGGCAGCGCCGGCGCAGGTGCTCCTCGTCGTAGACGAACAGCGGCGTGCCGTACCGGCGGGCCGCTTCGTCCAGGAGCACCCCGCCGACGGACAGGCCCTCGGGGCGGAACTCGGCGGTGAGCGGCAGCAGGTCCGGATCGACGGGCGGCAGGCCCGGATCGACGGGCGGCAGGGCTGGCGACGCAGGGGACAAGGCTTCCTCCCGGAAAGCTGGCTGGCCCCGCCCATCCTCGGCCCTGCGCAGGGGGCGGGAAAGCGCATTCTTCCGGCGCTGAGCAGTACCGAAACCGATGCTCCGGACCGGCTCTCCTGTTGCATCTAAGCTTGCATCTATGGTGCTACGGTGTGCTCCATGGCCGACACCCCGCCCCCCGCCCCCGCCCGCGTCCCGGCCGCGGACCGCGCGTACGAACTGACCAAGGACCTCATCCTCGGCGGCGGCCTCCCCGGCGGGACGCTGATCAGCGAGGGCGAGATCGCCGAACGCGCCTCGCTCAGCCGCACCCCGGTCCGGGAGGCCTTCCTGCGGCTCCAGGCCGAGGGGCTGCTCCAGCTCTTCCCCAAGCGCGGAGCCGTCGTGGTGCCGGTCGGCCCCGGCGAGGCCGAGGACGTGCTGGAACTGCGCGAGGCACTGGAGAGCACCGCGGTGCGCCGGATCATCCGTCGCCCCGACGGCCTCGACGCGCTGGTGCGGCAGCTGTCCGAACTGATCGACCAGCAGCGCGAACCCGCCCGCCGGGCCGACCTCGGCGCCTTCGCCGACGCCGACGAGGCCTTCCACCGGGGCATCGTGACGGCCTCCGGCAACGAGCTCGCCGAGCGGTTCTACGGCACGCTGCGCGACCGCCAGCGCCGGATGGCCGTCCAACTGCTCCAGGTGCAGCCGGAGCGGCTGGCCCCGCTGGTCGAGGAGCACACCGTGCTCGTCCAGCGGATCGCGGCCCGCGACGCCGAGGGTTTCACCGCCGCGCTCCGCGCCCACCTGGACGCCCACCGCGCCGTCACCGATCGCTGACCCGTTCCCCCGCGCCGCGGACCTCGCGCGCGCACCCCGACGGACCGCCGGGACCGACCGTCCGACAAGGAGCAGCACCACCATGAGCACCACCCGGCCACCGTCCGCCGGTCCCGTCGCACCCACCGGCCGGGGGCGGCCGTGGCTGTTCGCCGCCTTGGCCATGCTCTGCTGCGGCTGGGGCGGCAACCAGTTCACCCCGCTGCTGCTGATGTACCGCCACCTCGGCGGCTACTCCGAGGTCACCGTGGACGCCTTCCTCGGGGCGTACGTCCTCGGGCTGGTCCCCGGTCTGCTGGTCGGCGGCGCCGCCTCGGACCGCTACGGGCGCCGCCCGCTGATGATCGGCGCGGTGGCCGCCTCGCTCGCCGCCAGCGGGGTGCTGTGCGGCGGCGCCGCCGGTGAACTCCCCATCTACGCCGGGCGGTTCCTCACCGGTATAGCCGTCGGCATCGCGATGGCCGTCGGCACCAGCTGGGTCAAGGAGCTCTCCGGGGCGCCGCACGACCCGGCCGCCGACCCGGGCGCCGGCGCCCGCCGCGCTTCCCTCGCCCTGACCCTCGGCTTCGGCCTCGGCGCCGGAGTGGCCGGCGCGCTCGCCCAGTGGGGACCCTGGCCGATGGTCACCCCGTACCTCGCCCACCTGCTGGTCACCCTGCCCGCGCTGTTCCTGCTCCCGAAGGCCGTCGAGACCCGGGCCCGCTCGGCCGCCGTCCGCAGCCTCTGGGCCGACCTCAAGGTCCCGGCCGCCGGGCACCGGCGCTTCGTCCGGGTGGTCCTGCCGATGGCCCCCTGGGTGTTCGGCTCGGCCGGCGTCGCGTACGCGGTGACCCCGCAGCTGGTCGGCGACCGGCTCGGCGACCGGTCGCTGGCCTACGCGACCCTGCTGACCGTCCTCACCCTCGGCACCGGCGCCCTCGTCCAGCCCCTCGCCAAGCGGCTGGACTCGCTCTCCTCGGCGCGCGGCGTCCTCGTCTCCATGGTGCTGATGGCCTGCGGCATGGCCGTCTGCGCCGGTGACGCGGCGGTGCGCTCCCCGCTGCTCGGCCTCGCCGGCGCGGTCCTCCTCGGCGCCGCCTACGGCATCGGCGTCGTCTCCGGCCTGCTGGAGATCCAGCGCATCGTCACCCCCGACGACCTGGCCGGCCTCACCGGCGTCTACTACGCGCTCTGCTACTCCGGCTTCCTGCTGCCCGCCGTGCTCGCGGCCCTGTCCTCGCTGGCCTCCTACACCGTGATGCTCGGCGTGGTCACGGCCCTCGCCCTCGCCAGCCTCGCCGTGATCGCCGTCTCCTCCCGCCGCACCGCCCCCGCCCCGCTCCCGAGGGAAGCCACCCCCTGACCCCGCCCCCGCCGCCCCCTGTCCGGCCTCCGGACAGGGGGCGGCCGCTCGTGGCGTGAGCCGGCGCCCTACACCTTCGCGTCGGTCGTCGGGCGGGCGTGGGCGGGGAGGCCGGTGGTGAGGTCCTCGACCAGGAGGCGCCAGGCGATGGCGTCGGCGGCGGCGCGCAGCTGGGGGCTGCGGGGGCGGCCGGCGTCGGCGTCGAGGCGGGCGTTGAGCCAGTCGGACCAGGCGCGGGCGAGGGCGCGGACCTCGTGGGTGCCGGCCTCGGTGGGGGAGAGGGCGTCGCCGTCGCGGGTGAGGTAGCCCTCGGTGGCCATCCGGTCGAAGACCGGCTCCAGGACTTCGGGTGGCACGCGTTTGCGGGCGGCGATGAGGTCGAGCGAGGCGTGGCCGACGGCCTTGGTGTGGCCGGCCACCTCCATCAGCGCCCAGGCCCCGGCCAGGTCCACCCGGGTGTCGGCGCCGGAGACGATCGACCGGACGGCGTCGAGGTCCACCTCGCGCACGATCCGGCAGACCGAGTACTCCAGGTGCGGGTCGGAGTCCGGGGTGGTCGGCTGGGCGAAGGCCTCGCCCATGTCGGTGGAGCCCGCCCGGGCGGTGTCGCGCAGCTGCACCTGTTTGAGGAAGAGCGACACCACGAAGCCGATCACGGCGACCGGGATGGTCCACAGGTACACGGTGTGCAGGGCGTCGGAGTAGGCCTGGACGATCGGCGCGGCCTGGTCGGTGGGCAGCTGGTGCAGGCCCTGCGGGCTCTGGGCGGCCTGGGCGAGCACGGCCGGGTCGGCGCCGGTCGCCCGGGCGGCGGTGGTGATCCCGTCGGCGAGTTCGGTCTTCAGGCTGTTGGCGTAGATGGTGCCGAACACGGCGGTGCCGAAGGAGCTGCCGATGGTGCGGAAGAAGGTCACCCCGGAGGTGGCGGTGCCCAGGTCGGCGTAGTCGACGGTGTTCTGCACGGCGATGGTGAGCACCTGCATGCTCAGCCCGATGCCGGCGCCGAGCACGAACATGTAGAGCGAGGCCAGCAGGGATCCGGTGTCGGGTTCCAGCCGGGAGAGCAGGTAGAGGCCGAGCGCCATCACCGCCGTGCCGACGATCGGGAACACCCGGTACCTGCCGGTCTTGCTGACGGCGTTGCCGCTGGCGATCGAGGCGATCAGCAGGCCGAGCACCATCGGCAGCGTCCGGACGCCGGAGACGGTCGCCGAGTCGCCGTCCACGTACTGGAGGAAGGTCGGCAGGAAGGTCAGCGCGCCGAGCATGGCGAAGCCGACGATGAAGCTGAGCACCGAGCAGACCGTGAACACCGGGTTGCGGAACAGCCGCATCGGCAGCATCGGTTCGACGGCCCGGGTCTCCGCCCAGCAGAACAGGCCGAGCGCCAGCACGCCGCCGGCGAACAGGCCGATGATCACCCCGGAGCTCCAGGCGTACTCGTTGCCGCCCCAGCTGGTGGCCAGGATCAGCGCGCCGGCGCCGACCGCGACCAGCACGATGCCGAGGTAGTCGACGACCGGGCGGGTCGCCGCGCGGACCGAGGGGATGGTCCGGGCGGCCGCGGCGACCACCACGACCGCGATCGGCACGTTGACGTAGAACGCCCAGCGCCAGGACAGGTGGTCGGTGAACAGTCCGCCCAGCAGCGGCCCGATCACCGTGGCCACGCCGAACACCGCACCGATCGCGCCCTGGTACTTGCCGCGCTCGCGCAGCGGGATGACGTCCGCGATCAGCGCCATGGCGGTGACCATCAGGCCGCCCGCGCCGAGGCCCTGGACGGCCCGCCAGGTGATCAGCAGGGTCATGTCGGTGGCGAGGCCGCACAGGAACGAGCCGCCGACGAAGACGATCGCCGAGACCTGGAAGATCAGCTTGCGCCCGTACAGGTCGCCGAACTTGCCGGCCAGCACGGTGGCCACCGTCTCGGCCAGCAGATAGGACGTCACCACCCAGGACATGTGCGCGGCCCCGCCGAGGTCCGCGACGATGGTGGGCAGGGCGGTGCCGACGATGGTCTGGTCGAGCGCGGCCAGCAGCATGCCGAGCACGATGGTGGCGAAGACGACGTTCCGCTGCCGGACGTCCAGCACCGGAGGGGCGGAGGGCGGGGTCTCGGTGGCGACGGTCATGCCGTCAGCCTCCGGGGTGCGGGCGGCGGTCGCGATCCGGTTAGGCCGTTGGAGTGAGGACGAGCGGTGGCTCCCCGGGTGGCGGCCCCGGGAGGGCCGGGCGACGATGGGCCGAACGAAGCCGACCGACGAAGCCGACCGACGATCATTCACGGATCCGGACGCCCCGGCCCCCGGGAAGAGGCTCCCTTGAACGCCGACCCCCCGCGCGGCAGCGCGCACCAGACCCGGCCCGGCGCCACCGCCGTGGGCGGCCGGGCCGCCACCCGGCGCTGGCGGGCACTCACCGTCTGCCTGGTCGCCGGCTTCATGACCCTGCTGGACGTCAGCATCGTCAACGTCGCCCTGCCGACCGTACGGGCCGGGCTGCACATGTCCGACAGCGGCCTCCAGTGGGTGCTCAGCGGCTACGCGCTGGCCTTCGGGCTGGTGCTGGTGCCCGCCGGGCGGCTCGGCGACGCGCGCAGCCGGCGGGCCGTCTTCCTCGCCGGACTCGCCCTGTTCACCGCGGCCAGCGCGCTAGCCGGGGCGGCGCAGAGCCAGGAGTGGCTGGTGTTGGCCCGGCTGTTCCAGGGCGCGGCCGGCGGGGTGCTGGTGCCGCAGGTGTCCGGCTTCATCCAGGTGCTGTTCCAGGGCGCCGAACGCGGCCGGGCCTTCGGCGCGCTCGGCGCCACCATCGGGTTGTCCACCGCCGTGGGGCCGCTGCTCGGCGGGCTGCTGATCCACCTGGCCGGCCCGCAGGACGGCTGGCGCTGGGTGTTCCTGGTCAACCTGCCGATCGGCGTCGCCGCGCTGCCGATCGCCTACCGGCTGCTCCCGGCGCCGCCGCCCGCCGCCCAGCGGGCCGGGCACCGGGACTTCGACCCGGTCGGCGTGCTGCTGCTCGGCGCCGGGACGGTCTCGCTGCTGCTGCCGTTCGTCCAGGCGCAGCAGTGGCACGGCGCGGCCCGCTGGCTGCTGCTGCCGCTGGCGGCGGTGCTGCTCGCCGCCTTCGTCGGCTGGGAGTCGCACTACGGGCGGCGGCGCGAACCGCTGGTGAGCATGGCGCTGTTCGCGGTGCGGCCGTACGCGGCGGGAACGGTGCTGTCGCTGGTGTACTTCGCCGGGTTCACCGCGATCTTCTTCATCTTCACGCTCTACCTCCAGGCGGGCCTGCACTACTCGGCGCTGACGGCGGGCCTGGCGATCACGCCGTTCGCGGTCGGTTCGGGGGTGTCCGCGCCGGTGGGCGGGCGCCTGGTGAGCCGGCTGGGACGGCGGCTGGTGGTGGCCGGACTGGTACTGGTGCTGACCGGGCTGCTGGCCTCGGCGCTCGCGGTGCAGCTCTGGTCGGGGCCCCGCGTGGGCTGGACGACGGCGCTGCCGCTGCTGGTCGCCGGGGCGGGCAGCGGGCTGGTGATCGCCCCGAACCAGACGCTGACCCTCCAGCAGGTGCCGGTGGCCCGGGCGGGCAGCGCGGGCGGGGTGATGCAGACGGCGCAGCGGGTCGGCTCGGCGGTGGGCATCGCCGTCGTCGGCTCGGTGTTCTTCGCCCACGCCGCCGGCCCCCGCCCGGACTGGGCGCTGGCCTTCCAGCTGGGGGTGACGGTGGCGGCCGGGCTGGTGCTGGCGGCGCTGCTGGTGGCGGTCGCCGACATGGCCTTCGGCCGGGGCGGCTCCCGGGCCGCCGGGCCGCGGGCGGGGGCGGGGGACGGGCGGTGACGGACGCCCGAACGGACTTCCTGGCCGCCGCCGGCGCGGCGGAGGGGCTGCTGCGCCGCCCGGAGGTGGCCCGGGCCTGGCGGCGGCCGAGCGCGCTGGCGCGGTGGAGCGTCGGCGGGCTGGCCGGGCACCTGGTCTACCAGGTCCTCTGCGTGCCGGAGGTGCTGGCCGTGCCCGTACCGGCGGAGCCGGTGGTCGGCCTGCTGGAGCACTACGCCCGCTCGGCCTGGGTCGGCGCCGCGCCGGACGCGGACGTCAACGTGCGGATCCGGCAGGCCAGTGAGGCCGTCGCGGCCGACGGCCCGGCCGCGCTGCACCGCCGGCTCGCCGCCGTACTGCCGGAACTCGCGGCCGCTCTGGCGGCGGCGGACGCCGCCCGGCCGGTCCGACTGCCGTTCTGGGGCCCGTGGGCGCTCACCCTCGACGACCTGCTGGCCACCCGGACGATGGAACTGGCCGTCCACGGCGACGACCTGGCGGTGAGCGTCGCCGTGCCCGGCCCCGGACTCCCGCCGGAGACCGCCGATGCGGTGGTCGGCCTGCTGGCCCGGCTGGCCGTCCGGCGGCACGGCCAGGCCGCCGTGTTGCGGCGCTCAGCCGGGCCGAGCGGGCGCCGGGCAGCATCGCGGCGTTCTGAGCCCCGCCCCGGCGGGCCGTCAGTGGTCGCGGCGGTGCAGGGCGAACGCGGCGACGGCCACCGAGGCCAGCGACCACACCGCGAAGGTGACCCAGGCGCCCGCGACGGTGGCCGGGTACTCGGAGGGTCGATAGCCCGCCAGGGACGTCCGGGCCAGGCGCTGCCAGGCGGGCAGCGGCAGAGCGTGCAGCAGGTCGGCGCTCCAGCGGTAGCGCTCGGTGACCAGCGAGGGGAGGAAGAACAGCACTGCGACGGTGGCCACCACGGCGCCCGCGCCGTGCCGGATCAGGGTGCCGAGGCCGAGCCCGACCAGGGCGCAGACCGGGCCGAACAGCACCGCCGCCGCGACGTACCGCAGCGCGGCGGGGTCGGTGACGGACTGTCCGATGCCGGTGTCGGCCAGGATCGCCTGGCTCGCGCCGAAGGAGACGCCGACGGTGAGCACCCCGTAGCCGAACAGCACGGCGGCCAGGACGCAGGCCTTGGCGGCGAGCACCGCCCGGCGGTCGGGCACGGCCGCCAGGGTGGTGCGGATCAGCCCGGTCGCGTACTCGCCCGCGATGACGAGCGCGCCGAGGCCGCCCGCGACCAGCATCAGGATGTCGGCGGAGGCGAGGTTGAAGGCGTCGTTCAGCGCCACCTGCGCCATGACCGCCGGATCGCCCTCGCCCGGTGTGGAGTGGTCGCGGGTGTAGAGCGCGGATTTGAGGTTGGCGGCGACGATCGCCACGGCGCTGAGGCCGAGCACCCAGGGGACCGAACGCAGCGACCAGAACTTGATCCACTCGGCGGCCAGCAGATCGCCGAAGCGGGCGCGCGACTCGGCGGCGGTACGGCCGGGCGGCACGGTGGCGGGGTGAGGCGGAACGGGTGCGGTGGTGGCGTGGGACGGAACGGGCACGGTGGCGGCGTGGGACGGAACGGGTGCGGTGCTCAACGGGGGTCTCCGGCGGGGTACTCGACGCTGTCGGCGGTCAGGGCCAGGAACGCCTCCTCCAGGGAGGCGCCCCGGGCGGTCAGGGCGTGCAGCAACAGGCGCTGCTCGAGGGCGAGTTCGCCGATCCTGGTGGCGTCCAGGCCGCTCACCGCGAGGGCGCCGTCCGGGCCGGGCCGGACGGCCGCGCCCGCCGCCGTCAACACGGCCGCCAGCCGGTCGGGTTCGGCGGCCCGCACGGTGACGGTGGCCCGGCCGGCCCGGGCGGCGAACCCGGTGAGGCTCTCGTCGGCGAGCAGCCGGCCGCGTCCGATCACCACCAGGTGGTCGGCGGTGTGCTCCATCTCGGCCATCATGTGGCTGGAGACGAGGACCGTGCGGCCCTCGGCGGCGAGCCGCCGGAACAGTCCGCGCACCCAGAGGACGCCCTCCGGGTCCAGCCCGTTCAGCGGCTCGTCGAAGAGCAGCACCGGCGGGTCGCCGAGCAGTGCGCCGGCGATGCCGAGGCGCTGCTTCATGCCCAGCGAGTAGCCGCGGATCCGGCGCCCGGCGGCTCCGGTGAGCCCGACCTCGTGCAGCACCCGCTCGACCCGCGCGGCCGGGACGGCGTTGGCGCGGGCCAGCGCCCGCAGCTGGGCCCGGCCGGTGCGCCCGCCGTGGGCGTCGCCCGCGTCGAGCAGCGCACCGGCGTGCCGCAGGCCGCGCGGCAGGCCGCGGAACGGGCGGCCGTCGACGGTGACGCTGCCGGAGGTCGGGGCGCTCAGGCCGAGGACCAGCCGCAGGGTGGTGGACTTGCCCGCGCCGTTGGGTCCGAGGAAGCCGGTGACCCGGCCGGGCCGGACGGTGAAGGAGAGGCGGTCGACGGCGGTGCGGCCGCGGTGGCCGCGCCCGTAGCGCTTCGTCAGTTCGGTGACTTCGATCATGGGCTCCACGGTGCCCGGGGGAGCCGGTCGGCCGCATCGGACCGGTGTCGACACCGCGGGCACCCCCGGCCGTACAACCACGGTTGGATGACGGCGGTGGCGGACCGTCGTTACGATCTCCAACCATGCCTTCGACCCCTTCCCCGCCGCTGCTCCGGCGCGTCCCGCCCGAGGTCTGGGTCGGTCTCGCCTGGTGCGTGGCCGCCGGTTACCCCGCCGTACGGCTCGGCGGTGACGCCACGCAGCACCCGGGCGCCGCCGCGCACGGCGGCTGGGCGTTCACCCTGGCCGACACGGTGGTGGCCTTCGCGGGCGCGGCGCTGGTGCGGCGGCTGCCGGTGCTCTCGGTCGTCCTGCTGCTGGTCGCCGCGTTCACCGTGACCGACGGCTGGGCCGGTGGCGCCCAGGTGCCGCCCGGCGCGCTGCTCGCCGTGGACACCGCGCTCTGCCTGATCACCGCGACCCGGCCGCGGCGCAGCTCCCGGGCCGCGTTCGCGCTGGTCATGGCCTTCCTGGTGCTGCACATCGGCCTGGTGCGCGGCGACACGGTGGGAATCTTCACCGGCACCCACATCGGCTCGGCCGACGGTGCCGCGCTGCTCGCGCTGGTCGCCTGGCTGGTCGGCCGTTCGGTGCGGCAGAGCCGGGAGCACGCCGAGGCGCTCAGCGCGCGGTCGGCGGAGGAGGCGGTCACCGCCGAACGGCTGCGGATCGCCCGCGAGATGCACGACACCGTCGCCCACAGCATCGGCATCGTCGCCCTCCAGGCCGGTGCGGCCCGCCGGGTGATCGACCGTCGGCCGGAGCGGGCCGCGCAGGCGCTGGGCGAGATCGAGGCCGCCGGGCGGGAGACCCTGGCCGCGCTGCGCCGGATGCTGGTCGCGCTGCGCCGGGCCGACGGTGACGCCTCGTCGGCGGCGCCGCAGGGCCTGGCCGACCTCGACCGGCTGGCCGGGGCGACCACCGCCGCGGGGGTGCGGGTGGAGGTCCGGCGGCACGGCGAGCCGGGGCCGCTGCCGCTCCCGCCGGAGGTCGACCTCGCGGCCTTCCGGATCGTCCAGGAGGCGGTCACCAATGTGGTGCGGCACGCGGACGTCGACGCCTGCGTGGTCGTGGTGGACCACCGGGTGGCGGGGGAGCTGTCCGTCGAGGTCACCGACCGGGGGCGCGGTCGGGGCGAGGTGTCCGGTGGCGGGTTCGGGCTGGCCGGGCTGCGGGAGCGGGTCGCCCTGCTGCGGGGCGGGTTCGAGGCCGGGGCGCTGCCCGGGGGCGGCTTCCGGGTGGCCGCCCGGCTGCCGGTGCCGGCGCCGGTGGCGGTGTCGGTGTCCACGCCGGTGGCGGTGCAGGTTCCCACGCCGGTACCGGTCCCGGCCGAGGAGGCGGGCGCGTGATCCGGGTGGTGCTGGCCGACGACCAGCCGCTGGTCCGGGCCGCGCTGGAGATGGTGATCGCGGAGACGGACGACGTCGAGGTGGTGGGCGAGGCGGGCACCGGGACGGAGGCCGTCCGGCTGGCCGCCGAACTGCGGCCGGACGTCGTGGTGATGGACATCCGGATGCCCGGCATGGACGGCATCGAGGCCACCCGGCTGGTGACCGCCGACGGCGGGCCGACCAGGGTGGTGGTGCTCACCACCTTCGACGAGGACGAGCACGTGTACGCGGCGCTGCACGCCGGGGCGTCCGGCTTCCTGGTCAAGGACATGGCGCTGGACGACATCCTCGGCGCGGTGCGGGTGGTCGCCGCCGGGGACGCGCTGATCGCGCCGGGCGTCACCCGGCGGCTGATCGGGGCGTTCATCGGCGGCCGCCCGCCGCGGCCGGGGACCGCTGGGCGCGCCCCGGCCACCGCTGGTGCCGCCGGCGCCCTCGCCGCCGCCGAGCGGCGGCTGGCGGCGATCACCGGGCGCGAGCGGGAGATCCTCACCCTGGTCGGCCGGGGCCTGTCCAACACCGAGATCGCCGCCGAACTGGTGCTCAGCGTCGCGACCGTCAAGACCTACATGACGAGGCTGCTGGCCAAGCTCGGCGCCCGGGACCGGGTGCAGCTGGTCATCCTGGCCTACGAGGCGGGCCTGGTCTCCGTGGCCGGCTGAGCCGGTCCGGTTGTCCGGGACCGGCAGAACGAGTCCGGTCGAGCGGGTCCCCGATGTGGGGGGCCCGGCGAGCGGCCCCCGGCGAACGGGCCCCGGCGAGCGGCCCCCGGCGAACGGGCCCCGGCGAGCGGCCCCCGGCGAACGGGCCCCGGCGAACGGGCCCCGATGGGCGGGCCCGAGCCGGCCGGGCCCGCCGTGTGCGCAGAAACGATTCGGCGCTCGATCGCGAGGAGCCGGAGCTCAGCGCTTGATCGCCACGCCCGCGTACATCGCGATGTCCTGGTCGCGGACGGGCGCGGCGTCGGCGTCCGGCCGCCAGTGGTGCACCAGCGTGACGCCCGGGTCGAGCAGCTCGTAGCCCTCGAAGAACGCCTCGGCCTCGGCCTTGTCGCGGATCTGGAGCGGGATGCCGCGCGCGTTGTACTCGCGGCCGACGCCGCCCACACCCACCGGGTCGGTGTCACCCGTGAAGACCGTCAGGGCGAGGAAGCTGCCGGGCGCCAGGGCGTCCATGAAGCGGCGCACGATGCCCTGCGGGTCGTCCTCGTCCAGCACGAAGTGGACGATCGCGATCAGTGACAGCGCCACCGGCTGCGAGAAGTCGAGCACCTCGCGCAGCCGGGGGTCGCCGATGATCGACTCCGGGTCGCGGAAGTCGGCGTCCACGTAACAGGTGCGGCCCTCGGGCGTGCTGTCCATCAGGGCCCGCGCGTGGGTCAGCACGATCGGGTCGTTGTCCACGTACCCGACCCGGGCCCCGGGGGCGATCGCCTGGGCGATCTCGTGCAGGTTCGGCGAGGTCGGGATGCCGGTGCCGATGTCGAGGAACTGCCGCACGCCGTACTGCTCGGCGAGCTCGCGCACCGAGCGCTGCATGAAGTCGCGGGTGGTGCGCATCGAGATCGGCAGCGACGGCCAGGCCCGCACCGAGGCGTGCGCCGCGACCCGGTCCGCCTCGAAGTTGGTCTTGCCGCCGATGAGGTAGTCGTAGACCCGGGCGGAGTGCGGAACGTCCATCCGCAGGTCCACTGATGGGTAGTCCTCGTGCGGACCGCGCTCCGCCCGGATCTCGTTGGTCATGCTCGTTCTCCCGCTGCTGGGCGTCCGTCACCGGCCGCCGTGGTGGCGGCCATGGTGCGCATGGTAACGGTCGGCCCGCGCCGCGGGATGACTGGGCCTCAGGCCTGGGCCTCCGGGTGCCTCGGGTCCCGTGCGGCGGCACCCGGCTGACGGGGGATCGAGGCGGAGACGGCGGTGTCGCCCCGCCCGTGCGCCGCCAGTTCGAGCGCGGCGCCGATCCACGCGATGCCGAAGGCCCACGTCGCCAGCCACTCGCACAGGTACAGCGGCCGCACCGACCAGTCCGAGCCGACACCCGTCACCCCGGCCAGGACGGAGAGCGCCAGCGCGACCAGGATCACCACCCCGGCCACCAGGTAGGCCGTGCCCACCCGGGCCGGCTGGGCGGAGCGGGGATTGCGGAAGGAGTAGAGGCAGAACATCGCCAGCATGACGAACAGCAGGCCGGCGAAGGCCAGGTGGAACACCCCGACGGTGCGCTGGAGGCCGGAGGCGCCCCCCGGGGCCGTCGGGCACAGTGCGACCCCGACCGCGAAGAACCCGGCGGCCGTGCTCCAGCGGTCGTCCCTCCGGTCGAAGCGGTAGCAGATCAGGAACACCCCGAGGGCGCACAGCCCGCCGACGAAGAGGTTCCGGGTGTCGGTGTAGTAGGCGCCGCTCATCGAGCCCGGCCAGAAGTCGTCGGTGCTGCGCCCCGTCACCTCGGCGGCCAGCCAGTTGCCGAACGGCAGGGCCGGCGGCAGCAGGATGCCGATCAGGCCGACGCCGAGGCGCAGGATCGCGATGGTCCGGACGTCCTGGATGCTCCGCCGGGCGGCGGGGGAGTTCTGCGTGCGCGAGTCGTGAGTCACGGACGCCTCCTTGCCTTTCGCACGGGCTCCTCGGCCCGCTGTTCCTCCGGCCGCGGGGGACGGGTGGGGCGGTGCCGGACGGGGCGCCACCACACACCTGAGCGACCGTCAACTTGTGTACCCGCATCCGCGTTCGAAGCACCACCGATTTGAGCGGTTTACGCCCACGATGACCGTCCGGAGAACCTCTGGTCACCATCTACCACGGCTGTGCGCGCCGGCTCGGTTCAACCCCCCCGTCGAGGGCGCGGAAGAGCCGGTCCCGGCAGCCCGATCACACCTGACCGCAGCGGAATTGATCTGTACGATCCCGCCTCGTGGAGCAGACGATGACCTCTGGGGCCGCCCCCGGCACCCCCGCCGCCCCAGGCACCCCCGGCACCCCCGGGGACGCCCACCGCCCGGCGCGCTGGGTCCGCACCCGGCTGCGCGCGAGCCCGGCGGCCGCCCTGCTGATGGCGGCCCTCGCGTTCGTCACCGTCCTGCTGTCCGTGGCCGTCCCCCGCCTCGTGGACCGGGGCGCGGACGCGGCCCTGCGCGACCACGTGCGCCAGAAGGGCATCCACACCACCAGCCTGCAGGCCGCCTCGAAGGCCCGCCCCACCGACACCGTCGCCGACCTCGACGCCGTCCAGCGGGAGCTCGCCGCGGGGTTCGGCGGGAAGCTGCCGCTGTCCCCGCCGGGTCACGCCCACGGCACCGTCACCGCGGCCGACAAGGTGTACAACCCGGGCTTCGCGCGGATCAGCGCCGACGTCCCCCCGCGGCTCTCCCTGATGTACCTGGACGGCTTCGCGGACCGGGCCACCCTGACCGAGGGCAGCTGGCCGGGCCCCGCCACGGCCGGCGCGCCGCTGCCGATGGCCGTGAGCCGCACGGCCGCCGAGATGATCGGCATCAGGATCGGCGACGTCGTCGACAGCGGGAGCAAGGGCCAGGACCGGCGGACCAGCGTGGTGACCGGCGTCTACCGGGTCGACGACCCGCTGGACCCGTTCTGGGACGACCTCGGCTGCCCCGACCGCCCCTGCCTGGACCTCGGCCAGTACGGCGACGACTGGCTGCGGTTCACCGGGATCGTCGACGGCGGCAGCCTGGCCGCGCTGACCGCCTGGGGCGAGGACGTCCGGCACTTCTGGCGGCTGGCCGTCGACCCGGCCCCGCTGCGCGCCGACCGGCTGGACCGGACCCGGGCCGACGTCGCCCACCTGCTGGCCGGCCCGGACAACGACGCCCTGATCGCCGCGACCAGGCGGGCGGACCTGCGGATCAGCTCGTTCCTGCCCGACGTCCTCACCGGGGCCGCCGAGCGTTACCGGGCCGCGATGCGGCTGAGCGCGATCGGCCCGGCCGGGGTCGCCGGGGTCGCCGTGGTGGTGCTCGGCCTGGCCGCGGCCCTCGCCACCGACCGGCGCGCCGCCGAACTCCGGCTGCTCCGGGCCCGCGGCGGCTCGCTCGGCGGGGTGCTGCGGCGGCTGCTCGGCGAGGGGGTGGTCACTGTCCTGCCCGCCGCCGCGCTCGCGACGGTGCTCGCCCTGGTGCTGCTGCCCACTCCCCGGTGGGGCGCCGCGGTGGCGGCCGGCCTCACCACCACCCTGTTCGCCCTGCTGGCGTTCCCGGCCCGGGCCGCGCTGCTGTGGGCGCGTCCCCGGCCGGCCGGCCCCTGGCGCCGGCTGATCGGCGAACTCGCCCTGCTGGCCGCCGCCGTCGCCGCGGTGGCGGAGGTCCGGCGCCGGGGCGTCGGCCACTCCGGCGCCGGGGTGGACCCGCTGCTGGTCGCCGCCCCGCTGCTGCTCGCCGTCACCGGCGGACTGCTGCTGGCGAGGATCGAGCCGGTGGTGGTCGGCCGGCTGGCCGCCCTGGTCGGCCGGGGCCGCGGCCTGGTCGGTTTCCTCGGCCTGGCCCGGGCCGCCCGCGACGCCTCCGGCCGTCGCAAGCCCTCCGTGCTTCCCCTGCTCGCGCTGCTGATCGCCGTCACCGCCACCGGCTTCGGCGCCACCCTGCTCGACTCGGTCGACCACGGGCGGCTGCGCGCCGCGCGCATCGCCACCGGCGGAGACATCGCCGTCTCCGTCCCGGGCTACGCGACCCTGCCGGAACCTTTCCTCAAGGCCGCCGGCGCACTCCCGGGCGCCCGGGGCGCGACCGGGGTCCGGGTGGACCGCACGGCCCTGCTCGTCGGCGGTGGCCTGAACAACTACACCAAGGTGACCCTCGTGGTCGCCGAGCCGACCGCGTACGCCGAGATCGCCCGAACCCTCGGCGTCGGCGAGTTCGACCCGGCGACGCTCGCCGGCACCCCCGGCGGCCCGGACACCCCGGTACCCGCGCTGTTCAGCCGCAACCTGGCCGGACGCCTGGCCGCCGGCGCGCCGTTGGTGCACCTGTCCACCGCGAACGAGCTGCGCACCACCGTCGCCGGGATCGTCACCGCGACCCCGGCGCTGCCCGACCCGAGCCTGCCGTTCGTCGTGGTGCCCTCGGGGCCCGCGCTGGACCGCCTGCCCGAACTGGGCCGGGCCAACGGCTGGCTCGCCGTCGGCGACCTCGACCCCGGGCAGGTCAGGTCCCTCCTGCGGGAGCGGGGCGTGATCGAGCCGACCGGCAGCGCGAAGCGGATCGCCGACGCCGCCGCGGCGGCCGGCAAGGGCAGCCACGGACTGCCGCCCGCCTACGCCGTGGGCAGCAGCCGGGAGTACGCCGCACAGCTCGCCGACGACCCGCTCCAGCAGGCCGCCGGGCGGCTGTTCTGGTACGCGGCCCCCGCCAGCGCCGGATTCGCCGTCCTCGCCGTCCTGTTGACGCTCCTCCGGGCCGCGCCCGACCGTACGGCGGTGCTCGCCCGGCTGCGCACCATGGGCCTGCGGCCCCGGCAGGGGCTGGCGCTGATCATCGCCGAGGCGCTGCCGCGGACGCTGGTGGCGGCCGTCGGCGGCGCGGTGGTCGCGGCCGTGGCGGCCGTCCTGCTCGGGCCGGCCTTCGACCTCTCGACCCTGGTCGGTGCCAAGGGCGGCAAGGAGGGCAACGCGCTGGACCCGGCGGTGCTGCCGGTGCTGCTGCCCACGGCGGGACTGGCGCTGGTGGCCTGCCTCGGGGTGGTGCTGGAGACGCTGGTCGCCGGACGGCGGCAGATCGCCACCGAGCTGCGGGCGGGGGACTCCTGAGCGCGGCGGAAGGCGGCCCGGCCGTGTCGGCCGGACCGCCTTCCGCGGCCTCCGCTTCCCGCTCTCGCTTCCGCCTCAGCTTCCGCCTCGACTTCGGCCTCCGCCTCCGCTGAAACGGTTCAGCCCGTGGACTCCCGGGTGCGCGCGATCAGCGCGTTGAGCAGCGCCGCCCCGCGCTCGGCGTCGTCGACGCTGACCGCGAAGTCCGCGCCCCGACGGGTGCGGACCACCAGGCAGACGCCCCCGCGCAGCATCACGGTGGTGCCGAGCCCGTTGATCCGGTAGCCCCAGCCGCCCGCCTGCGCGGCGGTGCGCCGTTCGGCGCGGGCGGACTCGAGTTCGGTGGGGGACCAGTGCCGGGCGGGCCGGCCGAACGGGCCGAAGCCGACGGTCAGGCCGCGGGCGGTCACCCGCGCCCGCACCGAGGAGCAGCCGAGGGAGGCGAGGGCGACGACGGCGAACGGCACCACCAGTGCCCAGTCCAGCTCGGCGACCCCGCTCGCGGCGGCCACCACCCCCGCCACCGTCACCAGCCCGAACACCGCGGCGGTCAGCTGGAGCCACGGGTTGGCGGCCCGGGAGAGCCAGACGAACCGCTCGCCCGGCGGCAGGTCCAGCGGCGCCGCCCCGGCCACCGGGCGCCGCTCGGGCCGGCCGCCGTAGCGGCGGCCCGCCAGCCAGGCCAGCAGCCCGGCGAGGCCGGTGGCCAGCAGGATCAGGACCACCTCGACACCCATCGGTGCGGCGTCCTGCCAGCGGGCGCGGTCCAGGTTGGCGTGCACGATCGAGGTCTGCGCCCCCGTCAGCAGCACCCCGCCGGCCGCCAGCGTGGCCGCCGCGGCCCCGGGCGACCGGCCGGCCCAGTACCGCCGCAGGGCCACCGAGGTCAGCACCAGGACCGCCCAGAACGCGGCCGGGAACAGCGCGGCCGCCGTCAGCGACATCGAGTCGTCCGGCTCCCGCCCGTTCCAGTGGGTGGCCAGCGGGTCCGGCAGCCGGTGGCGTGCCACCAGCGGCAGGGCGATCAGCAGGGCCGCCACGCCGACGGACCAGGCCGCCGCGGCCCAGACCGCGCCGCGAGCCGGTCGTTCCGCCGCGGTCGGCTCCTCCGCCGTCCCCGCTGTCCCCTCGTCCGTCACGTCGTCCGTCACGACATCCCCCTGATCATGTCCACGAGATCGTTCCTGCTGTAACCGGCCCGGGCCGCGTCCTCGACCAACCGTCGTACGCGGTCGACCAGTTCGGAGCGGGTGTCGGCGCCGGTCGCGATCGTGATGCCGCGGCCCCGGCGGAACTCCAGCACCCCCTCGTCGCGCAGCGTGCGCAGCCCGCGCAGGACGGTGTTGGTGTTCACCCCCAGCGCCCGGGAGAGCTCCCTGGCCGGCGGCAGCTTGTCCCCGGGGGCGCACTCGCCCTCGGCGACGGCCCGTCTGATCGCGCCGGCGACCTGTTCGTGCAGCGGTCGGGTGTCCCCGATGTCCAGCTTCAGCAACATGGTGCTACTGACGATAGCACCATGCATGTTTCCGGGAGTCCTCCCGCCCGCCGGTCGGAAGGCGGAGACGCTCCAGCGCGGCAGCTCACCAGCCGGGGTGGATCACCTCCCCTCGCAAGGCTCGACGGTGCTGCGAGCTGCTTCTGGTCAGGCCGGGGCTAATTCGGGACAGAGCCCGAGGACAGCAGAGTTCGGACAACAGGGGGTGCCTACTGTCGGTGGAGCTGCCGGCATTCCCCAGCGGGACATGTGACCCTCGTAGGACCTCGGCGGCACCCGGCAACAGCCCGAGTCGAACGCGCGTCTTCTGCCCGCACCCCGTGAAAGCCAAGGTAGGGAGTCCATACCCGTGCCCTCTGTGCTGCACTACGAGATCGTCACGGATCCGACACCGCTTCAAGTCTCGCGTCCCGGCGCGCCGTCCGTAGGCGCGGTGTACGTGGTCGTCTCCAACACGAGCCTGTCCGAGGTGAAGATCGAGCACATCGATGTGCTGATTCCGGTCGGCACCGGGAGCGGTGACCTGACAGACGACGTCTCGGCGATCAAGGCGAGTGTCACCGGGACCTACGAAAAGCCGTCGGGTACGGAGCCGAGCTTCGCTTGGCACAGCGGAAGCCGCTTCCGGTTCGCCTTCACCTCGGGGAAACGGGTGAAGCTGCCCGGACAGGAGTCCTTCGTCCTGAAACTGGAGAACATCCCGGTTTCCGACCAGGCAGGGCTGGTCGTCATCGGGATGAACGAGAAGGCGGCCAACGGCGGCACGTCCATCAACCGCTACCCCTTCGTCACCAACCTCGCGTTGGTGAAGCAGACGCCACTGGTCCCGCAGAACCTCCGCGCGGAGATCGCCCTGGTGGACGCCGGCGATGACGTCGTCCTGCACTGGGACGGTCCGGACAGCCTCACGTACTGGATCCGCTATCCGGACGGGACCTTGGAGCCCGCCGACCCGCCGGCACGTCCCGCTCCCGTACGGTTCGGGCCGCACCGGCACACTCCCGCCCTCGCCCTGAACCGGGGCACCACCTACACCCTCGTAGCCGGGACGACCGACAGCAACGGAGAGGTGCAGGAGGGGTACTTCCTCACCACCACCGTTCATGCGCGCATCCCCGAGTTCGAGAGCGGCGTGCGTGCCCCGTGGGCCGAAGGAACGGAAGAGCAGGGCCGGGTCACCTTCACCACGGGCGGCGTGCGGGTCGACAACGACAACGGCACCCTGGGGACGGTCCTGGCCGGGACCGCCGACGTCAACGAGGTGAGGACCGAAAAGGTCAGGGGGAAGGGCGCGGACGCCGGCTGGATCGAACTCCCCGACACCGGCATCACCGTCCATCATGGCCCCGGCCCGGAACTCGGTGCCGTCGTCGCCAAGCGCATCGACGCCGAGGGCGTCAACACCTCATGGGTCGGCGACCGCACTGCGGGCAAGGGCTGGATCGAGTTCCCGTCGGCGGGCATCAGTGTCCGCAGGGACGGCGGCCAGGAGCTGGGCACGGTCGCCGCCGACAAGGCGGATCTGAACGGGGTCAACACCGAATGGGTCCAGGGCCGCGGGCCCACGGACGGCCGGGTCGAGTTCCCGTCGGCGGGCATCAGTGTCCGCAGGGACGGCGGCCAGGAGCTGGGCACGGTCGCCGCCGACAAGGCGGATCTGAACAGTGTCACCACGCAGTGGACCGAAGGCCCCAGCGGGACGAAGAGCCGCCTCGCCTTCACCGACACGGGCGTGAAGATCACCGACCCCGACGGCCACCGCGGCACCATCGTGGCGGGCGAGACCAACGTCCGCAGCGTCGTCACCCCCTGGGTCTCGGGGCCCCAGCCCGGCGCGGGATGGATCGCCTTCCGGGTGGAAGGGGTGGACGTGATGCGGGACAGCGAGGTGTCCTTCGGCACCATCCGAGCCGCCTCGTTCGAGGAGAAGGACGGCGGGACCGGACGGCCCCTGCACCGGAGGCTCCCCCCGTACGCGTGGCCCCCGAAGTCGGACCAGCAGAAGCCCGCCACCTCCAGCAACCTGCGGGAGGATCCCGAGTAGGCGCCTGGCCTCGTTCGGCCGTCCGTCGGGCCCGCGTCTCCAGCTCGCACGCGAGTGCGGCGGAGGCGTGGGCCCCACGCCGAACGGGTGAGGTCGGAATGGTCGGGGCACCCGGCGGGCCGCGTATGGAGAGCGTTGGGAACAGCGGCCGGAACGTCAGGAAGCCGTCAAGGAGTGCAGGTCGGCCCCGTTGTGGCGGTTGGGTGGAGGACGACGGCGAAGACGACCACACGAGGACGGATCATGCACGGCAACAGGCGGCACGACGACGGCGCGGCACCCAGGGTGGTGGTCGGGGTGAGCGGGTCGCTGGGAAGCCTGGCCGCGCTGCACCGCGGTGTCGCCGAGGCCCGCGACCGCGGCGCCGTCCTGGTGCCGGTGCTCGCCTGGGAACCGCCCGGCGGCGAGCACGGCTACCGGCGCTCGCCCTGCCCGCCGCTGCTCGCCGCCGTCCGGGAGGCCGCCGAACGGCGACTGCGGGACGCCCTCGACGCGGCCTTCGGCGGCGCCGACCCCGGCGTGCCGCTGAGCCCGGTGGTGGTCCGCGGCGATACCGGCCCGGCCCTGCTGCACATCGCCGACCGGTCCGACGACCTGCTGGTCCTCGGGCGCAGCGGCGGCCCGCTTCGGCGCCGGCTGCGCCGCGCGGTGCCCGCCTACTGCGCCCGGCGGGCCGGCTGCCCGGTGCTGACCGTCCCGGTGCCCGAGCTGCTGCACGACCTGGAGGCGCTGCACCGGCACACCCGGTGGCACCTGGCGGTCGCCACCGAGCGCGAACTCGCCCCGATGCAGCGGTAGTCCGCGGTGCGGACGCACTCGGCCCGACGGGTACGGGTGGCCGTGCCGCGCCTCGGCGCTCCGCGCTGAGGGCGCGGCCCATGGACGGTCCGCCCGTACGGACCTCACCGGGGAAGCGGGGCTCCGGCCGGTATCCGGATTTCCCCGGCGAACCGGTGGAGGCAGGTGGCGGGCGCGGCGCCCCGGTTCAGCCGAACACGAGGGCCACGAGCATCAGTAGGGGCGCCACGACCCAGGAACACCGCACCGACGGCCTTGCATCTGAGTGATTGTCAGATCATGTCGACCCTGCCCGCCGCGCCGGGGATAAGGGCGCGCAGGATGTCCGTATGCAGATGACCAACGTGCCCCGGGCGGCGACCCTCGACGACGTGTCGTCCATCAGCCGATCGCTGGCCCTGGCCTTCGCCGACGACCCGATGATGTGCTGGTTCTTCCCCGACGCGGCCACCCGGCCGGCGGGGCTGGACGGCTACTTCACCACGCTGTTCACCCGGCAGTACGGGCGGCACGGGGTGTGTGAGCGGACCGCGAACGCGGCGGCCTTCTGGGTGCCGCCGCAGGCACAGGACAAGGCGGTCCCGGACGAGGAGACGCTCCGGGAGCTGGCGGAGCTGCTCGGCGACCGGGCCGAGCCGTTCCGGCGCTCCGTCGAGGCGGCCGCCGCCGACGTGCCGCAGGAGCCGCACTGGTACCTGGCGGTCATCGGCGCAGAGCCGGCCACCCAGGGCCAGGGGCAGGGCGGCGCCCTGCTGCGCTCGGGACTGGCCAAGGCGGACGCGGACGGGCTGCCCGTCTACCTGGAGTCCTCCAAGAAGGAGAACCTGGCGCTTTACGGGCACTTCGGCTTCGAGGTGCTGGAGGAGGTCAGGCTGCCGGAGGACGGGCCGGAGCTCTGGGTGATGCGGCGTGCGGCGAGCTCGTAGCTCCCGGTCAGTCGTCGGCGGGCAGCTCCGCCGGGACGGCGAGCACGTCGACCAGTGCCTCGCCGCGCAGGACGGTCAGCGGCAGCGGGCGGCCGATCGCGTCGGCCAGCATCAGGCGCTGGAGGGCCTGGGCGCTGCCCATCGGCTCGTCGGCGGCGGTGAGCAGCAGGTCGCCCTCGTGCAGCCCGGCGCGGTCGGCGGGTGCGCCGGGCACCACCTCGACGATCCGCAGGCCGGTGCGCTGCCCGGTGCGGTGGCGCAGGGCCGGCGGCAGGGGCGCGGGCACCCCGGCGAGGCCGAGGTAGGCGCGGCGGATCCGGCCGTCGGAGAGCAGAGCGGCGACGATCCGGCGGCTGGTGGCGTCGATCGGGACGGCCAGGCCGAGCCCGTTCCCGGCCACCGCCGTGGTGATGCCGATCACCTCGCCGTTCGCGGTGGCCAGCGCGCCGCCGGAGTTGCCCGGGTTGAGCGCGGCGTCGGTCTGGATCACGTTGTCGATGACCCGCACCGTGCTGCCGGAGCGGGCCGGGATCGAGCGGCCGAGCGCGCTGACCACGCCCGCCGTGACCGTCCCGGCCAGCCCCAGCGGGTTTCCGACGGCGACGACCAGCTGTCCGACCCGCAGGCCGGTCGCCTCGCCGAGCGCCACCGGCGTCGGGGTCGGCCCGTCGGCGCGCAGCACGGCGAGGTCGGAGAGCGGGTCGGCGCCGATGGTGTGGAAGGGGGAGGTGGTGCCGTCGGCGAAGGCCAGTGTCCCGGCGTCGGCGTGGCCGACGACATGGGCGTTGGTGAGCAGGAACCCGTCCGCCGTGAAGACCACGGCCGAGCCGAGCGCGGTGCTGAACCAGCCGCCCCGCCCGCGCCGGGGGACCTGGAGCGCGGCGACCCGCGGCGTCAGCGCGGCGGCGACGGAGGTGACGATCCGGGAGTAGGCGTCCAGCGGAGCCTCCGCCTCGGGGACCGGGCCCGGCCCGGGGAGCGTGTCGGCCATGGTGCTCACCCCTCTCGCGGGCGCGGTTCTCATGATGGCACCAGATGGCAACAACGGTGGGGCGCCCGGTCTTCCGCGTCCTCGGCCGATGACGTGCTGACGCGTTCTTGACGTACGGGGGGCGTGCGGGTGGCGTGCGGGAAATGCCCAAGAGGGGGAAAAGCAGAGGTATTGTTCGAGTAAAGCCGCAGTCGTGGGAGGGGCCGATGGACACGACCATGCTGGAGCCGGACTGGCACGCGCTCGGTGGGCCGGGCGGTGGGCAGGGAGACTGGCCGGGTGACGGGCCGCTGGGGACGGAGCACCTCCTGGTCGCGGTGGCCGGGGAGGAGGGCCCCGCCGGCGCGGCCCTCGCGGCCGCCGGGGCGGGCGCGGACACCCTGCGCGCCCTGGTCCGGGAGCGCGAGGGGCGCTCGACGGCGGACGACGGGCCCGCCGCCGGCCGGGAGGGTGGCCGGCCGCTGAGCGGGGCCGCCGCCCGGGCGCTGGCCGTCGCGACGGAGCACGCCCGCCGGGACGGCGAACCGGGCTGCACCGCCGAACACCTGCTGCGCGCCCTGCTTGCCGATGGCCACGCCGATGGGCCCGGTGACGTGAACGGTGACGGGAGCCCCGACAGCCACCGCGGCCGGACCCGCGCCGCCGAGCTGCTGCGCGCGGCCGGCGTCGCGCCGCAGGCCGTCCTGGACCGGCTGGACGGTGCCGTGCCGCAGGGCGGTGGCCTCGACCCGCTGCTCCGACCCACCCGGGAGGCGTTGCTGGCCCGCCGCACCCACCCGGCCCCGCGCTGGAAGCGTCTGCTGCGGCCGGGCCCGTCCGCGCCGGCGGCCTGGATCCGGCCGGAGGCCGACGCCCAGGCGGAGCGACTCGGCCGCCGTACGCCCGGCACCGAGCACGTCCTGCTCGCGCTGCTGGCCGCGCACGAAGTGTCCTGCCACGAGCCGGGGTTGGCGGTGGAGGACGGCGCCGGTGAGCTGCTCGCCGGGCTCGGCCTCGACTACGCCCGGGCGCACGCGGCGCTCGACTCCGGCGAGGTGGTGCTGCCCGCCGACCCGCGCGCGGTCGAGGCCTTCCTGGCCGACGCCGCGGGTCAGGGCACCGATCGGCTGGTCCGGGCGTTGCTGGAGGAGGACACCCGGGCCCGGCGCCTGGTCGAGGCCCTGCGCGGCTGAGGCGGCGCCGGCGCGGCGAACTGCGTCCGCCGACGCCGGACGACACCGACGACACCGAGAGAAAAGGACACCCGATGCACGTCACCCTCGCCGAGGAGCTGATGCTGCTCTCGCTGGACGACGAGTCCGGCGTGGCGAAGGACGCCTTCACCGCCGCCTGGGCCGCCGCGGGCGGCATCCTGGCCGAGCTGGTGCTGGCCGGGCGGGTCGCGATCGAGGACGGGCGGCTCACCGTCACCGACCGGACCCCGACCGGGGAGCCGCTGGTGGACGGCCGACTGGCCCGGCTCGACGAATGGGCCGCCGGACACCGCTCCGGCAAGGCCAAGGCGGCCGACTGGCTGACCAAGGACCGGGCCACGGTGGTCGCCGACGCTGTCGGGCGGCTGTGCGAGCGCGGCCTGGTGGTCGAGGAGCGCCGCCGGGCACTGGGGATCTTCCCGGTCCGCCGCTACCCGGAGGCGGACGGCAGCGCGGAGCGGGAACTGCGCGAGCGGCTGGCCGCGGCCGTGCTGAACGGCGCCGAGCCGGACCTGCGCACCGCCGCCCTGGTGGCCCTGCTGCACGGCTCCCGGCTGCACCGGCTGGCCTTCCCCGAGCTGCCCCGCAAGCAGGTCGAGCCGCGCTTCGCCGAGATCGCCGCCGGTGACGGGGCGGCCGAGTCCGTCCGCGAGGCGATCCGGACCATGCAGGCCACCATGGCCGCCGTCACCACCGCGGCCACCGTGGCGGCGACCACCGCCGCCACAGTCTGAGCATGCCGGGCGGGTCGTGCGCCGAGCCGCGCGCAGCCCGCCCGTCCCTGCCGCTCAAGGCACGGTTCAAGGCCGCGCAAGGCACGGCTCAAGGCACCGCGCAAGGCACGGCTCAAGGCACCGCGCAAGGCACGGCTCGAAGCGCCGCGGTCGCTCAGAGCACCGCGGCGCCGAGCGTGATCGAGCAGAGCACCACCAGCACCCCGAGCGCGAGGAACCCGTACTCCAGCCCGGCCCGCTCCCGCCCGTCCACCAGCACCTGCCGGGGGTCCGCCGGGTCGTAGCGGACCGGGACGAAGCCGCCGTCCGGCAGTGGGTGGCGGGCGGTGGAGGGGACGGGGGAGAAGACCTCGACCACCCGGCCGTCCTCGGTCTCGAACTGGAGCAGCGGGCGCGGCGGCAGCGCGCGGTCCTCCGGTGCCAGGGCGCGCTCGCGCACCAGCGCCCGCGCCGGGACGCCGACCCGCCGCAGCCGCCGAAGCTCGCGCAGACCGACCGCCCCGGCGAGGTAGGCGACCACGCCGCCCAGCGCACCGAACACCACCACCGCGAACCCGGCCGTACCGCCCATCGCCGCCTCCCTGTCCGCGACTGCCCGCCACTGCCCGCGACTGCCCCGCGATTCCCCCCGGGGCTCCAGTATCACGCGGGCGAGGCGCTCTTGACGCCCCGGAATGGTCCAGTCCACCCTGGGTGACGGCATGTTCCTGTCACCACCGGCCCCCCGGCCGCCCCGGCCGGTCCCGACCACCGCGAGGAGCACCGTCCGTGACCAAACGCCGCACCGCCCCCGCCGTCCTCGCCGCGCTCGCCGCCCTCACCCTCGGCGGCGCCCCCGCGGCCGTGGCCGCCGACCCCGCCGCCCCGGCGGCGGCCGTGGTCAAGGTCACCACCGCCAAGCAGCTCCAGAGCGCCCTCGCGGCCGCCGCGCCCGGCCAGACCATCCAGCTCGCCGACGGCACCTACTCCGGCAACTTCAAGGCCACCACCGCCGGCACCGCCGCCGCCCGGATCACCCTCACCGGCACCGCGAAGGCCGTCCTCACCACCCCCACCGGCGGCGGCTACGGCCTCCACCTCAACGGCGCGAGCTACTGGACCGTCCAGGGGCTGACCGTCACCGGCGCCCAGAAGGGCATCATGGCCGACGCCGCGAACCACGTGCTGCTCGACGGCGTGACGGTCCACCACACCACCATGGAGGGCGTGCACTTCCGCAACTCCAGCGCGTACGGCACGCTGCGCGACTCGCGCGTCCACGACACCGGCCTCGGCGGGGACGGCATGGGCGAGGGTGTCTACGTCGGCACCGCCAACACCCTCGCCGACCGCAGCGACCACGTGCGGATCACCGGCAACACCTTCGGCCCGAACATCGGCGGCGAGAACGTGGACCTCAAGGAGGGCACCACCGGCGGCCTGGTCTCCGGCAACACCTTCGACGGCGACGGCCTCACCGGGCGCAACTACGACGACTCCTGGGTCGACGTGAAGGGCAACGACTACGTCATCGAGAACAACACCGGCCGGCGCACCACCGACGACGGCTACCAGACCCACAGCGTCCAGCCGGGCTGGGGCTGCGGCACCGTCTTCCGGGGCAACCGCTCCGACCTCACCGGCGCCACCGGCCCGGACCGGTACGCGATCGACGTGACCGACTACGACGCGGCGACGTGCGGGACCACGATCGGTGCGGGCAACACCGTCACCGGGGGCCGGGGCCTGGTGAACCCCGGCGTCCCGGTCGGATAGGGCCTGTCCGGCGGGTCTCGCGGTCGGGTCCCGTCGGGTCCCGTCGGACCGGCCGGACGGGCCCGGGCCCTACAGGTCCCCGAGCGGCGTGTCCGGGTCGGCCAGCGCCTCGGCGTCCACCACCCGCCCCGAGCGCACCAGTTCGCGGATCGGGTCGGTGACGTCCCAGACGTTGACGTTCATCCCCGCGAGCACCCGGCCGCCGGACAGCCAGAACGCGATGAACTCGCGGGTGGCCGGGTCGCCGCGGAACACCACCCGGTCGTAGCCGTCCGGCTCGACGTAGCCGACGTACTCCATGCCGAGGTCGTACTGGTCCGTGAAGAAGTACGGGACCCGGTCGTACACCGCGTCCGGCTGTCCGAGCAGCGCGCGGGCGGCGGTCTGCGGCTGGTTGAGCGCGTTGGCCCAGTGCTCGACCCGCACGTGCCGGCCGAACAGCGGGTGGTAGGCGTTGGCGACGTCACCGGCCGCGTAGACGTCCGGGTCCGAGGTGCGCAGGTGCTGGTCGGTCTTGACGCCGTTGTCGACCTCCAGCCCGGCCGCCTCGGCGAGGCCGGTGGCGGGGGAGATGCCGATGCCGACCACCACCGCGTCGGCCGCCACCGTCGTGCCGTCGGCGAGCCGCACGCCGCTCACCGTGCCGCCCTCGCCGGTCAGTTCGGTCACCTTGACGCCGAAGCGCAGGTCCACCCCGTGCTCCCGGTGCAGGTCGGCGAAGACCTGGGCGACCTCCCGGCCGAGCACCCGCAGCAGCGGCAGTTCGAGCGCCTCCAGCACCGTCACCTCGGCGCCCGCCTCCCGGGCCGCGGCCGCCACCTCCAGGCCGATCCAGCCGGCGCCGATCACCGCGATCCGGGCCCCGGGCCGCAGCGCCGCCTTGATCCGGTCGCTGTCCTCGACCCGGCGCAGGTAGAGCACCCCGTCCTGGTCCGCGCCGGGCACCGGCAGCCGACGCGGCACCGAGCCGGTGGTCAGCAGCAGCTTGGCGTACTCCACCCGGCCGTCGTCGGCGAGCGTCACGGTGTGCCCGGCCGGGTCGATCGCGGCCACCGCCGTGCCCAGGCGCAGCGTGACGTCGTGCTCCGCGTACCACTGCGGCGGATGGACGTAGATCTTCTCCCGGGCCGTCTTGCCCTGGAGGTAGCCCTTGGACAGCGGCGGCCGCTCGTACGGGCGTTCGTGCTCCTCGCCGATCAGGACGATGCCGCCCCGGTATCCCGCCTCGCGCAGTGCCTCGGCCGCCTTCGCGCCGCCCAGGGACGCCCCGACGATGACGATCGGGCGCTCCCGCCCGCCGTCCGCTCCGGCCGCCCCGGTGCCCGTGTCCGTGCCCGCCATGCTCGACTCCTCGCTCTCCGGCCGTGGTCGGGGCCAGCCTGCCGCCGTCCGGGTGGTCTGTCGAGACCGCGCCTGGCGCGCCGCGCCGCGCTCGCCCGAACGGGTGATGCCCGGGGCCCGGGCAGGCCTCAGTCGGTCATCGCCGCCCTGACCAGCGCGGTGTCGGTGAACTGTTCGAAGCGCACGATCCGGCCGCCGCGCACGGTGAAGTGGTGGACGACCCGGACCGCGAGCGGTTTTCCGGTGGCCCGGTGGACGGCGGTGTAGCGGCCCAGCACCACCACCGTCTCGCCGTCCACCACGTAGGTGTCGTCGTGCGCCGTCCAGTCGTCCCAGTCGGCGGCCAGCCGCTCCATCACGTTGGCGGTGACGCCCTTCGGGGTGCGGTACGTGCCGCCCAGCGGGAAGCCGGCCATCTCGGTCCACTCCACGTCCTCGGCCAGGGTGGCGCGCAGCGCGGCCAGGTCGCCGCGGGCGGACGCCAGGTACTGGCGGCGCACCACGTCGGCGGGGGCGGAGGACTCCGCGAAGGAGGACACGTCCCGGGGGATCTCGATCACCGTCCGCTCACCCCCAGGCCATCTCGCCCATGACGACCTTGGTGCCGATGTCCACCGCGATCCGCAGCCCCAGCGTCGGGAAGCGCCGCTCCAGCGCCTCCTTGGCGGCGGCCGCGTCCGGGGCCCGGCCGATCTCGGTCTCGAAGGCGCGCAGGTAGGCACGGGTGTGGTCGACGGCGTTGAGGTCGGTGGGCGCGCCGGCGATCCGGTGGCCGGCCGCCACCCAGGTCGGGTGGAGCGCCTCGATGCCGTCCAGCAGGTCGATCCAGGCGGCCCGTTGGGCGGAGGCGGGGGTGTCGGCGGTCCACACGTGGAGGCCCTCGAAGAGCAGCACCCCGCCCAGCACGGCGCGGTGGTGGTGCTGCCAGAGGTAGTGCCGGTCCGGCAGGTGGAAGTCGGCGCCGCGCAGCTCGAAGCGGTGCCCCTCGAAGACCAGCTCGTCGCCGTGCAGCACCTCGGGCCGCACCAGCCGGGTGGGCAGCTCCGGGCCCAGGTGCGCCCAGGCGCGCAGCTTGGCCTCGTACGTCTCCTGGATGTGCTCGACGGTGGAGGCGGTGGCCAGGAAGCGGGCCTGCGGGAAGGCGTCCTGGACCTCCTGGGCGCCGAAGTAGAAGTCCGGGTCGCCGTGGCTGACGAAGACGGTGGTCAGCCGCTTGCCGACGGCCCGGATCCGTTCGACCAGCCGGCGGCCGTCGGAGCGGGTGAACCCGGCGTCCACCAGCAGGGCGTCGTTCGGGCCGGTGACCAGGACGGAGGTCTTGTTGAGCGAGCTGTCGGGGCTGTCGATGATCTCGAAGTCGAGAGCACTCATGGGCTGAACTGTCCTTCCTCCTGGCCGGCACGCCTCGCCGTCAGCATCGGTGCTCGGCGCGGCGTCCGCATCCGGAGGGGCCGGGTGCCTCCCGCGGACCCGGCGCTCCGCCGCCCGCGCCCTACCCGCGGGTCCAGAGCGTGAGGTCGCTGCTGGTGGCGACCGCGAGGGTCCGGCCGGTGGGGGAGAAGCCGGCCGCGCGGAAGGTGGACCGGTCGGAGTCCAGGACCAGCCACCAGCTCTCGCCGTGCTCGCCCTGCCACGGCCCCCGGCCGTTGGCGAGCAGCACCCGGTGGTGCGGCCACTCCGGCGCGACCACCTCGACGTGCCAGCCGCCCTCGGCGGCCGTGTGCAGCCCGCCGCCCCACAGTCCCGCCACCGGGATGCGCACGTCCGCGACCTGGCCGAGGCCGGGGCAGGCGAGGTCCAGGCCGTCCGGGTCCTCGGCGGGCTCGTGGTCGCGGGCCAGTTTGAGGCCGCTCACCGCGTCGAACAGGCCGTGGCCGCCGTGCGAGACCGTCAGCACCAGGTCGTGCCCGCTCTCCGGGTGGACGGCGAAGCCGATGCCGAGCAGTCCGCCGACCGCGAACAGGCCCCGGCCGACCGGCCGCCACGGCTCCGGCGGGGCGGTCACCTCGGCGGCCAGGATCCGGTCGCGGAGGTGCTGCTGGTGCGGGGTCAGCGCCATGCGGCCGATCATCCCACCGGGGCGTGCCGACCGGCGGGTGCCCGCCGCGTCGGCCCGTCGGCGTCCCCGTCGGCCCGCACACCGCCGGCGACCGGCCTCGGCCCGGCAGCTCAGCGCGCCCGAGGTGTCCCGGCAGCCGGCCGTGCCGCTCAGGGCCGGGCTGCTGACGGCCCGGCGGCGCGGGCGGTACCCGCTCGACGCGCCGGACCGGGCGGGCAGCGCCCGGCTCGGCCCGGACCTCCCGGAGGCGGTGCCGCGGTGAGCGGGAACAGTCGGCGCGTCCGGTGCGTTCGCCCGATCATGACCGACGACGCCACCCCTGAGATCCTCCGCTACGCCGCCTTCGCCACCCGCCCCGAGGGCGGCAACCCGGCCGGCGTGGTGCTCGACGCCACCGGGCTGACCGACGAGCGGATGCTCGCCGTCGCCGCCGAGGTCGGGTACTCCGAGACCGCCTTCCTGACCGCCGGCCCGGCCGAAGGGACGTACCGCGTACGGTACTTCAGCCCGCTCACCGAGGTGCCGTTCTGCGGGCACGCGACGGTCGGCTCCGCCGTGGCCCTCGCCGAGCACACCGGCCCCGGGCGGTACGTCTTCGCGACCGCGGCCGGGGACGTGCCGGTCGAGGTCGCCCGCGGGACCGACGGGCTGCTGCGCGCCACCCTGACCAGCGTCGAGCCGAAGGTCGAGGAGGTGCCGGCGGCCGACGTCGCGGAGGCGCTCGCCCTGCTCGGCTGGTCCGCCGCCGACCTCGACCCGGCCCTGCCGCCCCGCATCGCCTACGCGGGCGCCCGGCACCTCGTCCTGCCGGTCGCCACCCGCGAACGGCTGGCCCGGCTCGACTACGACTTCGACGGCCTCGCCGCGTACATGCGCGCCCGCGACCTGGTCACCCTGCAGCTCGCCTGGCGGGAGGGCCCCGAGGTCTTCCACGTCCGCGACCCGTTCCCGGTCGGCGGTGTGGTCGAGGACCCGGCGACCGGTGCCGCCGCGGCCGCCTTCGGCGCGTACCTGCGGGAGCTCGGCGCGGTGACGGCCCCGGCCGTGCTGACCCTCCACCAGGGCGAGGACCTGGGCCGCCCGGGCCTGCTGCGCGTCGAACTGCGGGCCGAGGACACCCGGGTACGGGTCTCCGGCACGGCGGTGGCGATCGGCTAGCGCGCGGCTCCGGACGTCAGGGCGAGGGCTGCGGCGGGACCGGCTCACCCTCGCCCCACCCGGTCGACCGACAGCCGCGCGGAGCCACGCCGGACGGTGCCCCTCGTCTACGTGGTCCCGCCCGCCGCGGGCAGGCCGCACACCAGCGCCACCGTGCCCGATCGCCGTGTCACCGGCCCGAGCGCGGCCGTTCCGCCGGCCGGGGTCGGGCCGGCCCGGGGACGGTGCCCGGGAGCAGGCGAGGGCGGCGGCGGACGCGAACGGGCCCGGCCGACCGCCCCCCGGGGCCGCCGGTAAATCGCTCGCGTCCGACCGATCGGATGGGCGAAGCTGCTCGGATGCAGCGAGCGAGCCTTCGGACCGTGACGGTCGATCTCACGTACGGCGACGAGTACTTCGGGCAGTTGGGCCCCTTCGAGGTGGACCTCGGCTGGTGGTCCGCCGTGGACGAGGTGGTCGCGCGGGCGACGGAGGCCGCCGCGGTGCCGGTGCTGGTGGCGCGGCTGGTCGACGGGCGGAGCGAGGACCCGGGCCACGGCGGGCGGGTGCGCTACCACGCCGAGGCGCTGCGCCGACCGGCCGGGCTCGACGCCGGCGCTCCGGACGAGGGGACGGCCGCGCTGCTCGGCCCCGCCGAGCGCCGCGCCGCCTGGGCCACGCCCGCGGGCCTGCGGGCGGCGCTGGCCTGGGCGGAGGCGGAGCTCGCCGCCGTCGGCCGCCCGCAGGCCGGGCCCGCCCGGCAGATCCGGACCTGGAACCTCTCCGGCATCTTCCGCCTCCCCACCGCCACCGGCGTCGACGCCTGGCTGAAGACCACGACGCCCGCGTTCAACGCCCGGGAGGGCGAGGTCATCGAGCTGCTCGGCGGCGTCGACCGCGGGCTCGTCCCGTCCGTCCTCGCCGCCGACCCCTCCGGCGGGCGGCTGCTGCTCGACCACGTCCCCGGCGAGGACTGCTGGGCTCCGTCCGCCGGGACGGTCGCCGACCTCGTCCCCCGGTTCGTCGCCGCCCAGGCCGCCCTCTCCGACCGGCCGGCCGACCTGGCCGGACTGCGCGACCGCACCCCCCGCGCCCTGGCGGCCCAGCTGACGGCCCTGCTGGACCGGCTCGCCGGGGAGAGCGACCTGACGCCTGAGGAGCTGGACGGCCTGGCCGGCTTCGCCGCCGACCTGCCCGGGCTGCTGGACCGGCTCGCCGACTGCGGCCTGCCGGACACCCTGGTGCACGGCGACTTCCACCCCGGCAACTGGCGTTCGGACGGCGCGCGCACGGTGGTCGTCGACTACGCCGACTCCTGCCTCGGCCACCCGGCCCTGGACGGGCTGCGCCCCCGCGCCTACCTCAACCCGGAGGCCTGGCAGCACCACGCCCGGATCTGGACGGAGGCCTGGCGGCGGCACGCCCCCGGCTCCGACCCGGGCCGCGCCCTCCACCTCGCCGAGCCGCTGCACCACCTGTCCTACGCCCTGCGCTACCAGGAGTTCCTGGACCACATCGAGCCGAGTGAGCGCCCGTACCACGAGGGCGACCCGGCCTCCGAGCTGCGTCGCGTCCTGGCCTGCGGCCCGGTCGCGCGGCGGACGTAGACTTCCCGGATGGAACGACCGACGCCGGCCCCCGGAGCCTTCGGGCCGCCCGTCCTGCCCGAACTGCCGTTGCAGGAACTGGAGTGCTTCTCCGTCCTCGTCCACCAGCTGCACTTCGGGCGGACGGCGCAGCGCCTCGGTGTCTCGCAGGGGCGGGTGTCCCAGCTGATCAAGCGGCTGGAGAGCCGGATCGGCGCGCCGGTGTTCGAACGGACCAGCCGCCGGGTCGAGTTGACGGAGCTGGGGCGGGCGCTGGCCGAGCAGGTGGTGCCCGCCTTCGAGCGGCTCCGGGACGGGTACGAGGCCGCCCGGGCGGGGGCCGCGACGGCGGAGCCGCTGCGGCTGGGCTTCCAGTGCGCGGTGTACGAGCCGGTCGCCCGGGTGGTCGCGAGCCTGCCGGAGGGGACGGTGCAGCTGGTCGAACTGCCGTGGGCGGACCCGTTCTCGCACCTCGCGCGGGGTGAGATCGACCTGGCGATCGTGCTCGCCCCGTGCCGGGAACCGGGGCTGGAGGTGCTGATGGAGTTCTCCCGGCAGCCGGTGCGGGTGGCGGTCTCGGCCGCGAGGCGCCTCGGCGGGGCGGACGGGGTGAGCGTGGACGAGCTGGCCGCGCTGCCGCTGATCGAGCCGCGCGGCCCGGCGCCCGAGTACTGGCGGCGGGTCAACGCGCCCCGGCGGACGCCGGACGGGCGGGAGCTGGCCTACCCGGCGGGTGCGGCCACCATCCAGGAGGGCCTGTCGATGGTGGCCGGCACCCGTCAGGGGCTGTTGCTGTGCGAGCGCAGCACGACGTACGTCCAGCGGCCGGACATCCGTTTCCTGCCGGTGCCGGGGCTGGAGCCGACGGCGCTGGAGGTGGTCCAGCAGGAACGGCGCCCGCACCGGCTGGCGGCCGGGTTCGTCGAGCTGCTGGCCGGCCACGTCGACTGAGCCGAAGGGCTGGAGTCGAAGGGCTGTCGCCGAACGGCTGGAGCCGACGGACTACGGCCGGTCCGGCCTTCCGGCGCCCGGCCGGGAGAGCAGGGTGAGCAGCAGGCCGAGGGCCGCCAGCCCGGCGGCGGTGAGCAGGGCGGCGCGGTTCCCGGCCCGGTCGACGACGAGGCCGCCGGCCAGGGAGCCGAGGGCGATGCTCGCGTTGAACACGCCCGCCCAGATCGCCGCGGAGGCCTCGACCCGGGCCGGGGCGGCCAGCCGGACCCAGGTCTGGGTGGCGACCGACACGCCACCGTACGAGGCTCCCCAGACGACCAGGACGAGCAGCACGGTGACGACGCCGCCGGCGTACGCGAGCAGGGCGGCGGCCAGGGCGACGCCGCCGAGGGCGAGGGCGACGGCGGTCTTCGGGCGGCGCCCGGCGAGCGGGCCGAGGGTGAAGTTCCCGGCGACGCCCGCGAGTCCGTACACCAGCAGGCAGGCGGCGATGACGCCGCTGCTCAGGCCCGCGTCGGCTTCGAGGACCGGGCGGACGTAGGTGTAGCCGGCGAAGTGGCCGAGCACGACGAGGGCGGTGATCGCGATCCCGGCGGCGACGCCCCGGTGGTACCGGACGCCGGCCAGCCCGCCCAGCCGTCCGCTCTCCTGGGCGGTCGGAGCGGTCGGAGCGGGCAGCGCGGGCAGCGTGGTGGCGAGGACGGCGGCGGAGGCGGCGCCGAGCAGGGCGAGTGCCCAGAACGCGGCGCGCCAGTCGAGCAGCGCGGCCAGGTAGGTGCCCAGCGGGACGCCGAGGACGGAGGCGATGGAGACGCCGGAGAAGATCAGCGTCATGGCGAGGGGGAGGCGCGGGCCGTCGGCGAGGCGGGGGCCGAGGCTCGCGGCGAGGCCCCAGACGACGCCCATGGCGGCGCCGAGCAGGATGCGCCCGGCGGCCAGGACGGCGAAGTCCGGCGCCAGTGCCGTCACCGCGTTGGCGACGCCGAGCAGCAGCATGAAGGCGACCAGGACGGTCCGGCGGTCGCGCGGGCCGACGAGCCGCGGGGCGAAGGGGGAGAGGACGGCGGCGATCAGGCCGGTGACGGTGAGGGAGAGGCCGGTGACCCCGTCGGTGACGCCGAGGCTGTGGGACATCGGGGTGAGCAGGCCGACCGGCATCATCTCGGAGGAGACCACGGTGAAGGTGGCGAGTGCGACGGCGAGGACCGGGGACCAGCGGTGGGCGGTGGGTGAACCGGCCGGTGGGGCCAGGGTGTCGGCATGTGTCATGCGGCCAGCCCATCAGCCGGCCGAAGGGCCCGACAAGATCGATGAGCTCATCGACCGATGAGCCTGACTAATCGATCGCCCGGCCTGTGCCGGTCGGGGGAGCTCCCGGTGGTGCCCGCCGCGGTCGTCGCGACGGGCACCACCGGGGAGCGCTCACTCCGCGGGGACGATCCGGTGGCCGCCGCGGGCCGAGTGCAGGCTGAGCGCCTCGACCGGGCAGAAGTCCACCGCCTCGCTCAGCCCGTCCGTCAGCTCCGCGCCGCCGTCCGCGTACCGCGCCAGCGGTGCGGCCAGCCCGTCGGCGCCGAGGACCAGCGAGTCCGGGGCGCTGAGGACGCACATCCCGGAGCCGATGCAGCGGTCCCGGTCGACCCGGACGACCACCGGCTCGATGTCCGCGCGGCCCGTCACCATTCCACCCGCAGGGAGTGAGGGCTGCGGGTGAGCAGGCCGCGCCGCCAGTCGATCCGCTCGACCGGGTCGGCCAGCCGCAGGGCGGGCAGCCGGCGGGCCAGCCGGTGCAGGGCGAGCTCCAGCTCCATCCGGGCCAGCCAGGCGCCCAGGCAGTGGTGCGGCCCGGCGCCGAAGGTGAGCGTGGGGGCGGCCAGCGGGGCGAACAGTTCGGTGAGCAGGTCCCCGGTGAACACCTCCGGGTCGTGGTTGGCGGCGGCCGCGTCGGCGGCGACCACGCTGCCGGCCGGGATGACCACGCCGCCGATCTCGACGTCCTCGACGGTGCGGCGCATCAGTCCGGGCATGTACTCCTGGCGGTCGCCGAGCGGGACGGCACGCAGGATCTGCTCCGTCGCGGCGGCGGCGCTGGCCTCGTCGGAGGAGAGCCGCTGCCAGGCCTCGCGGCCGTCCTGGAGCAGGTAGACCAGGGCGTTGCCGAGGCTGGTCATGGTGGTCTCGTGGCCGGCCACGACCAGGCCGATGACCAGGGTGACCAGCTGGCCCTCGGTGATCGAGCCGTCCTCGGCGGCGGCCGCGAGCAGGCTGCTGACCAGGTCCTCGCCGGGGGCGGAGCGGCGCTCGGCGATCACCTCGGCGCCGAAGGCGGCGAACTCGGTCATCGCGGTGACGATCTCGTCGGCGCTGTAGGCGGTGACGGACATCGCGTGGTCGCTCCAGTGCGCGAGCCGCTTGCCGTCCAGGTTGTCCAGGCCCATCAGCCGGCTGATCACGGCGACCGGCAGCGGGCGGGAGTAGCCGGCGATGATGTCGGCGGGGGAGCCGTGGTCGATCAGCTCGTCGATCAGCGACTCGACCACCGAGGCCACCCAGGGCCGCCAGCGCTCGATCGCGCGCGGGGTGAAGGCGCGCTGCACGGTGCGGCGCAGCCGCTGGTGCTCGGTGCCGTCGATGTTCAGCATGATCTGCGGATCGTCCAGGATGTTGGGCGTGACCGTGATCGGCGGGGCGTCCGGCGCGTAGAGCGGGGCGCGGCCCAGCCGCGGGTCGGTCAGCACCTGGCGCACGTCGGCGTGCCGGCTGACCAGCCAGACCGGCGTGCCGGTGGGCAGCGCGGCGAGGCGGGGCGGGCCGGGTTCGAGCAGGCGCATGCAGTGCAGCGGGGGGAGCGGGGCGGTGCCGGCGCTGGTCGCACTGTTCTCGGTGGACATCCGTACTCCAGACTCCAGGGCGGTGGGCCGCGGGGACGCGACCCGACGGGGGGTGGATCCGGGGATCGTGCGGGGACGGGTGATGCGGCCGGCTGGCGGCTCGACACGGGCCGGGGGGTCGGTCGGGCTCCTACGGGGTGTGGCGCGAAATGTGCGCGGGTGCGCGGTCGGCGCGCACCCGGCGCGGTCGGTGCGCTGTCGCGCGCCGACGGGCGGGGCGGGTGTGCTGAGCGTGGTCGTGTGGACCGTCTCAGCTACGACCGTACGTGGGTGGCGGGCGCCCGTCTGCGGCGATTCCAGCCAACGCGGGTGCTTTCCGGGCACTTAGAGGAGTGCTGACGGGCGCTCAGCGCCGCCCGTGCGCCCCCCTCGGCGAAGCCGCGCCGGGCGGGTCTCCGCGCCCTCGGCGGACACCCGGCCGGCGCCTGCCACGTGAGGACCCGTGAGCCGTCGCGGCGGCGGCGGACACGCCGTCGGCACGCGCGGTGAGCCGTATCACACCGCGTCACACCGGATCGCCCGGGATGCTCCGCCGGTGACCGGCCGGGCGGGCGATACGCTTCGTGGGCAGTTCGTCTGCAGTCGTGTTGTCGCAGGTCACGCCGGTGCAGAGCCGCACCGGCAGACGGAGGTGGAATCGGATGCCCCAGCAGGTCAAGGCAGTCATCGCGCGCGCCAAGGGCGAGCCCGTGGAGGTGGCCACGATCGTGGTGCCGGACCCTGGCCCGGGCGAGGCGGTGGTCCGGATCCAGGCGTGCGGTGTCTGCCACACCGACCTCCACTACCGGGAGGGCGGCATCAACGACGAGTTCCCGTTCCTGCTCGGCCACGAGGCCGCGGGCATCGTGGAGTCGGTCGGCGAGGGCGTCACCGAGGTCGAGCCCGGTGACTTCGTGGTCCTCAACTGGCGTGCGGTGTGCGGCCAGTGCCGCGCGTGCAAGCGGGGCCGCCCGCAGTACTGCTTCAACACCCACAACGCCAAGCAGAAGATGACGCTGCTGGACGGCACCGAGCTGTCCCCCGCGCTGGGCATCGGCGCGTTCGCCGAGAAGACCCTGGTCGCGGCCGGTCAGTGCACCAAGGTGGACCCGGCGGCCGAGCCGGCCGTCGCCGGCCTGCTGGGCTGCGGCGTGATGGCGGGCCTCGGCGCCGCGATCAACACCGGCAACGTCGGCCGGGGCGACTCGGTCGCCGTGATCGGCTGCGGCGGCGTCGGCGGCGCGGCCGTGATGGGCTCCCGGCTGGCGGGCGCGGCGAAGATCATCGCCGTGGACATCGACGACCGCAAGCTGGAGACCGCCCGCGCGCTGGGCGCCACCCACACCGTCAACTCCCGCACCACCGACCCGGTCGAGGCGATCCGCGAGCTGACCGGCGGCAACGGCGCGGACGTGGTGGTCGAGGCGGTCGGCCGGCCGGAGACCTACAAGCAGGCCTTCTACGCCCGGGACCTGGCCGGCACCGTCGTCCTGGTCGGCGTGCCGACCCCGGAGATGACGCTGGAGCTCCCGCTGCTCGACGTCTTCGGCCGCGGCGGCGCGCTGAAGTCCTCCTGGTACGGCGACTGCCTGCCCTCGCGGGACTTCCCGATGCTGATCGACCTCTACCTCCAGGGCCGCCTGGACCTCGGCGCGTTCGTCACCGAGACCATCGAGCTCGACGCTGTGGAGCAGGCGTTCGAGCGCATGCACCAGGGCGACGTCCTGCGCTCGGTGGTGGTCCTGTGACCGCGGTCGTCGAACGGCTGGTGACCGCCGGGACCTTCGAACTCGACGGCGGCAGCTGGGAGGTGGAGAACAACGTCTGGATCGTCGGGAACGACGAGGAGGCGGTGGTGATCGACGCCGCGCACGACGCCGAGGCCATCGAGGCCGCGCTCGGCGGGCGCCGGCTGCTGGCGATCGTCTCCACCCACGCGCACAACGACCACATCGACGCTGCCCCGGCGCTCGCCGCCCGCACCGGTGCGCCGATCCTGCTGCACCCGGACGACCTGCCGCTGTGGAAGCTCACCCACCCCGAGCGGCTGCCGGACGGCGAACTGGCCGACGGCCAGCGGATCGAGGTGGCCGGCACCGAGCTGACCGTGCTGCACACCCCGGGCCACGCGCCGGGCGCGGTCTGCCTGTACGCGCCCGGGCTGGGCACCGTCTTCACCGGGGACACCCTGTTCCACGGGGGCCCGGGTGCCACCGGCCGGTCGTTCTCGCACTTCCCGACGATCATCGACTCGATCCGCGAGCGGCTGCTGACGCTCCCGGCCGAGACCGTGGTGCGCACCGGTCACGGCGACCCGACCACCATCGGCGCCGAGGCCCCGGCCCTGCCGGAGTGGATCGCGCGCGGGCACTGACGGGCACCGGGGCGGGGCCCCGCCCCACCCGGACGGCCCCCGGGGAACGACCGTTCCCCGGGGGCCGTACCATCGCGATCATGGCCCATGACCCGCGCGACCTCGACGACGCCTTCCTCGCCTTCTGGCGGGAGCGGCACATCTCCACGCTGACCACCACCCGCCCGGACGGCACGCCGCACGTGGTGCCGGTCGGTGTGACGTACCAGCCGGAGACGGGAACCGCCCGGGTGATCACCAGCCGCACCAGCCGCAAGGCCCGCAACGTCGCCGAGGCCGGACCCGAGGGCCAGCGGGTCGCGGTCTGCCAGGTGGACCGGGCCCGCTGGTCGACCCTGGAGGGCGTGGCGGTCGTCCGCGAGGAGCCCGAGCAGGTCGCCGCGGCGGAGCGCCGCTACGCGGAGCGCTACCGGCAGCCGCGGGTCAACCCGGACCGGGTGGTCATCGAGATCACCGTCGACCGGGTCCTCGGCCGCGCCTGAGCGCGCCCCCGGGCAGCGGCTGTCCGGGCAGCGGCCGTCCGGCCGCCGCCGGGGGCACCTGAACGGGGCAGTCCCCCGTGCGGCGGGCGGGGGCGGGTGGTGAGCATGGGAGCGGCCGGCCCGGGCGGCCGCGGCGCAGGCCCGCGGGTCCCTGCCCGGGGGACTCCCCGAGGAAGGAAGCAGCCGCCCATGGAGGCATCCGCACAGATCGGCGTGACGGGGCTCGCGGTGATGGGCCGCAACCTGGCGCGGAACTTCGCCCGCAACGGCTACCCGGTCGCGGTGCACAACCGCACGCCGGCGCGGACCGACGCGCTGGTGGAGGAGTTCGGCCACGAGGGCACGTTCGTCCCGGCACGGTCGCCGCAGGAGCTGGTGGCCGCGCTGGAGCGGCCCCGCAGGCTCCTGATCATGGTGAAGGCGGGGCAGCCCACCGACGAGGTCATCGAGGAGTTCGCCCCGCTGCTGGAGGCGGGCGACATGATCATCGACGGCGGCAACGCGCACTTCGCCGACACCCGGCGCCGGGAACGGGCGCTGCGCGAACGCGGCATCCACTTCGTCGGCACCGGTGTCTCCGGCGGGGAGGAGGGCGCGCTGCACGGCCCCTCGGTCATGCCCGGCGGCTCCGCCGAGTCCTACGCCGTCCTCGGCCCGATGCTGGAGCGGATCAGCGCCCACGTGGACGGCGATCCGTGCTGCACCCACATCGGCACCGACGGCGCCGGCCACTTCGTGAAGATGGTGCACAACGGCATCGAGTACGCCGACATGCAGCTCATCGCCGAGGCCTACCACCTCCTGCGGGAGGTCGGCGGGTACACCCCCGCCGAGATCGCCGAGACCTTCCGGAACTGGAACAAGGGGCGGCTGGACTCCTACCTGATCGAGATCACCGCCGAGGTGCTCGCCCACACCGACGCCGCCACCGGCAAGCCCTTCGTCGACATCGTCCAGGACGCCGCGGAGCAGAAGGGCACCGGACGCTGGACGGTGCAGACCGCCCTCGACCTCGGCTCCCCGGTCACCGCCATCGCCCAGGCCACCTTCGCCCGGGTCGCCTCCGCCCGGTCCGAACTGCGGGCCGCCTACCGGCCGCTGCCCGGGGGCACCCGGCAGGAGCTGCGCCCGCACGAGGCCGAGCGCTTCACCCGCGACGTCGAACAGGCCCTCTACGCCTCGAAGGTCATCGCCTACGACCAGGGCTGGACGATGATCCGCGACGCCGCGGCCGAGTACGGCTGGGACATCGACCTGGGCGCGGTGGCGAGGATCTGGCGCGGCGGCTGCATCATCCGCGCCGCATTCCTCGACCGGATCCGCGCCGCCCACGCCGCCGACCCCGACCTGGTCAGCCTGCTCGCCGAGGAGCAGTTCGCGGCGGAGGTCGCCGACGCCCAGGCGGCCTGGCGCACCGTGGTGGCCGGCGCGGCCCAGCACGGCATCCCCGTGCCGGCGTTCTCCGCCGCGCTCGCCTCCTACGACACCCTGCGCAGCGAGCACCTGCCCGCCGCGCTGGTCCAGGGGCAGCGCGACTTCTTCGGCGCCCACACCTACCGCCGCACCGACCGTCCGGGCAGCTTCCACACCCTCTGGGCCGAGCCCGCCCGCCCCGAGGTGCGGACGGACGGCGCCTAGGACGGCACCGGGCGGGTCAGTCCTCGTCCTCGGCCCGGCGGACGACCGAGGGAAGGTGGCGGCCCGCCTGCAGCGTGGGCAGGTTCAGGTGCTCCAGGTCGTGCGGCGGCGGCGACGTCAGCGGCCACGCCGACGGCACCTCGCCGTCGGAGGAGGTGGCGGGCGCGTCGGTCAGCCGCATCCGCCGGCGCACCCGGCCGTAGAAGTCCGTCGGCCCCAGCCGCGCCACCCGCAGCCGGGTCGGCGCGGCGTAGGCGCCGACCCAGTCCCCGGGCTCCAGCACCCCGCGGAGCTGGCCGTCCACGCTGACCGCCGCGGTCCCCGAGTTCGACAGCAGCCGGATGGCGATCGGCTCGTCCGGGGCGGCGAGGACCGAGCGCTTGAAGACCATGTGCGCCGCGACGGGGGTGAAGACCAGGACCTCCGCCCGGGGCGAGACCACCGGCCCGCCCGCGGCGAAGCTGTACGCGGTCGAGCCCGTCGGGGTCGCCACCAGCAGCGCGTCGCCGGCGTAGCAGGCGAGCAGCCGCCCGGCGAAGTAGACCGCCGCGGCGACCCGGCCGTCCCGGGCGAACTTCTCCACCACGACCTCGTTCAGCCCGAGCAGGTCGAGCGCCACCCCCCAGCCCCCGCCGACCTCGCAGCCCGCCCGCGGTTGCGGCGGGGGCAGCCCCGGCCGGCGGCCGTACAGGCCCAGCGGATCGAGCTCCTCGGGCGGCGAGAGCGGCCGTGAGGCGCGCATGGTCAGCAGCATCCGGTGCTCGACGGTGATCCGGGACTCCTGGACGGCGTCCAGGGCCTGGAGCACGTCGTGGGCGGGCACCTCGGTGAGGAACCCGACGTGCCCGAAGTCGATGCCCAGCAGCAGGGAGCCGTTGTGCGCGGCCAGGCGGGCGCCGCGCAGGAAGGTGCCGTCGCCGCCCAGCGTGACGATGAGGTCCGGCTCCCCGGCGGCGGCCAGCTCCTCGCGGGCGCCGCGCCGCTGCACGCCCGCGTCCCACACGTCGATCTCGGAGCACCGGACGTCGTGGTCCGCGCACCAGGTCCGGACCAGGTCCGAGGCCGCCACGGCCTCGGGCCGTCCCTTGTGCACGACGAGACCGACGCGGTGGACCGCCATGGCTTGTCCTCCCGGGAGGGGGCGGTACGGGTCCTCTCCAGGATGCGCCCGGGGCGCGAGCCCCGGCGACTCGTCCGGTCCCGGGGCGGCTCAGTACCGGGCGTCGGCGGGGTCGAGGGTGAGCTCCGCGATCCGGGCGTGGCCGGGGCGGCTCATCGCCCACTCGACGGCGGCGGCCACGTCCTCGGCGAGCAGCGGGTGGTACGGCCAGTCGGTGACCTGGTGGACGCGCGGGGCCGGGGCCCCGGAGAGGACCGAGGCGAACTCGGTGTTGGTGGCACCGGGGGAGATCAGGCAGATCCGGCAGCCGCCGGGCGGCCGTTCCTCCTCGGCGAGCGAGCGGACGAAGCCCGCCAGTCCGTGCTTGGTGGCGGAGTAGGCCGCGTAGCCGGGCGAGGGCCGGGTGCCGAACACGGAGCCGACCAGCACCAAGTCCCCGCCGCGGGCGTCCAGTTCGGGCAGGAGCTGGCGCGTGACGATCATCGGGGCGAGCAGGTTGACCCGCAGCTGGGACTCCCACGGCGCGCTGTCGGCCTCCCGTACCGGCCCGTGGCCGCGGCCGTGCCCGGCCGCCAGCACCGCGCCGGCTAGCGGGCCGGGCAGGGCGGCGAGGACGGCCGTCAGCGCGTCGGCGAGCTCCTCGGTGTGCTCCAGGTCGAGCGGCGCCGCGACGACGGCGGTGCCGTGCTCGGCGGACAGCTCCGCGGCCAACGCCTTGAGGCGCTCCTCGCGCCGGGCGATCAACACCAGGTCGTGGCCGCGGGCGGCGAGCCGGCGCGCGGTGGCCGCTCCGATTCCGCTGCTCGCTCCGGTGATGAGCACGGTTCCCGCTGCGCCGGGCATGCGGCCTCCTGTGGCGTCGAGGACGTGGTGTCGAGGACGTGGTGTCGAGGACGTGGTGTCGAGGACGTGTGTCGAGGATCTGGTGCGAGGGTCCGACTCGGGGTGGCGGGGCCTCAGGCGGCCTTCTTCCGCTCCGCGGCCCGCTCGATCTCGGCGAGCATGTCGCGCGGGAACCAGAGACTGCTCGCGCCCGCCAGGGCGACGGCCGCCGCGCCGACCAGCACCGGCACGATGCCGACCCGGGAGGCGAGCCACCCGCCGACGAAGGCGCCGACCGGCAGGGTGGCGGTCAGCACGGCCTGGAGGAAGGCGTTCACGCGGCCCAACAGGTGGGCGGGGGTGACGAGTTGCCGCCCGGTGGTCATGGCGATCGCCCAGACGGTGGCCAGCAGTCCGAACAGCAGCTGGTACAGGACGAGGACCGGGAAGGACAGCCCCAGCGAAGCCGCCGGGATGAGGAAGAGGGCGGCCCCCGCGCCCACGGCGCACAGCCGGATGGCCCGGGCCATGCCCAGCGCGCGGGTGACGGAGGTCGCGGCCAGCACGCCGCTGCCCATTCCGACGGCGTACGCGGCGTAGACGGCGCCGAGCTGCCACGGGGGCAGTTGCAGCTCCCGGTCGGCGTACAGGACGAACAGGCCGCCGCCGGCCCCGCCGCCCAGGTTGAGCCCGGCCGCGGCCAGCGCCTGGCGGCGCAGCAGGGTCTCGCGCCGGATGACGTCGAGGCCCTCCTTCAGGGCGTCGAGGCGGGACCGCGCGCCGCTGCCCGCCTCCTGCGCGGACCGGTTCAGGGCGGCCGGCAGCGCGAGGAACAGGGCCCCGCCGACGAGGTAGGCGGCGCACTCGACCAGCAGCGCCGGGGCCGGGTCGATCACGCCGATCAGGATGCCGCCGAGCGCCGGCCCGCCGATCAGGCCGACGGTCCGGGCTCCGGTGAGCGAGGAGTTGGCCGGCAGCAGGCGTTCCGCGGGCACCACGCGGGGCAGACAGGACTGCAGCGCGATGCCCTGGGCGGAGTTCAGCGCCCCGGAGGCGGCGGCCGCGGCGAACAGGTGCGGCCAGGTCAGGCCGTCCAGCGCGGCGGCGAGCGGCACGCTGCCGATGGCGGGCACCTGTAGCCAGGACAGCGAGACCAGCATCCTCCGCAGCCGGGCCCGGTCGACGGCGACGCCGATCAGGGGGCTGAGCAGGACGCCGGGCAGGTACGACATCGCCATCAGCGCCGAGGCGCCCAGCGGGCCGGCGTGCAGGTGGGCGATGGCCAGCAGGGGCAGCGCCAGCGCCGTCACCTGACGCCCCACCGAGCTGGTCATCTGCTCCGTGACCAGCAGCAGCAGCGGGCGGTGCCGGCGCAGCGGTACGGATTCCGGGGCCGGGGGCGGTGTCGCGGGCGGGCCGGACTCCGCGGGTACGGACGACTCCTCGGCCGTGGAAGATCCCATGTATCAGACTCCTGTGTCGGGCACGGTCCAGTGGCGGATGCGTGGAGGCAGTGTCACCGCCCAACCCCGGGTGACGAGCACGAGGCCTTCGGACGCCAGGACGGACACGGCCTCACGGCCCGTACTGCTGAGGTCGTCCAGGGCGGTGGGGGTCAGGCAGGCCCGGAAGGTGGCCACCAGGTCGGGGTGGTCCAGCGCGAAGCGGGCCGAGGCGTCCGGGTCCCGGCGGTCCCGGACCTGGAGGAAGTCCGGTCCCTGCCGGTAGTAGAACCGCCCGTACGCGTAGGCGGAGCGCCAGTCGGCCAGGGCACGTTCGGCCTCTGTGGCCTCTGTGGCCTCTGTGGCCGAAGCGGCGGGCGGCGGCAGGTGGTGCAGGTGGTGGAGGGCGAAGTCGGCGGCGTCGGGGTCGTGCAGCAGCGGGTCGTCCGGGGCCAGCGACCACCGCACCGGGAGCACCTGGCCCTGGCACTCGCGCAGCAGCCGGACGGCCTCGGCGGCCGGGCGCCCGCCCGCGCCGAGGCGGACCGGTGCGGCGAGGACGACCAGCCGGCCGTCCAGCCGGTGGGGCACGGTGTCCGGCAGGTCCGGCCGGTCCGGGGCCGCGAGGGAGGGCTTGGCGATCGGCATCACGCCACCTCCTCGGGGGTGGGGAGGGCGGCGGGGAACGCGGCGCCGACGCCGGGGGCGCGGACCGGAACCGCCCGGGTGGGCAGCGCGAGCAGGGTGTCGCCGTCCTTGAACACCAGTCCGTGCGCCAGGAGTTCGCGCCCCCAGGCGGTGAGCTCGTCCAGCGGGACCTCGTACCCGGCCTCGGCCAGGCGGCGGTGCAGGGCGGCGGGCGTACGGCCGTGCTCCAGCTCGCGGAAGGCGGCGGCCCGCCAGTGCGTCAGCCGGTGGGTGCGCCGGGGCCAGCCCTCGCGTTCGTCGTGGACGAGCAGGTCGCCCTGCTCGCCGTCGCCGCCGTCCGGGCCGTCCGTGACCGGTTCGAGCAGGAGCCGGGAGGACGGGTAGGCCTCCGTCCAGCGGTCGATCTCCTCCACCAGCCGCCGTTCCAGCTCGCCCTGGATGCCGGTGGCCGGGGCGTCGAACAGGTAGACCAGGTCCTCCAGTTCCTCCCGCGGCAGCTGGTAGACGTGCTGGTAGATGTCGGCGGGGCGGCGCTCGGTGAAGCCCAGCGCGGGGTTGGTGAAGTGCGGGCTGAAGCGCTCCAGCGCGATGCGGGTGGCACCGCCCGGGGGCTGGAGGTGGCGCAGGGCCGGCATCTGGTCGATGATCTCCGTGTAGTCCTCGTCGCGCTCGCCCGGGAACCCGTAGAGGTAGTTCCAGACACAGGTGAGCGCGTGGTTCTCGCACTCCCTCATGGTACGGACGTTGCGGGCGCCGGTGACCCCCTTGTCCATCAGACCGAGCACCCGGCTGTTCAGGCTCTCGATGCCGGGCTGGACGTGGGTGACCCGGGCGCGGCCCAGCAGGGCGATCTGCTCCTGGCTGAGGTTCGACTTCACCTCGTAGTGGATGCGCAGGTCCCACGCGCTCTCGGCGGCCCGTGGCAGGAAGTCACGGAAGTAGTCCATGCTGATGATGTTGTCCACCGTGATGACGTCGAGCAACTTGTGCCGGTGGACGAGCCGTTCGATCTCGGACCAGAGCTGCTCACCGCTCTTCGAGCGGAACTCCATCAGGCTTCCGTTGAGCCCGCAGAAGGTGCAGTGGTGCTTCTCGCCCCACCAGCAGCCCCGGGCGCCCTCCACCACGAGCTTGGGCTCGACGAACTCGGCCACCGGGGAGGAGTCGAAGGACTCCTGCCAGGCGTCGAAGTCGGGGCTGGGCAGCAGTCCGATCGGCACGGTGCCGCGGGGCTCCCGGTTGGCGCGCGAGGTCCCGCCGTCCCACCAGCAGACCCCGGGGACGTCCGCGGGGGCCGTGCCGCGCTCGATGTGGGCGAGCAGCGCCGGGAAGGCCCGCTCGGCCTCCCCGCGCACGACGTGGTCCAGGAAGGGGTGGTTGCGGTGCAGGGCGTGGCCCATGACGCTGTCGCAGTTGCTGCCGCCCAGCACGGTGACGACCTCGGGCCGCAGGCGCTTGATCTCCCGGGCGAGGGCGAGCGAGGGCACGTTCTGCAGGAAGGTGGTGGTCATGCCGACCACGTCGGGGTCGGTGGCGAGCACGTCGCGGGCGGCCTCGGCGATGAACCGGGCGGCGTGCGGCCGCATCCGCAGCAGGCTGTCGATCGACGAGCCGGTGCGGGCCGCGTAGGCGGTGAGCTGCTCGGTCCCCCACTGGTCGTCGTCGTAGAGGCAGCCCGAGAAGACCCAGTCGCCGAAGCCGTCGAACACCTGGTCGTCGGCGACGGTCATGTACTCCGTCGGGGTCAGTTCGCCGTCGCTGTGCTCCAGCAGGAACTCGGCCCAGCGCAGCCACCCGTGGTACTCGGCGACCTCGTCGGCCGGCCGTTCCCGGGTGACGAGCGCGTGCAGGAGGCCGACCTGGAGCGACGGCATCTCCAGGGCCTGCCACGGCATGGAGACGAGCGCGATACGCATTCCCTGGCCTTTCGGACTCACGGACTCACGGACTCTCGGACTTTCGGACTTTCGGACTTTCGGACTCTCGGGCGGTGGAGCGGGCAGTGGAAGAGGCGGCCGTACCACCGGGGGTACGGCCGCCTCGGGTGGAACCAGTGCGCCTTACTTGCTCGCGCGGCGTGTGCTCACGCTGTACTTGTTGGCCGCCTTGGTCTCAGCGCGGACGGCAACCTTCTTGATCTCCATCACACCTCCATGTGTTCTCGCGTGGATTTGCCGTGCCGGGACAGGTCTTGCCGGTCGTCCCGGACGTTCAGGAGCACCCGCATGCGGGTGGCGTGTCGCGCCCGGAGCCGGGCGGCGACCAGTGGTGCCGGTGTACCGGGCAGCAGCCGGTGCACCAGCGAGGCCAGCTTGTCCACGTCGTTGTGCTTCAGCACCACCTGTTCGGCGGCGAGCAGCAACTCGGCGGGCAGACGGCGCAGTCGGTCCGCGCCGGGGCCGTGGGTGAGGTAGGCCATGCCGAGCGCGACGTGGCGGGACTCGTCGCGGCGCACCAGCCGGTACACCTCGCCCAGGCCGTCCCCGCGCAGGCCCTCGTCGAACCAGCGGAACTCGTCGGCGGCGAACCCCTCGGCCAGCGTGTGGGCCAGGAAGCGGGCGGTGTAGTCGTCCAGGGACCACAGGTCGCGCGACAGTTCGTCGACGGCGTCGCCCGGATCCTTGACCGACCCGGCGACGGCGTGCGCGTAGTGGTGGAAGACGGCCGAGTGCTTGGCCTCGTCGGCCACCGCGGTGGCGAGCACCAGCTTCATGTCGCCCTCGGGGCAGGCGTGCAGCAGGCCGGCCGCCACGTCCATGCCGACCTGCTCGGCGTAGGTGCTGCCGCTCGCGATCAGCCAGGAGAGCTCGGAGGGCGGTGCGGTCCCGGGGCGGTCCCGCAGGGCCCGGTGGACCACCTCGGCCGGCTCCCAGTCGTGCGAGCGGGCGTCACGGATGAAGCGGTGGTGCAGGTCGGGGACGCCGCGGGTGCGGTAGCGGGCCACGCCCGACGGACGCGGTCGGTCCGGAGTACCTTCGGTCCCAGTCATCCCTCACCCCGTTGCCGCGCCGACCGATGTCATGTGCAGGGAAGCAAAACACGGCGGGCTCCGTAGTTCGAGCGCTTTCGTCGCTCCGGCCCCGCAAATGCGCCAAGATCCCGGTGGCCGAAGGGACTTGGGTGGCTCGCCGGGCGGTCCGAGGCTGACCAGCGGAGATCGGGACCGGCCGGGCAGCGGGCGTTGCCCGTCCGGGACGGTTCGACCAGGAACGGAGGATGGCCGAAAGGTGATGGATCATCAAATCTTCACCTCCGGGCCGTCGACGGGCCACCTATCGTGTGTGCGCCATCGCATCGGCGCATCGATCACGGGGAGCCGCCACCATGCCGGAGGACGACGTTCTGCCACGGGCCACACCGCCCGCCCACTGGCTGAGCCCCGGCGACGCCGGGTACGACGAGGCGCGCACGGTGTGGAACGGCATGCACGACCGCAGCCCCGCCCACATCGCCCGCTGCCGCACCGCGGCCGACGTGAGCGAGGCGCTGCGCCACGCGACGGCCCACGGCCTCGACGTCACCGTCCGCGGCGGCGGCCACAACGTCGGCGGCAGCGCCGTCGCCGACGGGGCGCTGATGATCGACCTGTCGCCGATGCGCGCCGTCACCGTCGACCCGCGGGCCCGCACCGCCGAGGCCCAGGGCGGCTGCCTGCTGCGCGACCTCGACCAGGCCACCGCGCCGTACGAACTGGCCTGCCCCGCCGGCGTCATCTCCCACACCGGCCTGGGGGGACTGGCCCTCGGCGGCGGATACGGCTGGCTCGCCCGCCGCTGGGGCCTGACCTGCGACCACATCCTCGCCGCCGAGGTCGTCCTCGCCGACGGCTCGGTGGTCGAGGCCACCGAGGAGAGCCACCCCGAACTGCTGTGGGCACTGCGCGGCGGCGGCGGGAACTTCGGCGTGGTCACCCGCTTCACGCTGCGGCTGCGCCCGGTCGGACCGGCGCTCTTCAGCATGGGCGTGCACGCCGTGGACGGCGTCCCCGACGCCCTGGCCGCCTACCGGGCGTACACCGAGCGGCAGCCGGCCGGCCTGCACGTCGTCGGCGGGCTGAAGCGCGCGGGCGAGCAGGACTGGATACCGGAGCACCTGCGGGGGCGGCACGCGCTGCTGCTCCTGGCGGTGTGGAACGGGGACCAGGAGGAGGGCCGCGCGCACACCGAGGCGCTCTACCGGGAGGTCGCGCCCGCGGCCCGGGTGAGCATCCCCATGTCGTACCCGCAGCTCCAGGCGCTCGGCGACAGCAGCGAGCCCAAGGGCGACCGGTACTTCGTCAAGTCCCGCTACCTCCAGGACCTTTCGCCCGGGGCCGTGGCCGGGATGGTCGAGGCGACCCGGGCCAACCCGTCCGCGCTCTGCTCGATCGACTTCGAGTTCCTGCGCGGGGCCATCGCGGACGTCCCCGAGCGGGACTCCGCCTTCCCCGGCCGCGCCGCGCCCTACCAGGTGACGGCGGAGGCGCACTGGACCGACCCGGAACGGGACGCGGAGCACATCGCCTGGTCGCGGGCGACGATCGAGGGCCTGCGGGCCTTCGGCACCGGCGGGGCGTACGCCAACTACGTCCAGGGCGAGGGCGACCGGAGGGCGCGGGACATCTACGGCCCGGAGCGCTACGCCCGGCTCGCGGCCGTGAAGAAGGCCTACGACCCCGGGAACGTCCTGCGCGGCAACCTGAACATCCGGCCGGAGTAGGGCCGCTCCTGCCGCGCCGACCGCGCCTCCCGCGCCGGCGAGGCCTGCCGCGCCTGCTGTGCCGACGGGGTCTGCCGCGCCTGCCGTGCCGACGGGGCCTGCCGCGCCGGAGTCAGCGCGGCGCGGACCCGCCCGGCCCGGCGATCAGCCAGTGCGCGGGCAGCTCGATCCGGGCGCCGTCGGCGGTGGACTCCGTGGTGGCCAGCGGCAGTTCACCGCCGGCGAGGACGTCGAGTCCGGCCGTGCGGAACAGCTCGGGGAAGGCCGCGTCGGCGACATCAGCGGGGGCGAGCCCGTGGTCGAGGACCGGGCGCAGTTTCGGGGGCGGGCCGGCCGGGTCGCGGGCGAGCTCGCCCAGCACGCCCTTGGCCGCCTCGGCGAGCTCGAACACGAAGGCCCGGCCCCGTGCCCCGATCAGGACGCGGACGGCGTCGACCACCCGTCGGCGGTCGGCCGGCTCGCTCTGGTGGATCACCCCGCGCACGTACACGTTGGCGTCGCCGAGGCGGTGGTGGAGCGCCCGGACGGCCTCGGCGTCGGTGGCGTCCAACCGGGTGAACTCGGCCCGCCCGGCCGGGTCGCCGCGCCGGGCGCGGTCCACCGCGGCGGCGGCCAGGTCGACCCCGAGGACGAGCGGGAAGCGCTCGGCGAGGAAGCGGGTCTGGGTGCCGTTGCCGCAGCCCAGGTCGATGACCGGCAGCGCCGGGTCGGCCAGGTGGGGGCGGAACAGCGTGAGGTGGCGTTCGGCGCTGAGGGCCGGGTCGGCGTCCCAGATCACCGCGCCCGGTTCCTCGGGCGCGTCGCGCCAGAAGCCCTCCCAGGCGCCCAGGTAGCGACTCGTCACGCTCATGGCGGGGACCTCCGGATGTCGCGCGAGGTGTCTGGTCCGTGTCTATCGGTACCCGGTCCGGGCGGCAAGCGGGTCCGGGCGGCAGCCGGCGGGCGTGCGCGGGTGGCGCGTGACGGGAGCGCGCGGGCGAGGGCCGCGCGCCTGCCTGGGCACGCCACGGGTCAGCCGGGGCACGCCGCGGGTCAGCTCGCGGGGCGCGACCGGCGCAGCAGGTAGAGGCCGGAGGCGGCGGCGAGCACGGCCATGCAGGCGGCGAAGACCAGGCCCGCGTCGGCCAGGCCGAGCGGCCCGGTGAGCAGGCCCACCCCGATGACCGGGATCGAGATGCCGAAGTAGGCGACCACGAACAGCGCCGAGAGGGCGCCGCCGCGGTGCTCGGCGGGAGCGGCCGCGGCCACCTCGCCCACCGCCCCGCGCAGGCCCATGCCCTGCCCGGCACCGCCCACGAGGGCGCTGAGCACCAGCGGGGGCAGGGTCTCCCGGGCGAGCGAGACGGCCAGCAGGGCCATCCCGGCGATCAGCACCAGGCAGCCCAGCGGGATCGCCCGGGCGGTGCCGAGCCGGGGCACCAGGAGCTGGCCGAGGGTGGACGCGAAGAAGGCCGTGAAGACCACCAGGCCGACCACCGCGCGGTTGTGGACGCCCAGCTCGGTGGCCAGGAAGGCGGGGCTGACCGAGGTGAACAGGCCCAGCAGGGAGAAGCCGGCGAAGGCGGCGACCGCGGCCGGCACGAACACCCGTCGGACCTCCGGCGGCAGGGACGGCCGGTCGGGCCGGGCCGTGCGCAGCGGGCGGGTCCCGGGGACCGTCTCGGGCAGCAGCCAGGTGAGCGCGAAGGAGGCGGCGAGCAGCCCCAGGTGCACGGCGAAGGGCAGGACCAGGGGGTGCGGCGCGTACTGCGAGAGCACACCGGACAGCAGCGGCCCGCAGCCGAGCCCGCCCATGTTGGCGGCGGTCGCGACGAAGCCCGCGTGGGCCCGGTGCCCGGGCGGGGCGAGTTCCAGCACGTACGCCGTCCCGGTGCCGGTGAACAGGCCCGCCGAGAACCCGGACAGCAGGCGGCCCAGGCAGAGCAGGGCGACGCTGTCCGCGTTCAGGAAGACCACGGCGCTGGCGGCCGAGCAGAGCAGCCCGCAGAGCAGTACGGGCCGGCGCCCGACCGAGTCCGAGACGTTGCCGATCAGCAGCAGGACGCCGATGACACCGAAGGCGTACACCGCGAACACGACCGTCACCGTCAGCTCGGAGAAGCCGAGCTCCTCCTGGTACAGCCCGTAGAGCGGGGTGGGCAGGGTGGTGCCCGCCATGCAGACGGCGAAGGCGGCGGCGGCGACGAGGTACCCCACCCGGGTGACACCAGGCCGGGCGGTCCGACGATCGGTCATTCGCCCACCCTAGGCACGCGCCCCGGGCCGGGGCCCGGCCGCGCGGGGGAGCGCTGCGCCGAACGGCGGTCCGCGCCCGGCCGGCGCCGGGCGCGGACGGGGCGCGGAAGGCGGTGCGGGCGGCGTCAGCGGTCCCGGTGCCAGGTGGCTTCGAGGGCGGTGGAGCCGTCCGGCCGGGGCGCGCGGTGCCACCGGGCGTGCAGGCCGGCCGGGTGGGCGACCGGGCGGGTGACCGGGCGGGGCGTACCGATGGCGCCGAGCACGGTGTTGTCGAGCGGGCTGGCGGCCAGCCGGTCCAGCACCCGCGCGACGGTGGTGCGCAGGCCGTGGCCGTGGCGGCGCGCGTCGGGGACGACGGAATGGAACGCAGCGAGGACGGACATGCGGCTCACCTCCGGGAGGACCTGCGGGTCGTGCAGGTGCGGTCCGTCCAGCTTCCGCCGCTCCGCGGGCGCCGAGGCCCGGATTGACGGGCTGCTGACACTCCGCTGACGATCTGCTGACGCGGAGGCGTCCCGCGCGAGGTCCTGGGGGCCCGCGCGTGGTCCGCGGGGGTCCGCCGGGGCGTCGGCCCCGGTACGCGGCGACGTGGCGGGCCGGGTGGCGGCGGTCGCCGCCCCGCGCCGGACGGGGTGGTGAACCCGACCGGTGCGGGGGGCCGTAGGACCGAAGTGGGCGCGCGCAGCGGTGCGGCCGCGAAGCAGCGGGGGCGTCCGTGAGGAACCGGGGAGGAACTGGATGCAGTCCCGACGCGACCAGGTGCAGGCGCACCTGTTCGTGATGAGCAGGCTGGCCTCGGGCATGCTGCGGGCGGAGCCCGACGCGCCGGACACCCCCACCGGGCGCACCACCCGGGGCACCATGACGGGCCTGGCGGTGGGCGTGCTGATTGGGCTGGGCGTCACGGTGTACGGGGTGATCCGGCCCGGTGGCGGTGACGGCTGGGCCAAGCCCGGCACGCTGGTGGTGGTCGAGGAGACCGGTGCCCGGTACCTGTCCGTCGGAGGGCAGCTGCATCCGGTGCTGAACGACACCAGCGCCAGGCTGCTGGCCGGCGAGCAGATGACGGTGCGGCAGGTGAGCCGGGCCTCGATCGCGGACGCGCCGCGCGGCGCCCCGGTCGGGATCGTCGGCGCCCCGGACGGGCTGCCGCCGGCCGCCGACCTGGCCGGCGGCACCTGGCTGGTCTGCGCCACCGCCCAGCCCGGCCCGACCGGCACCCCCGTGCCGAAGCTGGCGGTGCTGGTGGACCCGGCGGCCGAGGGGCGGGCGCTGACGCCCGGCCAGGGGCTCCTGGTCGCGACCCCGGACGGCTCGACGCACCTGCTCTGGCAGGGCCAGCGGCTGCGCGTCGACACCGCCAACCAGGCGCTCCAGGCGCTCGGTTACGGCGGTGCGACGCCGTTCCCGGTGCCGGCCGGAGTGCTGAACGCGCTGCCCGCCGGACCCGACCTCGCCGCGCCCGCCGTCGCCCGGCGCGGGGAGGCGGGCCCGGCGCTGGGCGGCAAGCCGACCCGCATCGGCCAGCTCTTCGAGGCCCCGGGCGGCGCGCACTACCTGCTCACCAAGGACGGCCTCGCTCCGCTCACCCCGACCCTGTACGCCCTGCTGCTCGGCGATCCGCGAACCCAGAAGGAGGCGTACGGCAGTGCGGCCCCGGCGCCCGCGCCGATCGGCGCCCTGGACCTCGCCGGGCACGCCGCGCCCGGCGGACCGCCGCCCCAGGGGCTCCCGGAGTCGCCGCCGGCGCTGGTCGCCCCGCTGCACGGCGAGGGCGTCTGCGCCGACCTGCACACCGGCGCCGGCGCCCCGACCACCGCCGTCACCGTGCTGCCCGCCGATCGGGCCTACGCGGGCCGTCCGCCGACGCCGCCGACCGACGCGGGGGCCGCGGGGGGTGCGGCCTGCGCCGTCGCCGACCGGATCGCCGTCCGGCCGGGCCGCGGCGCCCTGGTGCGGGCGCTGTCGGGAGCGGGCGCCGGGGGCACCGAGTACCTGGTCACCGAGGGCGGGGTGCGCTACCCGCTGCCCTCGCCGGCGGTCGTCAGGCAGCTCGGCTACGGCGGTGCGACGCCGACCGCCGTCCCGGCCGCCGTGGTGGCGCTGCTGCCCTCCGGCCCGAGCCTCGATCCGGCGGCCATGGGGGACGCCGCCGCGCCCACCGCCGCGCCGACGGTGGCGGCGATCGCCGCCGCGCCGGCACCCGCGGCGGCGAGTCCGTCGGCGTGCAGCTGAACCACCGTCCTCAACAGGGCCGTTGGTCCGATCAGACGTCTCGGCCGGGCAGTCCGTCCGGCGAGCGCAGGGAAGGGAGCAGAGCATGACCACACCGGGCATGTTGACCAAGGAAGACGAAGCGATCCGCCAGGTCCTGGCGAGCCTGGAGCAGCAGATCGAGCACATGGTGACCGCCGGTCGCACGGTCGAGCGGATCAAGGAGGAGATCGCCGGGGGCTACATCTCCGGCGCGAGCAGCGAGTTCCAACGGAAGGTCGAGGACTGGATGACGCGCTACCAGCAGGTCATCGGCGCCTTCGAGCGCTTCGTGCAGTCCACCCAGGGCGCCAACGCGATCCTCACCCAGGCCGAGGACGACGCCCGTGCCCACGCCGCCGACGGCATCTACAACGGCCTGCAAGGCGCCTGACGGTTCATCACCAGAAGAGGATCGAGTAACCCCATGGACTTCGGCAACATCCAGCTCCACCACGAGACCGTGTCGCAGGCGGTCGGCGAGCTGCGCCAGGCCGGCAACATGATGCGCAGCAACCTGGACGAACTCATGAGCAAGCTGCGGGGCGTGATCGACGGCGGCCACTTCCAGGGTGTCGCGGCCACGGCCTTCGAGGACCTCTCCCGGGTGGTCACGGCCAACGAGTCCGCCATGGACGACGACATCACGGCGGCCGCGAACACCCTCAGCACGATGCACGAGATCATGGTCGAGTCGGACGTCCACGCGGGGAACCAGTTCGCCTGACGAGGAGGGGGGTCCGCGCATGAGCGGCGACACCACCAAGATCACCATCGCCTACTTGGAGGGCCGCCTCGCGGAGCTGCGGGCCTTCGAGCAGGAGGTGAACGGCCAGAAGACGAACTGGGCGAAGGCGCCGTCGGCGCTGAAGGCGGGCCAGGACGCGTTCCCGTCCGCCAAGGCGCTGAAGCAGGCCTACCTCGACTACGCGAAGAGCGTGGGCGAGGGCATCGAGGCCGTCCGCAAGACGCTCGACGACATCGTCAACGACCTGCTGAAGGCCGGGCGGACGCTCCACGAGGGCAACGACGACGCCCTCACGGAGGCCCAGCTGCTGGAGGTCCTCCACGACGTGCTCACCGGCGTCGCCCCGACGACCAAGCTCCCCTGACGCCCGGAGCCCGCCGTCGGCGCCGCAGGGCCGCCCGGCCCGCCGGCGCCGACGGCACACCGCTGCCCGAGAACCGTTCCACTCCGCCCGGAGGATGACCATGGCCGACGAGACGAAGTACACCTGGGAACAGATGCTGAAGGTGTTCGCCGGGACGGACCACAGCGACGTCGCGCAGCGCACCGACGTGACCGGCCCCCAGTGGATCCAGGCCCGCTACCTGTACACGGACACCAAGGCCAACAACGACAAGCGCAAGGTCCAGAACGGCATCGCCAAGGGCGACGCCGGATACGACATGTGGGCCGAGTGGGTGTACCTGGTCGAGGGCGGCGGCACCTACAGCACGATCCTGGGCGTGACCTGTGACTGGCACTTCTGGGACGGCAAGCCCGACGACAAGACGCCGACCCCGTGGACCCGGTTCAAGGCCAACCCGGGCGACATCATGGGCCCGTCGATCTGGGGGAGCTGCTCCGGCAACGAGGTCACGGCGCCTCCGACGCTGTGGGACGCCGCCCGGATCATCGGCGAGGTCGACACCTTCTTCGTGGAGCAGCGCAGGAAGGTGCACACCTGGTTCAACGACGTGGGTGGCTCGGACAGCGAGTTCCAGGGCAGCGCGGCCGGCCGGTTCAAGGAGGTGCTGTACGGCCTGGAGAACGAGTTCATCGCCATGCACTTCGGGCTCAGCGGCGATCTCGGCGCGTACAAGGACCTGCCCAAGGACCCCCCCAAGGACCCGCCCAAGGACGGGTCCACGAGCAACCCCATCGTCACCAAGCTGAAGGCGGCCGGGGACGCCCTCAAGCAGCAGCAGGGGAACATGTACTACCAGGGTTACGAGCCCTGGATGGGGAACTCCGCCCTGGTGACCGTCGGCGCGAGCAACGACAAGGGTGAGCACTGGCAGTACACCGACGGCTCGAAGGGCGGCAGCTTCGCCTCGCCGTACACGTGCGTGCACTTCGCGTTCACCGAGCTGGTCAAGGACCTCACCGCGGTCCTCACCCTCACCACGATCAGCTACGAGGACGGGAGCCTCTCGGCCGACGCCACGGTCTCGGGTGGCGGGGTCACCCTGGCGACCAACGACAAGGGCGTCGACAAGGGAGCCCTGGACGCCTTCGTCGCGAAGCTGGAGGCCGCGGCGAAGAAGAAGTGGAACGACTGGGTCATCGAGAAGCTCGACTCGGCCGCGACCAACGCGGGGAGGCTCCTGAGCGACGCCTACGACGACGCGAGCAAGCTCCTGATCCCGATCAGGCCGGTCACGCTCGACCTGCCCAAGGACAAGGTCGATCCCAAGACCACCCCCGACGGCAAGGACGACAAGGGCGGCGACGGGTCGAAGACCGACGTCAAGGGGCCCCCGGGGACCGGCGGTACCGGGGGCGGCGGCGCCGGTGGGGGCGGCACCGGCGGGATCGGGGGCATCGGCGGCGGTAAGGGCGGCGGGAAGACCGGCGGCATCGGGGGCATCGGCGGGACCGGCGGTGGCGGGACGACCGGCATGGTCCCGCTGCTGGACAAGGACGGCAAGCCGCTGCTCGGCAAGGACGGCAAGCCGCAGATGGTCCCGCCCGGCACCCGCGTCAACGACAAGGGCCAGCTGGTCGACAAGGACGGCAAGCCGCTGCTGGACAAGGACGGCAAGCCCCGGACGGTGCCGCCGGGCACCGTCGTGGGCCAGCCCGGTACGGGCTCCGGCGGCTCCACCACCGGGTCGGGCGGCGCGGGCACCGGATCGGGCGCGCCGTTCAAGGTGCCGCCGGGCTCGAAGAAGAACGACGACGGGACGGTCACCGGCCCCGACGGCACGCTGGTGAGGGACTCCAACGGCAACCCGGTGGTGCTCGGCAAGGACCGGACCATCGCCGAGGACGGCACCGTCAAGGACGCGAACGGGCGGCCGGTCTCGCAGTTCGAGCAACTGCTCACCGACGAGGAGCACGCCCTCTCCAGGGGCGCCGGGGACATCCGCACCGGCGGGGGCGGCAGTTGGAGCGGGCTGCCCGGCTCGATCGGCGGTGGCGGCATCTCGTTCGGCTCGGGCGGATCCGGCGGGGCCGGGTCGGACCTGTTCGGCGAGCCGCGGGGCGCCGCCGGCCCGAAGACCGTCGGAGGTGTCTCCTCCGGCCCGGCGAACCTCGGTGTCGGCGGCAAGCTGGCCGAGGCCATGGGTGTCAGACCGACGGCCGAGCTGGCCGCCGAGGAGGCCGCGGCGGGACGCGCCGCGGCGGCCGGCAGGACCGCGGCCGCCGCCGAGGAGGCCCAGCTCTCGGGCCGGGGCATCCCCACCACCGGCGGCATGGGCGGCCCGATGATGCCGCCGATGGGCGCCGGTGCCGGAGCCGGAGCAGGGGCGCCCGGCCAGAGCGAGAAGGAGCGGCAGCGCACCACCTGGCTGTCCGAGGAGGAGGAGGTCTGGGGCACCGACTCGGGCGCGGTGACGGGCGTCATCGGCCGCTGACGGAGCGACCGCCGGGGCAGGCCGATCCGGCCCGGCGTCGAACCGCGGGCCGCACCCCGGCCGTAGAGAGAACCGTACGACCCCACGAGCGGGTGCGTCCCGGGCCGGACCCCCGGTCCGGGACGCGCCGCGGGGACACCGGGAAGAGACGGGAGACACGGGCGGATGACGTTCTCGTACGCCGAGCAGATCGACCAGGCCATGGCGGCCCTGGCGGAACAGCAGGCCAGGATGGCCGAGGCGGCCAAGGAGCTGCAGGCGGCCACCGCCTCGGCGACCAGCAAGGACCGGATGGTCACCGCCACGGTGGGCGCGCAGGGCCAGGTGGTGTCCCTGGTCTTCCACACCACCGGGTACCGGACGATGGCTCCGGCCCAGCTCGGGGCGATGATCGCCGACGTGCTGAACACCGCCCGGGCCGACCTCGGCGAGCGGCTGGTCGAGACCATGGGGCCGTTCAGCGGCCTGGGCGAGACCCTCCGGGCCTCGATGACCGGCGGCACCGAACTGGACGAACTCTTCGCGCCGCTGCGGGAGATGCGCCCCGGGTACGCCGAGACGGAAGCCGCGGAGGAGCGGCGCAAGCGCGACCGGCAGGAGGAGTTCCGTGGGTAACCAGCTGAACATCGGCGCGGACCTGGACGCCAAGTTCAAGAAGTTCGCGCCGCTCTCGGACATCCTCGACGACATCGGCCGCCGGTGCGACGAGATCAACACCTTCAACAAGGAGTCGGCCGGGAACGACGAGATCGGCAAGACGTACCACGAGAACGTGGACAGCGCGACCGTCGACCTGGTCAAGCTGCTCGCGACGGTGGGCGATGAGGTGGAGAAGCTCGGCCTCAAGGGCCGGCGGACCTCCCTGATCCTGCACAACGCGGACGAGGACGCCAGGCGCCACGCCTGACGGGTCCGCCCGGCCTCCCCGCTCCCACCCCCGCTTCCCGTCCCCACCGGCTCCCGCCCGCGGCCGTGCGCCGCCCGAGCTCCCCGAACGCCAGGAGTGCGCCCCAGTGTCGATCATGCTGCCGCCGGGCTTGGCGAAGTTCTTCAGCATCGTGACCGGCATGAAGTGGCCGGAGGCCGACGAGGACCGGCTGCGCACGGCCGGGGACGACTACCTGGCCATCGCCGCGGAGATCCCCGAACTCCGCGACTGGCTGCGGCGGTTGCTGACCACCGTCCACGACAACGACGAGTTCGCGGGCGAGGCGGCCGACCGGTTCTACCAGCGGGTGCTGCCGCTCATCGGCGGCACCGGCGGCACCGACTACGTGACCTCGGCCGGCGTGATGGCGAAGCAGCTCGGGGACTTCGCCCACAAGGTGGCCAACCAGGTCGAGTACGCCAAGTGGATGATCATCGCCCAGCTCATCCAGCTGGTGGCCCAGATCGCCTGGGCGATCGCCATGCTGCCGATCACCTTCGGCGGCTCGGTCGCGGCGATCTTCGCGGCGTACGAGACCGCGGGCGCGATCATCAAGCAGATCTTCATCTGGCTGTTCAAGCAGCTCCTGCTGCACGAGTTCCTCTCCATCACCACCGCCGCGGTGATGGACGGGATCATCCAGGGCATCCAGATCGGCAAGGGCCACAAGGACAGCTGGGAGAAGGAGTCCTTCATCCAGGCCATCGAGATGGGCGCGATCAACGGCCTGCTCACCGGTCCGCTGGAGCTGCTCACCTTCGGCATCGGCAAGCTGTTCGGGCGGATCCTCGGCAAGGGACTCAGCAAGGAGCTCCAGGCCGACCTCAAGGCGCTGGCCGGCTCCGAGTTCAAGAAGCTGTCGGAGAACGAGCTCAAGTCGCTGAGCGGCGCCGAGCTGAGGGAGACCGTCAACCTCCTGCGGAGGAACGAGACGAACCTCACCATCCGGGAGGCCATCGCGCAGGTCCGGGAGAACGCCGCGAAGGACCTGGGGAAGAACGTCGCGAAGGACGTCGGGAAGAAGGTCCAGAACAACGCCCTCAAGGAGATCGCGGACGGCGTCAAGAACAACCTCGCCCGGGAGGCCGGGGAGAGCGCCGCCAAGGGCGTCGGCAAGGAGGCGGGCAAGGAGGCCGTCGAGAACGTCGCGCAGAAGCTCAGCAAGGTCGAGAAGCTCACCCAGCAGATGGGGGAGGCGTTCGAGCAGCAGCTCGTCCACCTGGGCGTCGACAAGGAGCTCTCGAACGCCGCCGGACGCCTGGTGGCCGCGCGGCTCGCCAGCGAGGGCGCCCGGCACGCCATCGACCTCGGAACCTTCAACAAGCTCGTGAAGACGCTGGCCGAGACCGCCGGAGGGGTCGAGGTCGGCGCGCTCAAGGCCGACCTGAAGGGCGTCCTCAAGAACATCGGCCAGCTGCAGAACGAGCTGAAGCACCTCAGCGGCGACGCGCTGGAGAGCGGGACGAGGGACCTGGGCTTCCTCCGGGCGGAGCAGCAGCACCTCTCGGAGACCATCCGGGCCACCCAGGACCTCGCGGAGCGCGCGGTGGGCCTGATGGACGGCCTGCACCCGCAGACCGCCGGGCAGTTCCTGTACCGGCTCGGCGAGGGGGTCGGCAACTACCTGAAGGGGGGCGTCCAGAACGTCCTCAGCGAGGGGGCCTACAACCTGACCTTCGGCGAGGACCACACCTTCACCGTCAGCGTCGAGAGCTTCTACGGCGGCGTCGCGATGGGGGCGCTCGGCCACCTCGGGCACATCGCCGGCGGCCCGCTGCGGCTGAAGCTCTCGGACATCAACCTCCCCAACTACGCGCGCTTCCCGCTGGCCGTGGTGTCCACCCTGATGGGCCACCCGACCTCGCTGTGGGTCTCGCGCCCGGAAGGGGCCGGGGCCGGGGCCGGGGGCACCGTGCACGGGGCGGGACTGCCCGAGGGCACCCGGCCGGAACACCTGAAGCTGGACTCCGACGGCTCGGCCGCGCCGTCCGGGGACAAGTCCGCGAAGCCGCCGGCGAACACCCCGGTGAAGGTGACGGGAGGGGACGAGGCGAAGGCGCCGTCCGCGCCGTCGAAGTCCTCCTCGGACCCGTCCACGCCGGAGCCGCCGAAGCGGAGCACGACGGTCGGCGGTGCGAAGGAGGAGCCCGGGCACACGCCCGAGCACACGGCGCAGCAGACGTCGGAGTCGACCGCCGCGCCGGCGCCCTCGCACACCACGCCGCCCGGCACGGAGACGCCGGTCCACGTGCCGACCACCGGCGGGCACCCCGAGCCGTCGCAGCAGCAGGTCGTCCACCAGGAGCAGCCGGGGGACCACCAGCGGACCACCCACCACGTCGAGCAGGAAGCCCCCGTCCGGCACCCGCTGTCCGCCGAGGACTTCGGCGACGCCACGACGTACGGCCGGCGCCTGACCGGCGCCGACGACCGGAGCGGCTGGGTGGTCGGCGACCCGCCCTCCGCCGAGGCCCTGAAGGCCCTGGACCTGCGCCCCCTGGACTCCTCGCGCTACGCCCTGGTGATGCACACCGACGCCGAGGGCCTGCCCGTCCATCAGGGCGAGGTGCTGAGCGCGGACAAGCTCGCCGGCGCCATCGGCGCCCTGGCCCGCAACGGGCAGTTGGACGGACGGACGACGATCGACTTCGTCGCCTGCGGCCTGGCCGGGACGAGCCACACCGACTACGTCGCGGAGGTGATGGAGCAGGTCTGGAAGGACCCGAACCTGAGGCACCTGAAGGCGGTCGCGGCGGACGGGCCGGTCTGGGTGGTGCCCGGGTTCGACGGCTCGGCGACGGCACGGACGGGCCCCGGCACCGGCCACCTGATCGTCGCCGAGAACGTCGGCTTCGACGCGGCCGGCCGGCCGGTGCTGCAGGGCCGCGGCAACTGGGTCGAGTTCGTCCACTCGCCCTCCGTGGACGGCGGGCTGATCATGACCGTGCGCGGCTCGAAGCCGCCGGAGCACTACACCTCCGGCCGGGTCGCGGAGCCGATCCCCGGCACCGCCCGCTTCGGCGAGGCGGAGCCGAAGTCCGACGTCCTCCAGATGACCCGGTGGACGGAGGTCGACGGCACGTTCGTCAACCGCCCGGTTCCGTACGACCGGATCAGCGTGAACGGCGAACGGCACGGTGCCAAGGCGATCGAGGACTGGCTCAAGGAGGGCGGTCGCCCGCTGGTCAAGGGGGACCTGGCGACGCTGGTGCAGCGCTTCCTGGAGGACGCCCCGCGCACCGACTACCGGCACGGCCAGCAGGAGGAGTTCCTGGCCGACGTGTACCGCTTCGCCTCGTACGAGCGGCGCAGGGAGCACGTGGAGGCGATGGAGGCGGTCGAGCGGACCGCCAAGCTGGTGGTCGAGGAGTACCCGCCCACGGAGTACTTCTACCTGGGCCTGGGGCGCAGCCCCGCCGGTGTGGTGGCGTACCTGCACGAGTCGGACCACAGCGCGATGTCGATGCCGCTGTCGAGCTTCCGGCCCAGGCCGCAGGATCCGATGGCGGTCGCCGGATGGGGCCTGGTCAGCGACCTGGGGCGGCCCAACCCGGTCCCGAGCGAGCGGCAGCTCGACCACCTCAAGATGGCGTTCGACACGGAGCTCGGCTCGCTGACGGCGGACGTGCTGCGGGGCCGCAAGGTCCTGATGATCGACTACGTGCAGGGCGCGCAGTCGCTGGTGGCGGCCCAGCACTACGTGCAGGAGTACCTGCGCGGCCGGTCCGACCTGGACTCCCCGGTGGTGGAGGCCCTGGCCATGCACCAGCAGATCAACACCTCGTCCGTCAGCCGGATCGTGAACGCCATCGCCAACCCGAAGGAGCGCACGCTCTGGAGGCAGCTCGTGGGGGCGCCCACGGAGATGGTGAACCGCCGGCGGGACTGGCTGGACAAGTTCCACCTGCTGCCGCTCTCCGAGGGCGGCCCCGTGGGGCAGTCCGGGGTCAAGCTGGGCGAGCTCCTGAAGAACGAGGCCTTCGACGGCTTCGCGCAGTTCAAGTCGCTCAAGATCCTGGAGGCGGACGCCCAGTGGGTCGAGGGCGCGGTGCGCCAGGTCGAGCTGCCGGACGGCCACTTCACCATCACCGACCGCCAGCTCAGGGAGATCCTCTCCGGAACCCTCGCCGACCACTACAACCGGACCGGTGACCGGACGGTGCCGCAGGCGCTGCGCACCGAGCTGGAAACGGCCTTCCGGGACGCCCTCCGGGCCGACAGGAGGGGCCAGGAGGGGCCCCTGACCGACGCGGTCGTGGCGGCGTACGAGCACCGGGCCGCGGCCGAGACGCCCGAGGCCTCGGAGCAGCGCGCCAGGACCATGATCGACCACGCCATGACGGAACAGCCGTCGTACGAGGTCCTCCGGGAGGAGCTGCGCGACTACCTGGACCGGAGGGAGCACGGCGAGCCGCTCGGGGACTTCGGCAGCACCGTGCCGGGCCGCTGGATGGGCGACGTGAAGCTGGACGCCTCCCAGCGCTGGCACCTGGCCGAGGCGTTCTCGCGCTTCCCGGTGCGGGAGAACACCTTCACCGTGGCCGTCCACGGCGGGGCGGACGGGCAGCCCACCCGGGCCGGATCCCCGATCACCCCGGACGAGATGGCCCGCACCCTGATCGAGCTGGCCGACCGCGGGACCTGGAACGGCAGGGACGCGCTGAACTTCGTCGTCTGCGACCTCGCCGGCGGCGTGCAGGGCCACTACGTGACCGAGGTGATGCGGCTGCTCGGCGAGAAGGGCCTGGGCACCACGGCGATCGCCGCGAACGGGAAGGTCTTCTTCGTCCCGAAGGTCGAGGCCGGCTCCGTGGTGGAGGGCCCCGGGCACCTCGTGGTCGCCTCCCACGTCGGCTACGACCCGGCTGGCCGGCCGGTGCTGGTCCCGGGCGGCGAGTTCCTGGAGTTCCGGCGGCCGACCGAGCAGGACCCGCGGCCGGCCCCCGTCCCGCTCGGCGCGCACCTCGGACCGAACGGGCACGACGGCGTTCCGCCCGAGGGCTACGGACGGGCGGAGACCAAGGAGGAGCTGGACCCGAACCGGCAGCTCCCCGGGGCGCTGGCCTTCGCCGACCCGCCCGCGCACCCGGCCACCCCGGCCACTCCGGCCACCCCGCACGGCGACGCCGGCGGCACAGGGCCGGCGTACCACTACACCGAGGCCCCGGCGCACGTCCGCGCCGAAGCGGGCGGCGAGCGCGCGGAACGGTGGCGGCAGACCCAGCGGGACCTCCAGGACCGGTACGAGACGAAGCTCTCCGAGGCGGCCGAGGAACTGCGGCTGGACCCGGACGGCACCGGCCACCGGCGCCAGGAGGACGCCGAGCGGCAGCTGGCCGAGGCCCTCGACGCCCCCGACCGCTTCCCCGAAGGGGCGCCCGCGGACCTGCGCGAGGCGGTGACCAAGCGGGCCCGGGCGATGATGTACACCGAGCTGGAGGCCCGCCCGGGGGACCGCGAGCGGATCCTCGGCGACCTCGACGGCCTGGTGCGGGTCGCCTCCGTCCGCGAGGCCGCCGTCCGGGTGGCGGCGCAGCACTTCGAGCGGACGGTCGGCGCCTGGAGCGCCCCGCGGATCACCTACGGCGACACCGGGACCGCCCACACCCCCGACCGGATCCCCGAGCCCGTCGTGGACCTCGTCCGGAACGACTTCACGGTGCGCGCGGAGGCGGAGGTCGCCAAGGTCTACGCCGACGCGGAGAGCCTCGACGCGGCGGGCAACACCCGCGCCGCGAAGGCCCTGGAACGGCTCACCGAGCACGTGCGCGCGGAGCTCGTCCTGCACACCGACCGGGCGAACGCCCTGGCCGGGGCCAGGGAACCGGTCGAACGGGCCGGCGCCGACTGGTACGAGCGGCTGTCCCCGGCCGACCGGGAGCTCCTCGCGGCCGCCGGGGTGACCGACCGGCCCGAGCTGTCCCCGAGCAGCCACCAGGCGATCCGGGACCGGCTGCGCGAGCGCCTCGCCGCCGACTTCGACCGGGCGGTCGGCCCGCTCGACGAGGCGACCGGCAGGCGCCGGGCGCGCGACGAGGCGGTGGAGCTGTTCACCCGCTCGCTGGCCGAGCGCGAGGAGGCGCTGCCGCACGAGTTCGCCGTCCAGGCCGTCCGCGAGGCCGCGATCCGCCGGGCCGCCGACGAGGCCGAGAAGGCGGCCGACTCCTGGGCCGAGAACGGCGCGCGCAAGCAGTTCGTCGAGAAGTTCGGCGGCGACGAGTCCGACGTCCTGCGGGCCAAGGCCACGGTGCTCCGCGAACTCGCCGGAGAGCTGGACCGGGCGGCCGCGGAGCGCGTCGGCGACCCGGCCGGGCTCCGCGGTGCCCTCGAACGGCTCACCGACCCCGCCGCCCTCAACGAGCGGCTCACCCACGAGGCCGCGCGCCTCGCCGTCCGCCGGCAGGCCACCACCGAGGCCCAGACGGCCGCCCGCGAGAACGGGCTCACCGGATCCACCGCCGACCGCCTGACGGAAGGCCACGGCGACCGGGTCGCCCGGGCCTTCGACGAGTCCTTCCGCTCGCGCGAGGAGACCGACGAGCGCCACGAGCACTGGCAGCGCGGCCGCCACGAGCTCACCGAGGAACTGGCCGAGCACGTCGCCTTCGAGCACGAGGCCGCCCCCGCCCTGCGCGAGGCCGCCGCCGGCTTCGACGGCATCGCCGCCCGCCACGCCCTCGACGAGCAGCTGACCGACCACCACAGGGGCGAGTACGGCGACGAGCTGTTCACCCGCTACCGCGAGCTGTGGAAGCTCGCCCACCTCGACGCGGCCGGCTGGCGCGCCCACGAACGCGCCCACGAGAACGCCTTCGGCCGCCGGAACGAGGAGAACGGCTCCGAGGAGACCGCCGACCAGCCGGTGGAGGCCGGCGCCCTCACCGTCGTGAACAGGCCGGGGGACAGGCCGGGGGACGGCTCGGCGGACGGCTCGGCGGACAGGCCGCCGAACAGGCCGGTCGAGCGGAACGACGACGGGGCCGCCGACCTGACCACCGACGCGCTGACCCCGCAGCACCCCGCGCCCACGGAGGAGCGGCCGGTCGTCGAGGAGCCGCCCGCGGACGTGACCGTCCGGCAGGAGACCCCGGCCCCGCCGCCGCAGCCCCCCACGCCGGTCCGTACGGTCGGCAGCCACGGCACCCCGGACCCGCAGTCCCTGGTGCCCCGGCCCGGGCCCGACCGGACGCCGCGTTTCGTCGTGGCGTCGTCCTTCGACGTCCGGCGCTTCGACCACGGCGGCCCGGTCACCGACCTGACGGTGCGGATCGCGATCCGCAGGGGCGACGGGCACGACTCGGCCGCGGTGTGGGACAAGCTGGTCCGGGGCGTCGAGGAGTACCTCAACGGGCCCGGCTACACGCTGGCCAACGGCGACCGGATGCACGTCACGGTGCTGCCCGTCGAGCCGGGGCAGAAGGAGCACCTGACCGTCGACCTGATCGGGCGCGAGCGGCCCATGGACCAGAAGTCGTGGTGGCCCGACGCCGACCCGATCGACTACGCCCACGAGCTGAGCCACCAGCTCGGCCTGCGCGACGAGTACCGTGCCGACGGCCTCGCCCACCGCCCCGACGTCAAGGGCAGCCTCCTCGGCGACCACCGCGCCCCCGCCCCCGGCGGCCTCCACCAGGGCGGTCTGCGCGAGCGCCACCTGTCGCTGATCTCCCGGATCGTCGGCGAGGTGGAACGGCCCCCGACCTCCGGCCCGAAGGACCTGACCTGGCAGCAGGCCCGCGACGCGGCGGCTCCGCACGAGCGCGACCACGTCTGGGTCGACCCGGTGTCCAGGCCGAACACGGTCGGCCACGACGGCGGCCCGCAGGAGGCAGTTGCGCCGATGGCGCCGCCCCCCAGGTGGGTCGACCCGCCGACGGAGGGCGAATGGATCATCATGCACCCCCCCTACGCGTCCGGGGACCAGTGGGGCATCGCGGCGGCCATGATCATCAACCCGCGGCTGCACATCCTGATCGGACGTGGGCCGGGGCCCGGTGAGCCCGGCCACGACCCGCTCCGGGACAAGTCCGCACAGATCGAGGCGTTCTACCGTTCCGCCGGGATCCCCGACGTCGGCAGCCGCATCCACGTCACGACCTCGACGGGCATGGAAAGCGTTCTGCACGACCTGAAGACGGAGGCCACCAGGATCGCAGAGGCCGAGTGGGGGGAGACCTGGGAGAACCCCCGCTCGTGGCAGGCGGTGGTCAGGAACGTCACGGACGGCACCTACTACGTCGGCCAGGCGTTCAGGGAAGCGGAACACCGCAACCCCATCCGCGCGGCCTGGGGCATGCACGACCGGTTCGACCCGCAGATCCGCACGTGGCTGACGGACCGGGGCATCCAGCTGCCCCCTGACGGGGCGAAGGTTCTCGTGCTCTGGTCCCGCTTCAGCGGCAAGGTGGCCCAGTGGTCCGATGTGTCCGGCCGGATGGAGCACGACACGAGCTTCGAGGGCATGCGGCAACTGCTGCGCGAGTTCGCGGGGGACTACCACACGGTGATCATCACCGGTGACCCCCATCCGACCCGGAGCGGCAAGTGGGACGAACTGGTCGCGAGCATGCGCGGTGAACTCGGGAAGGACGAGATCCACCACGTCACCGGCTTCTGGCGGGGACAGAACGAGCTCGTCTCCGCCTGGACGCAGGACACCAGGGTGGGGCAGCTGAGACTGTACGACTACTTCCACCGCCACAACCGGCTGGACCACCTCGGATTCCGTTCCGGAAACCTGGAATCCGTCGCCCTGATCGGTCACAGCGTGTCCTACCTGGAGGAACACGGCGCGACCGGGGCGAAGCGGATGGAGAGGTGGCATCTCGACCCCGCAACCGGAAAGACCCGGGTCGGAGGCGATCCGGTGGGCTACGAGCGGGTGCAGGTCTCCCGCCCGCCCACCGGATCCGGCCGGTACGCGCAGCAGTTCGACAGGCGGGGCGAGGGCACTGCCGGCAACACCTACGTGCGTAACCCCGACGGCTGGTGGCCCAAGCCGATCGAGACGTACCGGGAGGAACGCGGCTTCGACTACGAAGCGCTCCAGGACATCCGGCAGGGCCTCGATCCCAGCTCCGCCATGCGCGTGGATCAGTCCGGCTTCTGGTCCGACCGGGTCGGACACCTGTGGCGGCGTTACGAGAAGCTCCGCCAGGCGATCGTGGCGCAGGGCGGCGAAGAGCAGTGGGCGGGCCTGCTGCACGGCTACGACACCGTCCTCCGGCAGCCGATGGGAGAGGCCGATTCCCGAACCTTCTACGACTGGGCGGCGGTCAGCGGACTGCCCCTGATGTCCGGGCTCCGCGCCTTCGAGCGAGGTCTCGCCGTGGCCGCCTCGTCGGGCCGTCGGCTCGTGCCGGTCCCCGCCGGCGAGCTCGGCGTCTACCATGCCCTCGACGTCCTGGAGAGCAAGCCCGGCGGGGCGCAGCAGTGGCGCGACGAGTTCCTCACCTGGAGCGACGCCAACCCGGAGCTGACGGCGCAGTGGGCGGCGCACTACCAGCTGGACCCCGACGGGTTCCGCGCGTTGCTCGGTGCGCCGGGAAACGCCGGGGAGGCGTACCGTTACGCGGTCCCGGAGTTGGTCGCCTCGGTCCTGCAGCGGCAGGTGCAGGTGTTCGACGGGAATACGTGGCGCACCATGGGGCCGCAGAGCGGCGAGGGCGGGGCGGGGTTCGAACTGGTGGTCGGCGGCAGTCACTACCTTCCGCTGGTGTCGGCGCCTCCGCAGGCCACCGCGCACCCGTCGGCGACCGTACCGAAGCGGAGGTACGAGGGCGGTTCGGACGACGAGGGTCCGGCCGCGCGGAAGCCCAAGGTCGATCCGCAGGCGGCGTCCTCGCTCGCGGGCTCCTCGCCGCCGCCGCCGACGACGATGGCGGCGCCGCCGACGGCCGGGCAGGACGGGCAGGTCGTCGCCGCGCACGCGCCGGTCGGGCTGGGCGGCGGCGGGATGCCGGTGCCCGGGCCGCTGCACGAGCGGGTGCAGGCGCTGGAGCACCTGTCGTCGGAGGAGCGGCGCCTCCTGGTGGAGGACGGCGCCTTCCAGGAGAGCCTGCGTCGACTGGAGCCGGAGGACTACGCGCAGGCGGCGGCGAAGCTGCTCATCGACGTCGATCCCCGGACCCACCAGCCGGTCGCCGCACGCCGGACGGCCGAGAACCTGGTCGCGCGGATGCTGGCGAACAAGGCGGTCGCGGAGCGGGTGGTGGCGTCGGGCGTGCGGATCGGCGTGGTTCCGCGCGACGTGCCGATGACGGAGGTCCCCGGCTTCGTGGCCTCCGAGCACGGCACGGGCGACGGTCGCGACTGGGCGGTGGTCCGGGGATCGAGCGGGCCGACGACTGTCCTGATCACCGAGGAGAACCTGCTCGGCGCCAGGACGCGGATCGGCGGGATCCCGACGTATGCCGAGGGGTACTCCAGCTCCGCCCACGAACTCGCCCACGCGATCCACGAGTTCGGCCTGACGCCGGCGGAGAAGGAGCTGATCGGGCAGGCCTACCGGGAGCGGAGCGTCGCGGACGCCCTGGCGGAGCTGTTCGGCGAGGAGCCGCTCGCGAACTGGCCGGACGGCGGACTGAACGACGCGAAGGGCAACCGGGTCGGCAACTACTCGGCGCGCAACGAGCACGAGTTCTTCGCGCAGCTGGTCACCGCGTACCTCGGGCACAACCACGGCAACGACCCGTCCACGGGGCTGCCCCGCAACAACGGCGCCGAGTGGGTGCGGGAGAACGCGCCGGAGCTGGTGGAGCTGCTGGGCGACCTCTTCGGGCACGGCCCGCAGCCGGAGCGCACGGAGCCCGCCAACCAGGTCGGCCGGACGGATGCCGAGGAGCAACTGTTCGAAGGCTTCCGGGAGTTCATGGAGACCGCGGCGACGAGGACGGACGAGCAGCCGCTCCACGTCGAGGTGCAGGAGCAGCCCGCGCACGTCGAGGTGCAGGAGGAGACCGCCCAGCACACGGAGGACGAGTCCGACCACCTCTCGCTGGACCAGCAGATCGAGCTGGCCCTGAACCCGGGCGCCACCGAGAACACCGTGACCGAGAACACGGTGACCGAGGACACCGTCGTCGAGCCGCCCCTCGTGGTCGAGCCGCCCCTCGTGGTCGCCGCGCCGATCGTCGTCCCGCCGCCGGAGCAGCCGCTCGTTCCGACCCCGCCCACCCGTCTCCGGGAGCGCGGGCTGTCCGCCTACGACGTGCTGGTGCACCTGGAGAACCTCCAGGGGCAGCACTTCGAGAGCCTCGTGGGCCGCTTCACCGCGGCGCTGCACGGGGACGGGAAGGCCGCGCGGACGCTCGCGGAGAGCCTGTTCGGCAGCGAGGCGCTGCGTCCGACGGTCTCCGCGTTGTCCCGGGGGGACGTGCGGGAGGTGCCGTTCCAGGCGGGCCGGTGGTCCGGCCAGATCAGGATCAGCGCCGCCCTGGGGGAGGCCCGGCACCTCAGGACGCTGCGCAACTTCGAGTTCGAGTACGGCTCGGAGCAGCAGAGCACGGTCGGCGTCTCCAAGGACCGGCTCACCCAGGTCAACGCGGGTGCGCAGCTCAGGGCGAAGCTGGGCAGCGCCCGGGACCTCACCGAGACCCTCGGCTACCAGCACGGCTGGATGAACGGCAGTACCTCCGCCGAGGCCAGCCGGACGAGCGCCCGGGGCAAGACCGTCGAGCTGGCGGACCTCTTCGAGACCCCGTTCACGGTGACCGTGGAGTTCCTGGACGCCAAGTTCCACGGCGCGCCCGGCCCGTGGCACACGCCGCAGCCGATCGACCTCCCGGTCACCGGTCACGTCGCCGTGCCGAAGCGGGAGACTGCCAACCTGCCGCCGGCGGCCGAGGCGCACTACGCGGTGCCGCTGGAGGTCTCCGAGCACCGGCGGCTGGCCGGCTCGCACATCGTCACCGACGTGTGGCCGCTCGAACCTCCCCGGCGGCGCCAGGGGGAGAACGATGCGAACGAGGTCGAGATGACGGACCTGAACCAGCGGCCGCCAGCCGTCCCGCCGATCGGGAAGTTCGTGGCGGGCTTCGAGGAGGCGGCCGAGCGCTACTTCGGCAGCCGCTGGCCGGAGCTGCGGCGCCGGCTGCTGACGGAGCTCGATCTCGGCACCCTCCAGCAGGAGCTCAAGGGGACGATGGCCGGGCAGAAGCTGACCATCGTGGACGACAGCCTGGTCGGGGCGGCCGCGGTGATCACCATCGGCAGCGGCTCGGTCGCCCGGATGCGGCAGGTCCACACCCTGCCGACCACCGAGATCAACATCTCCACCGCCACCACCCGCGCGCACGTCGAGCAGACGACCACGAGCAAGGAATGGCAGGTGCTGCCGTCCTCGGTCACGAACAAGACGGACGGGAACTTCGTCGGCGGCGGCGGTCTGGGTGCCAGGGCCGGGCGGGACGGGGTCGGGCTGCACGGCTCCGGCTCCGACCTGGGGAACGGCACCAAGATCAAGCGGCCGGCGGTGCTGTTCGAGGGGGCGGCCGACCTGACCGTCACCTTCGGCTGGAGCGGCGGGTCGCTGCCCCGTCCCGCCGAGGCGACCACCCGCGTGGAGCTCGGCTTCCGGACCGTGATCGACCAGGACGAGGCCGTCCTGGTCACGGGCGCCGACCACGTCGTGGAGGGCACGAACCCGCCCGAGTTCGTCGCCCAGCGGCCCGCCCCGCCCGCCCCGCCCCTCGCCCCCGCCCACGAGACGGGCGCGCTGGTACGGGCCCCGCTGGACGCGGTGTGGACCGGCCTGCCCGACACCACCGTCGTGCGGGACCTGCGCGACATCACCCCGCTGCACACCGAACTCGACCGCGTCGGCGCGCTGCTGCTCGGCGAGAAGACCTGGAAGGAGGTGCGCGAGGACGTCCTCCAGGCCTACTCGCACAGCGCGGTCAGCGCCCACCTCGTCGGCATGTCGCGCGGCTCCGCGCTGCGCGGCCCCGAGGTCACCATGGGCCCGCTGAAGGACCTGCACCTCGCCACGACCGTCCGGCTGCACCGGATGACCCACCTGCGCGGCCAGGCGACCGCCGAGCTGAACCCCGTCCGCGAGACCAGCACCTTCGACTCGGCCCGCCACCTGCGCTCCGACACCGTCAGCGGCCAGTTCCAACTGGCCGGCAAGGGCACGGTGTTCACCCACGAGAACGTGCTGAAGGCCTCGGGCAAGCCCTTCGAGGACGTCCTCCAGGGCACCGTCGTCCCCTCCCTGGAGTCGCGGATCCGCGACGGCTGGCGCAGCGGCGAGTCCGACAAGGGCTACGCCAACGGCAAGTACCCCAGCCCGCAGGAGCTGTACCGGGCCGAGTTCGAGGTGCTGCTGAAGGTCAACGGCCGGGACTTCGGGCCGGTCCTGCTCACCACGGAGCTGAGCCTGGAGCAGGTGCACACGGCGCCGCACACGATCGCCCCGAACGAGCGGCACGGCTTCGTGGTGCCGCCGGGGCTGCACGAGCAGGCCCTCACGCCGCCGCACGTCCCCCCGCGGGCCGACGAGCAGGCCGCGCCGCCGCTGCGCCTCGGCCAGTCCGACGTGGTGCTCAGCCTCGGCCGCGGCGACACCGCGGTGCTGCGGACCGTCCTGGACGCGCTCCAGGCGCACACCGGGCGGCCGGTGCCCGCGAACACCGAGGCACTGCTCGCCCGGTCGATCGACGCGGACGGCCTCAAGTCCGCGCTGTCCCGGCTCAGCCGGGGCGGACGGATCCGGGTGCCCCTGGAGTTCGACGGCTGGAAGGGCACGGTCGTGGTCGGGGGCGACCTGCTGCGCCCGCAGCCCCGGGAGGAGCTGCTCGCCTCGTTCGAGTTCGAGTCCGGCAGCCAGCAGCGCACCACCACCGGCACCACCGCGGACCTGCGCACCCGGCTCCGGATCCGCGCCCGGGCGGGGATCACCCTGCCCTATGTCAACCTCACCGGCGAGTACACGCACACCCGGGACTTCGTCAAGGGCATCTCGATCGACCGGGTGGGCGGCACCAACAGCCGGGGCAAGAGCGTCGAGCCGGCCCGGCTCACCGACGTGGACGCCGTGTTCACGGTCACCTTCGAGACGGGCAAGCGGTCCCACGCGATCGCGCCGCCCGCTCCCGTCACGGCCTCCGCCGTGGTGGCCGCGCCCCTGCGGGTCCGGGAGGCGGTCCCGCGGATGCTGCCGACCCACCGGCTCGGCTCCTCCGACGTGATCACCGCCGTCCACCTGAACCAGGACGGCAGCGGAACGGTGCACGACCTGGTCCTCGGCCTGGGCGCCACCCTGTTCGGGAACGGAGGCCACAGCGTCGCCGACTTCCTGGGCAAGGACTGGACGGGCATGGCGCGGAAGCTGTCCGCGAAACTGGACTTCGACCGGCTGCAGATCCACCTCAAGTCGGTGATGGCCGGCCACCCGCTGGTCGTGGAGCACGGCCGGAGCACGGCGGTGATCACCGCCGAGGTGGTCCGGCTGACGCCGACCGGGCGGCCGCCGCAGGTCGAGTTCAACATCGGGAACAGCCACCAGACCTCGCTCACCAGCTCCGACGGCGGGACCAACACCGGCGGCGGCAGCGGCCACGCGTTCACCGGCGGCCTCTACGTCACCGGCGACCCGGCGGGCACCGGGGTCGGACCGGTGGGCGGCCCCACCTTCACCTACGCCAAGGGCGTGGACCGGCTGGAGCACGGCAACGACTCCAGCAGCAGCGGCACCGCGATCAAGAGCAAGGTGGCCGCGGTGGCCCACCAGGCCGCGGTGGTGCTGAAGATCCGCTTCGAGCACGAGCCGGTCGTCCTGCTGCACCCGGCCGACGCCATCCGCCCCGACCGCGTGCCCCGGCCCTCGGACGACGACCGGTCGGTGCTCGGCAAGGTCAACCGGAGCCTCACCCGGATCGGCGACCGGCTGACCGGCCTCGGCCGCTACCGGCGCACGCTCGTCGAGGCCACCGTCCACGCCGACGTGCTGATGGAGACCGGCCGCGACGAGGCCGTCGTGCCGTCGCGCTACGGTGCCCCGAAGACCGGGTTCCCGTCACTGCGCCCGCCCGAGGAGGTCGGCACGCAGGTGCTGCGCAGGCCGCCCGAGTCCCTGTTCCGGGAGGGCGTGCGGGACGTCGGGATCCTGCGCTGGATCGACGACACCTCCGGCGTGCGGGACCTGCTCACCGTGTTCGGGCCGCGCTTCTTCAAGAAGGGCACCTGGTCCTGGCTGGAGTCCGTCGCCCGCAACACCCACAGCCACGCCCAGCTGTCCGCGCTGTTCGGCTCGGTCTCCCGGGGACGGGACATCCGGCACTTCGAGGACGGGCCGGACCGCGACGTCATGGCACCGGGCGGCCGGGGCATCACCACCCCGTCGGTCGGCAAGCGCTTCCTCGTCGACGACGCCGACGTGACGGCCACCGTCTCGATCGTCCAACTGGAGTACCAGCGCGACAACACGGCCGCCGCGATCAGCCCCGCCAACGACAGCGCCGGCGGCGGACGGCACACCCGACTGGACTGGGGCCAGTGGAACCTCCAGGTCCAGGGCGGGGCCAAGGCCGGACTGGACGGCGGCGTCGACCTCACCGGCCTGCTCACCGTCGGAGGCGGCAAGCGGTGGCGCGAGGGGCCGTCCACCGGGGCCTCCGGCAAGATCGTCGCCGGGGCCAAGTTCCCCGAACCGACCGCCCGCTACACCGGCTACGCCGAGGTCGAGGTCACCTTCCGCGACGGCGACCGCACCCTCACCGAGAAGGGCCTCGTCCCGATCGAGATGGAGGTGCCGATCGGCGAGACCACCGAACTGACCTCGGCCGGCCACCAGCGGGTGCTCTTCACCGCCCTGCACCCCGAAGGCGAGACGACCCATCGCAACTCCGTCTCCGACGCCGTCGCCGACCTGCTCGCCACCCCGCTGGCGGGTGCCGGAGACCGGGTGCACCTGCTGGCCGACCCGGATGAACGCGCCACACCCGCCTACCACGACCTGGTGGAGGCACTGCGCGCGCTCCCGCACGACGACCCGTACTTCACCATGGTCTTCCACGGTCGGCCGGAGGACGGCGCCCCGCTCCTGCAGGGCGAGGAGGTGACCCCGGAGCAGTTCGCGGGGGCGCTGCTGCGGCTCGCCGAGGGCGGCCAGTGGCAGGGCGAGCCGCTGCGGTTCCTGTCCTGCAACAGCGCGGTCGGCGGCGCCGGCTCCTTCGCGGGCCGGACCGTGAAGGCCCTGCACGAGCAGCTCGCCGCCCGCCAGGCCGAGGCCGCCCTCGGCGGGCAGCCGCTCAGCGAGAACCTGGCCCGCCTCACCGAGGTGACGGCCTACGCCGGCAACGGATCCGTCTACCTCACCGGCGGCGACGACCCGCGCGCCGTCGTGGCCCGCAACGTCGGCTTCACCGCCGACGGTCGCCCCCTGGTCGACGGCCCCGGCGACTGGCTGCGCCTGCACGTCGAGAACGACGAGGTCCACACCACCCCGCTCGGCCAGGAACTCCTCCACGAGGGCCAGGAACGCGTGCCCCACGCCACCGAGGACGACCCGATCGACCCGGACCAGCCCGCCCCGGTGCGGCTGGTACTGGACCAGCCGGAGCCGAACACCGCGCACCAGGCCCCGGTCCAGCAGGAGGCCGGTTGGAGCGAACAGCGCAACACGGCCCGGCAGTTGATCGCGGGCCATGTGACGAGAGTCGACATCCCGATCGGCTACCGGGAGCAACAGCGGCTGGCCGCGGAGGGCGGCGGCCCGGCCACGGCCCGGCGGATCGACCCGCTGCTGTACGACTACGGCACCGGCCACACGGCGCTGGAGGAGGTGCGGCGGAACCTCCAGCGGACTCTCGAAACGATGCCTCCGTCGACGACGGGTCGGGTGGCCACGGTCGTGATCACCCGCCCGGACCGTACGGACGTCGTGCTGACCGTCGAGAGGACCGAGGGCGCCCCGGCGAACGGGCTCACGTGGCAGCGCGTCGACGACGGCCAGGTGTGGGACCCGGCCGGCCAGGACCTGACGCGCGCCCACGTGTGGGCGGTCACCGTGGGCGACCACGTGCCGGCGGATCAGCTGACGAGCCGGCTCGACCACCGGACGACCTATGTGATCCGGGCGGAGAACTCCGGTGACATGTACCACGTCCGTGCGGCGATGGTGGCCAACCCGGGCCACAGCCTGCTGATCTGGAACGTCAGCGAGAGCACGGCGGGCCAGGCCGAGAAGATGCTCAACCTCCACGACGACCTGATCAAGCAGGGCCGCCGGGTCGTCTACACGACGGCGAAGGAACTGCCCAAGGCCGATGTCCAGCAGGCGAACGGGAGGACACGGAAGGAGGTCCTCGGCCGCAGCGAGACCAAGGCGTCGGAGGACATCGCGGACCGCTTCACCCCCAGGTCCGCCCGCGAGCTCATCGACGGCCGGTCCGGCATGCGCCGGGTCGTGGAGGAGTGGACTGCCGCTGGGGCGAAGCCCCCGGAGGAGCGGCTGCGGGTGCTGTTGCGTCACGAGAAGCTGGTCGAGGCGGTTCGGAACATCGACGAACCAGCCGTGGCCGAGGAATTCCTCGAAGCCCTCGACGGTCACTTCGACGGCGGGCGGGACGGGCTGCAGCGGCTCCGTGACGAGCACCTGCGGGACTGGTTCGAGGAGTGGGACGGACGGTTCTTCGACGAGTTCGGGCACTACACCGAGGAGGAGGGAGCGGCCTTCGAGGCGGACCTGACCGCCCAGGGCCTCGGTGGTCTCGAGCACGGTGACCAGCAGTACGTCATCGTCACCTACCGGGGCAGCGGCCACAGCACGCGGGCCGGTGCCAACGCGCCCGCGCTCGACACCGGGGAGACGGGTGTGTCGCAGATCATCCACGAGGTGGGCAAGGCGCTCGGGGACGGTGTCTCGGTCATTCTGATGGGCGAGGAGCCGGCGAACTGGGAGGGCCCCAACCTGCGGAACTACTGGGAGTGGCCGTCGGTCGGGAACCGGCGCAAGGAACTCGGCCTCCTGCGGTACCTCCAGCGGGAGTTCGACGTCGTCGGCGCGGTGGGGATGCGCAGCGGGATCATCGACCAGCTGGCGTTCGCCGGCATCAAGGTGGTGTCCATCGACGTCAGCCCGCACCGCAACGAGGGGGACGCGCTGCCGAAGGTCGCGCAGTCCAAGGGGTGGACCCGCGGGCTGAGGTTCGAGGACGCCTGCGGGCGCCTCTACGGCCGGGCGTTCCTCACCCACCCGAGGGACCGGGACACGGAGCTCGGGGGCGGGGCCTTCCCCGGCGAGTTCGCCCCCACGGACCGGGCGGTGATCCGCCACGCGATCGACTTCTACCTCGGCGACCACCACGAACCCATGGACATCGCGCACCCGTCCCACCCGCTCGACGGAGCCAGTGTGGCCGAGGCCCTCGGGCGGATGAAGCCGATCGGATCCATGACCGGACTGGAGCTGGCCGACCGGACACTGCCGTACCTGAACGAGCTCCACAGTTTCGCCAAGAGGCTCGACGATGCCTCGAAGGTGCTGGTGAACGAGATGTGGGACGCCGCGCGGGGGCGGCAGAGGGAGCTCGAAGCGGCCGCGCTGCGGCAGTGCCGGGAGCTCGGAGAGCCGGCCCCCCTGTCGGCCGTCCCCGGGATCGCCAGGACGGGCGACAACCGGGTGGTGGACTTCATGGAGCATCCGGAGCTCGGAGAGCCGGCACCGCTGTCGGCCGTCCCCGGGATCGCCTGGATGGACGACAACCGGGTGGTGGACTTCATGGAGCATCCTGACGACCTCACCCGTATCCCGGAGAACACGGTCCTCAAGTTCCTCGAGGAGCTCAACAAGCAGGCCAGGAGCCTGAAGCGGCCCGAGCTGGTGTTGCCGACGGACCCGGTGCGCCGGCACGCGGTACTCGAGCGGCTCCGCCGCTACTACGGCCGTTGCTGGGCGGTGTACAACGAGCAACCGCCCGTAGCGGAGTGACGCGGACGGGCCCCGGCCGGATGTTCCGGCCGGGGCCTGTGGTGGCGGCGCGCGCGGTGCGGGGCGGCTCAGCCGCCGAGGCCGCGCAGGGTGTGGTAGACGCCGCAGGCCTGGAGGGCCAGGGGCAGCAGGGAGAGGGCGCAGAGGGTGTGCAGGATGTCGGCGATGCGGCCCCAGTACGGGAGCAGACGGCGGCCGGGGACGGTCCAGGCGGCGACCAGGAGGGCGGCGGTGAGCGTCAGCAGGGCGGCGAGCAGGAGCAGCCGGTCGGTGGTGGTGGCGCCGGTGGTGGCGCGGGCGAGCAGGACGAGGCCGCCGAGGACGCCGGGCAGCAGGATCGCCAGGCGCTGGCGGATGCTGCCGACGGCCCGGCCGTGCAGCAGGAGCAGCAGGCTGAGGGCGCCGGCCTCGGCCGGGCCGGCCCAGCCGTCGGCGAAGGGCAGCACGGCCAGGCAGGCGGCGCAGACGGCGCCGATCGCGGTGTGCAGGGCCATCAGGTAGTCGTCGGCGACCAGGGCGCGGGGCAGGACGGCGCCGGCGGGGACCGGGTCGATGTTCTCCTGGAGCTCCTCCGCGTTGCGCGGCAGCATGGGCAGCCGCAGCCCGGACAGCCGGAAGGCCAGCGAGGGAACGAACGCGCCGACCAGCACGGCGGCGACCGCGACGACCGCGACCAGCTGGGCGAGCGTCAGCCCGGCGAGCACCAGCGCCCCGGACAGCACCCCGAGCAGCGCGACCAGCGCCACCCCGAGGAAGAGCGGCGCCGCCGCGCCGACCGCCGCCAGGGCCAGCACCGCCGCCCCGGCCCCGGCCGAGGAGGCCGCGAGGATCCGCGCGCCGAGCAGCTCGCCGCCGTCCGGCCCGTCCGGCAGCAGCAGGGCGGCGAGTCCCAGGTACGGGACGGCGGCGGCGCCGAGCGCGGCGCCCGCGCCCGCGTCGGCCATCGCCCGGGAGGCGCTGCCCGCGCCGAGCAGCAGCAGGACGGCGACCGCCGCGGCGGCGGCCTGGCGCGGGGCGGCCGGTCCGGGCAGGGCCAGCAGCAGCCAGCCGGCCGCCAGCGCGGTCACGGCGAGGGCCACGGCGAGGACGCGGGTGAGGGCCGGGCGCCAGGTGTCGCCGCGCTCGTGCATGCCGGTGGCGACGCCGTCCACCAGATCGTCGAAGTGCACGGTCGGCAGGGCCTCGTGACGGGCCCGCAGGTACAGCGCGTCGCCGTCGTGCAGGCCGAGCGCCTCGGCGGTGCGCTCCTCGTCCAGGGGTTCCTCGCCGAGCCGCTGGAGCACCCAGCCGCCGTGCTCCAGGCCCTCCTCGGCGAGCTCGGGGCCGGCGTGCCCGAGGACGGCGGGCAGCAGGTCGGCCAGGGGCACGTCGGCGGGGACGGCCAGTTCGAAGGCCGTCCCCGGCGCGTGGAACCTCAATCGGCACAGTCCTGCCACGACACTGCTGCTCACGCCGGTCCTCCGGTTCGGTGGGGTGGTGCGTTTCTCCGCCCGGATGAACGGCCTGCCCGGCGCGCCGCGTTCAACCGGCGTGCGGGGGGCCGGCCGGTGCGCCGGTCGAACCCGTGCCGGTCGAACCCGTGCCGCTGAACCTCCGGTGCCGCGCCGTCCGTCAGCCAGAGGGAACGGCCGCGGCGAGAAGGAGCCCTGAGTGAGCGTGGAGCTGATCAAACGGACGCCCCGGCGTCCGGGGCCCGAGATGCCGGACGGTGAGATCCAGCTCCAGGAACCACCGGGCCTGCCGGAGAAGCAGAGCGGCATGGCCGGCGTGATCAGCATGGCGCCGATGGCGCTCGGCTCGCTGTCGATGGTGTTCATGTTCCTGCACCCGGGCGGGGGCGAGGGCGGCGGCATGCTCAGCTACGTCGCGATGGGCATGATGGCGCTGTCCGCCGCCGGGATGCTGGTCACCCAGCTGATCCGCGGCTCCAGCGACCGCAAGCAGCAGCTGCGCGCCGAGCGCCGCGACTACCTGCGCTACCTCTCCCAGATGCGCCGTCAGGTGCGCCGCTCGATCGACGCCCAGCGCCGGGCCCTGGCCTGGCGGCACCCGGAGCCGACCGAGCTGGGCGCGCTGGTCGGCACCACCCGGCTGTGGGAGCGGCGGGCCGCCCACCCCGACTTCAGCGACGTCCGGATCGCGCTCGGTGCCCAGCGCCTGGCCACCCCGCTCGCGCCGCTGGCCACCAAGCCGGTCGAGGACCTGGAGCCGCTCTGCGCCCACGCGCTGCGCCGCTTCATCCACGCCTACGGCACGCTCGCCGACCAGCCGATGGCGATCCACCTGCGCGGCTTCGCCCACCTGCTGCTGCGCTCCGACGACCCCGAGGCGGCCCGCGCGCTGGTACGGGCGGTCCTGGCCCAGCTCGCCGTGGTGCACGGCCCGGACGAGCTGCGCGTCGCCGTGGTCACCGACACCGAGCGGCGGGCCGCGTGGGAGTGGGCCAAGTGGCTGCCGCACGCCCTGCACCCGACCGACACCGACGGCGCCGGCCCGGTCCGGCTGGTCGCCGGGAGCCTCGGCGAGGTCGAGCAGCTGCTCGGCGAGGAGTTCACCGGCCGCCCCGGCTACGAGCCGGACGCCGTACCGGACCGGGACGAGCCGTTCACCGTCCTGGTCCTGGACGGCCCCGGCGCGCACACCGGCAGCCGCGCCGCGCTGACCGGCTACCGCAACGCCGTCCTGATCGACCTCGCCGACTCCCTGGAGTGGCGCCCGGCCCGCACCACCCTGCGGCTGCGGATCGAGGACGGCCGGCTCGCCATGGTCGGCGCCGACCGCAACCGCAAGGACGTCGTCACCGAGCTCGGCCGGCCCGACGCGCTCGGCCTGTCCGCGACGACCCGCCTGGCCGCTCGGCTCGCCCGCTACCGGATCGCCGACGGCGTCGACGCCGCCGAGCCGCTCGCCACCGACTTCGACCTCACCGCCCTGCTCGGCATCCCCGACCTGCACGCCCACGACGTCGAGGCGCTCTGGGCCCAGCGCGGCATCCCGCAGCGGCTGCGCGTGCCGCTCGGCCTCGGCCCGGACGGCCGGCCCGTCGACCTGGACCTCAAGGAGTCCGCCCAGGGCGGCATGGGCCCGCACGGCATGCTGATCGGCGCCACCGGCTCCGGCAAGTCCGAGCTGCTGCGCACCCTGGTGCTGGCGCTCGCCGTCACCCACTCCTCCGAGGTGCTCAACTTCGTCCTGGTCGACTTCAAGGGCGGCGCGACCTTCCTCGGCCTGGACGCCCTGCCGCACACCTCCGCCGTGATCACCAACCTGGCCGACGAGGCCTCCCTGGTCGACCGGATGCGCGACGCCCTGCACGGCGAACTCGTCCGCCGCCAGGAGGTGCTGCGCGAGGCCGGCTACGCCTCGCTGCTGGACTACGAGACCGCGCGCGCCGCCGGCACCGCGCTGCGCCCGCTGCCCACGCTGTTCGTGGTGGTCGACGAGTTCAGCGAACTGCTGTCCGCGCACCGGGACTTCATGGAGCTGTTCGTGATGATCGGCCGGCTCGGCCGCTCGCTCGGCGTGCACCTGCTGCTGGCCTCGCAGCGGCTCGACGAGGGCCGGATGAGCGCGCTGGAGTCCCACCTGTCCTACCGGATCGGCCTGCGCACCTTCTCCGCCATGGAGAGCCGCGGCGTGCTCGGCGTCCCGGACGCCTACCAGCTGCCCTCCCAGCCCGGCAACGGCTTCCTGCGCAGCGACATCTCCACCCTCACCCGGTTCAAGGCCGCCTACGTCTCCGGCCCGTACCGCCCCAAGCGCCGCGCCGCCCAGCAGGCCGCCATCGCCGGGCAGGTCGTCGCGTACGGCACCGACTACGTGATGCCCCGGCAGCGGCCGGCGGCGGAGGCCGAGCCGGAGGAGGAGCAGGCCGCGACCGGTTCGCTGCTGGAGGTCGCGGCCGGCCGGCTGCGCGACGCCGGCCCGCCCGCGCACCGGGTCTGGCTGCCGCCGCTGGACGTCCCGCCCACCCTCGACGAGTTGCTGCCGCCGCTCGTCCCGCACCCCGAGCGCGGCCTCACCACCGAGGACGACGCCCGCCACGGCGCCCTGGGCCTGCCGGTCGGCGTGGTCGACCGCCCCTTCCACCAGCTGCGCGACCTGCTCACCGCCGACCTCTCCGGCGCCGGCGGCCACGTCGGCATCGCCGGCGCCCCGCAGAGCGGCAAGAGCACCCTGCTGCGCACCCTGATCACCGGCCTGGCGCTCACCCACACCCCGCGCGAAGTCCAGTTCTACTGCCTGGACTTCGGCGGCGGCACGCTGTCCTCGCTGCGCGGCCTGCCGCACGTCGGCGGGGTCACCGGCCGGCACGACGGCGAGCGGGTGCTGCGCACGGTGGCCGAGGTCAACGGGATCATCGCCCGCCGGGAGCAGTACTTCGCCGAGCTCGGCATCGACTCCGTCGCGGCCTTCCGCCGCCGCCGGGCCGCGGGCGGGCTGCCCGACGAGGCGCACGGCGACGTCTTCCTGGTGATCGACGGCTGGAACACCCTGCGCCAGGAGTTCAACGACCTCGTCCAGCTGCTGACCCTGATGTCCCAGCGCGGCCTCAACTACGGCGTCCACCTGGTCATCGCCACCACCCGCTGGGGCGAGGTCAGCAGTGGCCTGCGCGACCAGCTGCAGACCCGCTTCGAGCTGCGCCTCGGCGACTCCGTCGACTCCGTGATCAACATGCGGGCCGCCGCCAAGGTGCCCAAGCTGCCCGGCCGCGGCCTCACCGACGAGCAGCTGCACTTCCTCACCGCGCTGCCCCGGATCGACGGCTCCGGGGACACCGACGACCTCGGCGAGGGCGTCGCCGACCTGGTCGACGCGGTCGCCGCGCACTGGACCGGGCCGCGCGCCCCCGAGGTCCGGATGCTCCCGCTCACCCTGGACGCGGCCCGGCTGCCCGCCCCGGAAGGCCGGCTGCGGGTGCCGATCGGCCTGGAGGAGACCGAGGTCTCGCCGCTCTGGCACGACTTCGAGGAGAACCCGCACCTGCTCGTCGTCGGCGACAGCGAAGCCGGCAAGACCAACCTGCTGCGCCTGATGATCAAGGCCATCACCACCGCCTACACCCCGGCCGAGGCGCGGATCATGCTCGTCGACTACCGGCGCGGCCTGTACGACGCGGTGCCGGAGGAGTACCGGCTCGGCTACGCGGTGGCCGTCGACAAGCTCCGCCAGATCGTGGACGGCGCGTCCCGGGCGATGAAGAACCGTATCCCGCCCGCCGACATCACCCCCGCCCGGCTGAAGCTGCGCGACTGGTGGACCGGCCCCGAGCTCTTCGTCCTCGTCGACGACTACGACCTGGTCGGCTCCGGCAGCGGGGCGCACCCCTTCGCCGCCGTGCTGGAGGACCTCTCCCAGGGCGCCGAGATCGGCCTCCACCTGGTCGTCGCCCGGGGCGCCAACGGCATCGGCCGATCGCTCGGCGACCCGCTGATCCGCAAGCTCCAGGAGGTCAACTCGCCCACCCTGCTGATGTCCTGCCCGCCCTCCGAGGGCTACCTGTTCGGCAACCTCAAGCCCCGCCAGTTCCCGGCGGGCCGCGGCCTGTACATCACCCGGCGGCGGACGGTACAGGTGCAGACCGGCTTCCTGGCGGAGGAGGAGTGATGGGTGTGGCGAGCGCCCCGGGCGCCCCGGGCGTGACGGCGGCTTCGACCCTGCGGGCGCTCGGCCCGCACTACGTGATCGCCCCGCCCGGCGCGGAGGCGGACGGGCTGGCCGAGGCGCTGGCGCCGGTGCCGACCGAGCCGCGGGCACTGCTGCTGCTCGCCGCCGCCGCGGACGCGGCGCCCGTGCTGCTCGCCTCGCTGGACGAGCTCGCCCGGGCCGCGCGCGAGCGCGGCGCCGACGTGCTGGTGCTGGCCGCCTCCGGGCTGGCGGCGCTCGGCCCGGACGGCCGTCGGCCCGCCGAACTGCTGGCCCGGCGCTGCGGGTTGACGGTCGTCGCGCCGGACGCGGTGGTCAGCGTCGAGCCGGACGGCACCCTGCCGGCGGTCGACGGCACGTGGTGGCGCTGCCGGCCCGGCGGGGGAGCGGAGCCGCTCGGCGGGCGCTGGCCCGCCGCCGCGACCCTCACCCCGCTGGCCGGCGGGGTGTTCCGGGTCACCGAGGCGGCGGTGGGGCAGGTCGGCCCCGCCGTGCTGGACCGGGCCGCGGCACCGCCGGACGGGCTGCTGCTGATCCTCGGCGATCCGGCCGCACCGCTGCCCAGCGGTGTCCAACTGGCCAACGCGGCGGTGCTGTTGCAGGAGACGACCGGGCGGGTGGAGTGCCTCGTGCTGAGCGCGCCGTGGGCCGCCCCGGTCGAACTCATCGAACTGGCGGCCGTGCTGGCGGCCTCGCTCGGGCAGGAGGTGCGGGCGGCGATCGGCGTGCCGGTGGGCACGGCCGGGGCGGCCGGGGCCGGCCCGCGGACCGTCCACGTGGCGGCGGACGGCGGCGAGGGCTGGGAGCCGTACCTCACCGAGCTGGTCGCCCGCCCGAGCGAGCGCACCGTCACCGCCGTCGGCTGGCGCACCCGCCCCGACCTGCCCCCGGCGCCCGGGACGGCCCGCTACCCGGCCTTCCCCGGCTGGGAGTTGGAGGCGGTGGCGGCCGGCCTGTGGCTGCGTCCGGCCGTCACCGCGGACCGCGGCCCCCGGCTGCGCCGGCCGGATCCGGCGCGGCCGGTGCTGGTCGTCGGCACACCGGGCCGGCCGGTGCCGGAGACGGTCTGGGACCACCTCGGCGCGGTCCTGGGCTCGCTCCCGACCGGGCCGGTGCGGCTCGCGCTGGCGGTGGCCGGGGCGCTGGACGTGGGGTCGGCGGCGGTGGGGCGGTTCTGCGCGCGGCTGTACGGGCTGGACTGGATCGGGGCGGAGATGGTCGTTCCGGAGACGGTCGCTCCCGAGCCGTCAGCGCGGGCCGAGGCCGCGGCGGCGGGCGCGGCAGTGGGCGAGGTCACGGTCGAGGCGGAGCCGGAGCCGGTGGTTGCGCCCGATCCTGAGCCGGCGACGGCTCCGGAGCCCGCGGCCACGGTGTCGACCTCGGGCGGATCGCTCGTGGCGGAGTCTCCTGAGGAGGTCGTCAAGGGGCCAAGTTTTGCCCCTGAGGTCGTGGTGGAGGAGACCGAGGCGGAGGAACCGGTCACCGGGACACCACCCGTCGAGCCCGAACCGGTTCCGGAGCCCGATCCGGAGCCCGAGCCGGAGCCCGATCCCGAGCCCGAGCCGGAGCCCGAGCCCGAGTTTGAGCCGGAGCCCGAGCCCGTGGTGCCCGTCGTGACGCCTCCGCCCCTGTCCCTGCCCATGCCCCCGCCCCCGGCGTCGGAGCTCGCACCGGCGGGACCCGCCACCCCCGCCGAGGACGGCGCGGCCCTGGTCGCCCGGCTCGGCCCCGCCTACCAGCGCCTGGCCCGGCGGGCCGAGGACGTCGCCACCCGACTGCCCGCCCTGCGCGCCCGGGCCGAGGACGGCGACCCGGCGCCCGAGCTGGTCGCCGTCCTGCTGCAGCACGGCGACTGCGGCCCGCTGGCCCCGCGCGCCGAACTCCTCGCGGCGGCCCGGTCCGGCGCGCCCGGCGCCTACGGCCCGTACCTGCGCTGCCTGGCCGCCGGCCTGCGGCGGCTGCCCAGCCACTACGGCGGCGTGCTGGTCGCGGGCCCGGCGCAGGACTGCGACCTCGCCGCGTACACCCCGGGCACGGTGCTGACCGAGCGCGCCCCGGTGACCGGTCTGGCGGCGCCCGGAGCGGATCTGGGGGAGGACGTCGGGATCGAGTTCGCCATCTGGTCCGTCGGTGGCCGCCGCAGTTCGGCCTTCGGCGATCCGGGCGACCAGCCGACGGTGATCTTCGCCCCCGGCGCGGAGTTCGAGGTGGTCGACGTCGAGCCGGCCGCCCCGGAGGAGGGCCGTCCGGCCCGGGTGCTGCTCCACGAGCTCGGCGGCGTCCGCCCGGGCCCCGACCGGCTGCGCACCTGGCTCGCCCGCCGTGACGCCGTCGCCCCCGCCGCCCGCGTCCGCCCCGCCGACCCCTCCCGCTACGTGCTGGCCCTCGGCACCGGCACCCTGTGACCGTCGGGACGACGGAGCCTAGAGGTCGAACAGCGCGTCCTGCGGCTCGGGGTCGGGCGCGAGCACGGTGCGAAGGCGCCTGACGTCCTGCCGCCACTTCGTGCCGCCGGGCGCCTCGTCCCAGAGCTCGGCGAGTTCGGACGACTCGGCGACCACACGGTCGAGTGCCTCGACGGCGAGTGACCGCAGGTCGGTGGTGAAGGCCGGAAGGGCCTGGCCGGGCCGGTAGCCGGGGTCGATCGGCGCGTCGCCCGGGCACTGGGCGGCGACGAGGGCCGCGGCGGCGACGGCCTCCGTTCCGTCGAGGTACTCGAGGTACTCGAGCGGGCCCCGGGCCGGGACGGTGCGGATCAGCGCCGTTCGGACCAGGGTTTCCCGCTCGCCCTCGGCCGCCTCGTCCAGGGCGTCGGCGAAGTCCATCGCCGTGTCGTTGTCGAACGGGCCGGTGCCCCAAGCTCCCATGGCGGTCTCCTCGCGTCACTGTGCGGTGATCCTCCCAGTGACCACCGACAGGCGCGGCGCGGGTGCCCCGGTGAACCCCGCTCCACCGGTGGGCCGTCGGACGGGACGTAGGGATGTGGTGGTCGGCGGGAGGAGTACGGGGATGGGCGAGACGGTGCGGGGCGGGTTCCGGCTGGCGGCGGTGTTCGACGCGGTGGATCCGGTGACCGGGCCCGGGTTCGCGCCGGACCGGCCGCGGCTGGCGGCGGGGGCGGGGCGCGAGGCCGTCGCCCGCTACCTGCGGGCCGGGGCGACGGTGCTGCTGACGCCGATGCTGATGGACGACGTGGTCGACCCGGCGCGGCGCGGCGTCGTGCCGATGGGCTTTCGCACCGACGGCCGGTGGATCTGGACCGACACCGTCACGTACTACCTGGAGGAGTACGGGCTGGCGCCCGACCCCGAGCTGCTCGCGCACGTGCGCGAGCAGCTCGACGAGCCGTGGGCGGAGCCCTCGGCGGCGGTGCTGGAGCAGGCCGTGGCCTTCGTGCTGACCCCGCCGGAGGCGGCCGCCGAGCCGGTCTGGACGGTCGGGGACTGAAGCGCGCCGATCCGGCTGAACCGGTTCGGCCACGCGGGCCGTAGCTCCCCACAGGAGTGTCGTCGAGCGCAGGGGATGCATGGTGGGCGAGGAGCAGCGCGGCGAGCCGGAGCGGAGGGTGGGCGGCTTCCGTCTCCCGGCGGTGAACTGGGCGTTGGCGGCCGAGGCGGACCCGGGTGTGCAGGCGGCGCCGGCGGAGGAGCCCGCGAGCGCCGCGACGGCGGTGCTCCCGGCGCCGGCGCCATCGGCTGCCGGGGCCACCGGCGGCGTGACGGGCGGGGCGCGGACCGAACCGAAGGCCGAGTCCGAGCCCGATCCCGAGTCCGAGCCTGAGCCCGAGGGCGGGACCGGCTACGGGCCGGCGGTGCTGCCGTCCCCCGTCACCGCGGCGGCGGCCCCCGCGGCGCCCGAGGCGGTGGCGCTCGCCGCCGGCGCGGCCTCCGACCCGGCCGGCGAGAGTGCCGCGGACCCCGGGCCGCGCCCCGGCCGGGTCTCCCGTCCGATGATCGCCGCGGCCGTCGCCGTCGGCCTGGTGCTGGTCGGCACCTCCGTGGTGGTGACCCAGCTCGGCGGCAACGACCCCAAGCACGGGCCCGCCCAGGCCGACGCCCCGCCCGGCTACGGGCAGGGCGGCGGGGACGGCGGCAACGGCTACGTCCCCGGCTTCGACCAGCACGGCGGCAGCATCGATCCGGCGAACCCCACGCCCGACGGGCAGCCGGGAGCGGTGGTCCCGCCGCTCGACGGTTCGGCCTCACCGGCTCCGGGCGACCAGGCGGCCGCGGCCCCGAACGGCGCCGGCGGCACCGGCGGCGCCGGTGCGGGTGCCGCCGCACGGCCCGGTGGTGTGGCCAACCCCGGTGGGGGCGGCGGTGGTTCGGCCGGAGGGGCGGACCACTCCCAGGGCGGATCGGGCTCCGCCTCGGGCGGGTCGGGCGGCTCCGGCGGCGCCAACCCGGCCCCCAACCAGCCCGCGCCGAACCAGCCCGCGCCCAACAAGCCGGCCCCGAACCAGCCGGCGCCGAACCAGCCCGCGCCGCCCCCGGCCGCCGCCAAGCCGCCTGCACCGGTCACCGTGATCGCCGGCCCGTACTGCTCGAGCGGCGGCCAGTACAAGACCAACGGCTGGTTCGACCAGGGCAACAAGGGCTGGCGCAACAACTCGGGCGGCTACAGCGGTGACGGCTGCAACGGCACGTACGCCTCGATGCCGATGTCCGGCGACGCGAACAAGGACGACAACAGCAACTCGGTGGTCTGGACCTTCACCGTGGACAAGGCCAGCAGCTGCACCCTGTCCGTCTACATCCCGGGCAGCAGCGACGTGAAGCAGGTCGGCGGCAACCCCAGCTACTACACGGTGCAGAGCGGGGGCGGCCAGATCGGCTCGTTCTCCATCAACCAGACGGCCAGCCGGGGCAGTTGGGTGAACCAGGGTCCGTTCTCCTACCGTGGCCCGATCTCGGTCACGCTGCACAGCCGCGGCCTGGACTGGTCGGGCAGTACCGAGACGTTCGCCCACCACGCCGCCGGCGCCGTCCGTGCCACCTGCACGGTCTGACCCGCCCCGATCCCTCTGAAGCACCGAACCACCGAAACCCCGAACCACCGAACCACCGGGCCGCAACGCCCCACGACGAAGGGAACCCCAGGCATGTCGCGCCCGGTGCTGACGGTCTGCGCGGAGCAGCGGGAGCCCGGCTCCTACCGCACGATCGGCGAAGCCCTCCAGGCTGCCCGCAGCGGCGCGGTGATCTCGGTCCGCCCCGGCCGGTACGACGAGAACCTGGTGCTCACCAAGGTGGTGAGCATCACCGCCGAGGACGTCCGGGGCAGCGTGCGGATCAGCCCCCGGCGCGGTTCGGTGGTCCAGGTGCTGACCGAGGCCGTCCAGCTCACCGGCCTGGTGCTCCAGGGGCAGGACGACGACCTGCCCGCCGTTGACGTCCCGCGCGGCCAACTCGCCATGCAGGACTGCGAGGTGATCGGCAACGCGTGGACCGCCGTGCTCACCCGCCAGCAGGGCGAACTCGCCATGCGCGGCAGCCGGGTCACCAACCCGGCCGGCGCCGGTCTGGTGGAGACCTCCACCGGCACCAGCGTGATCGAGGACAGCGTCATCGAACACCTGGGCACCTCGGCCGTGGTCATCGGCGAGCGGGCCAACCCGACCGTGCGGCGCTGCGTGCTGCGCGACGCGCGCGGCAACGGCCTGTGCGCCAACGGCGAGGCGCGCGGCGTCGTCGAGGACTGCGAGATCTCCACCACCGACAAGCCCGCCGTCGCCCTGGAGGAGCAGAGCACCACCCGGCTGCTGCGCACCGAGATCCGCGACGCCGCGCTCGGCGTCTTCGTCGGCTCCACCGCCCGGGTCGTGCTGGAGGACTGCACCGTCACCGCCGTGCGCTCCCACGGCTACGTCCTCACCAACGGCACCGACCCGCTGCTGCGCCGCTGCCGCGCCGTCCGCCCCCAGGGCCACGGCCTGCACATCGCCGGCCGGGCCCGGGGCACCCTGGAGGACTGCGAGGTCACCGCCCCCGCCCTGGCCGGCATCCACGTCGGCGAGTCGGCCGGGCCGAGCCTGGTGCGGGCCGTGGTGCGCGACGCCGGGACGGACGGCGTCGAACTCACCGGGGAGAGCGCCGCCGAGTTCGACCGCCTGGAGGTCCGCGACGCGGCCGGCGTCGGCGTCGTGGTGCGCGACGGCGCCAACCCGCTGCTGCGCCGCAGCACCGTCACCGCCGCCGGCGGCCACGGGATCGAGGCGCTGCGCGACGGGCGCGGCCGGCTGGAGGACGTCACCGTCGTCGACGCCGGCGGGCACGGGGTGCGGATCGCCGACGGAGCCAACACCTACCTCGGCGCCAGCCTGGTGCGCGGCAGCGGATCCTGCGGGATCTCGGTCGGCGCCGAGGGTGTCGCCACCCTGCGCGACGTCGAGTCCGCCGACAACGCCCTGGACGGCGCGGAGGTCGAGCACGGCGGCGAACTGACCGCCACCCGCACCCGGCTGCGGACCAACCGGCGGCACGGCCTGCACCTGTGCTCCGGCGCCCGCGCCACCCTGACCGGCTGCCAGCTCAGCGACAACACCGTGGACGGGCTGCGCTCCGAGTCCGTGGAGCCCGTGCGGCTCACCGACTGCACGGCGGCCGAGAACCAGGGCGCCGGGCTGCGGCAGACCGAGCCGACCGACCGCCTCGCCGTGGAGAACCTCGACAGCCGGGACAACCGGGCCCCGGACGCCCACGGCACGGCGGCCGTCGCCGCCGCCGAGCCCGGTGCCGACTCCTCCGCCGACGGCACGGACGCCCCGGCCGAAGGGGCCGCGGCCCCCGCCCCGGCCGCCCCGCAGGGCCCGCAGGCCGTCCTCCAGACCCTGGTCGGGCTGCAGGGCGTCAAGGAGCAGGTCGCCACCCTGGTCAACCTCAACAAGCTGGCCCGCCGCCGCGAGCAGGCCGGACTGCCCGCCCTGCCGATGAGCCGGCACCTCGTCTTCGCCGGCCCGCCCGGCACCGGAAAGACCACCGTCGCCCGGCTCTACGGCGCGATCCTCGCCGAGCTCGGCGTGCTGCGCAGCGGCCACCTGGTCGAGGTCGCACGGGCCGACCTGGTCGCCTCGATCATCGGCGGGACGGCCCTGAAGACCACCGAGGTGGTCAAGGAGGCGCTCGGCGGGGTGCTGTTCATCGACGAGGCGTACACCCTCTCGGCCGGCTCCGGCGGCACCGGCCCCGACTTCGGCCGCGAGGCCATCGACACCCTGGTCAAGCTGATGGAGGACCACCGCGACGACCTGGTGGTGATCGTCGCCGGGTACGAGGCCGAGATCCGCGAGTTCCTGGCCTCCAACCCGGGCCTGGCCTCCCGGTTCAGCCGCACCGTCGAGTTCCGGAACTACAGCGACGAGGAGCTCACCACGATCGTCGAGCACGCCGCCGCCGGACACGGCTACGAACTCGCCGAGGGCACCAGGGAGGCGCTCGCCGCGCACTTCGACCGGATGCCCAAGGGCGCCGACTTCGGCAACGGCCGGGCCGCCCGCAAGGTGTTCGAGGAGATGGTCGACCGGCAGGCCTCGCGGCTCGCCGAACTGGAGCACTTCGACAACGAGGCGCTCACCCGGCTGCTGCCCACCGACGTCGGCGAGCAGGCCGCCGCGGCCGCCGCCGGGGAGGCGACGTCCGAGGAACCCGGCCTGCTCGACCGGCTGCGCGCCATGGTCGGCCTCGCCGCCGCCAAGGAACAGGTCGAGGACCTGGTCAACCTGACCCGGCAGACCCGGCGCCGGATCGAGGCCGGGCTGCCCGCCGCCACCATCAGCCACCACCTGGTCTTCTCGGGCCCGCCCGGCACCGGCAAGACCACCGTCGCCCGGCTCTACGGCCAACTCCTCGCCGAACTCGACGTGCTGCCCTCCGGCCAGCTGATCGAGACCGCCCGCGCCGACCTGGTCGGCCGCTACATCGGCCACACCGCCCAGCTCACCCGGGACGCCTTCGAACGCGCCCGCGGCGGTGTGCTGTTCATCGACGAGGCGTACACCCTGACGCCCCGCAACGGCTCCGGCGGGGACTTCGGGCAGGAGGCCGTGGACACCCTGATGAAGCTGATGGAGGACCACCGCGACGAGGTCGTGGTGATCGTGGCCGGGTACCAGGAGGAGATGCGCGGCTTCCTCGCCTCCAACCCCGGCCTGGCCTCCCGGTTCTCCCGGGAGATCACCTTCGACCACTACGCGGACGAGGAACTCGTCACCATCGTCCGGGTGCAGGCCGAGACCGCCGGCTACACCTGCGCCCCGGAGACCCTGGCCGCGCTCGGCACCCTGTTCGAGGCCGTCCCGCGCGACCGCTCCTTCGGCAACGGGCGCTTCGCCCGGCAGGTGCTGGAGGCGATGATCACCCGGCAGGCGGGCCGGCTGTCCCGGCTGGACGTCGCGGACCTCGACGAGCTCAGCCTGCTGCTGCCGCAGGACATCCCGGCCGACCGGATCGGCAGCCTCGCATGAGCGGGGCGCCCCGCGTCCGGGCGGTGGTGGCCGGGGCGCTCGTGGCCGGGCTGCTGCTGCCGGTGGCGGGCACGGCGGCCGCCGACGGGCCCGCGGTGCCCGCCGTGCCCGTCGCGCCCGGCACCACCGCCGCGCCCGCCGGCCCCGACGCCCTGCCCGGCGTCAGCCAGCAGCGGCGCGACGCGAGCGGGCGGCCGGCCGGCTGCCTGCCGCCGTCCGGCAAGGGCACCCAGCTCACCCCCTGGCCGCAGACCTTCCTGCGGCCCGACCGGGTCTGGCCGCTCAGCCGCGGCGAGGGCGTCACCGTCGCCGTCCTCGGCTCCGGCGTCAAGGACGGCGGCGGCCTGCTGGCCGGCCGGCTCGACCCGGCCCCGCTGCCCGGCGGCCCCGACCCCGCCCAGGACTGCGTCGGCCACGGCACCTTCCTGGCCGGGCTGATCGCCGCCGACCAGCGCGAAGGCGCGGGCTTCGCCGGCCTCGCGCCGCGCGCCCGGATCCTCGCCGTCTCGGTCACCAACGAGGCCGGAACCCCCTCGGCGGAGCTGCTGGCCCAGGGCATCACCACGGCCGCCGACCGCGGCGCGCGGATCATCTCGATCGGGGTGGCGCTGCCGAACGGCACCGACGCGCTGGCCGCCGCGGTCCGCGCGGCGCGCGGCAAGGGCGCGCTGATCGTCGCCCCGGCCGCACCCGACACCGCCCCGACCGACGCCTCCGGAACCGCCAAACCCGGCCCGGCCTACCCGGCGGCCTACCCCGAGGTGCTGGCCGTGCGCGACCTCGCCCCCGGCGGCGCGCTCCCGGACGGCCCCGGGGCCGTCCCGGTCGGCGGCCGCGTCGACCTCGCCGCCCCGGGCGACGCCGTCACCGGCCCCGGCCCGGCCCCCGGCGGCTACTACACCGGCGCCGGCCCCAGCTTCGCCACCGCCTTCGTGGCCGGCAGCGCCGCCCTCGTCCTCGGCTACCGCCCGGACCTGACCGCCGACCAGCTGACCGACCGCCTGGAGACCACCGCCTACCGCAGCCCCGACCCGCGGTACGGCCACGGCACCGTCGACCCCGTCGCCGCCGTCACCCGCCTCCCCGCCCCCGCCCCGGCGGCCCCCCTGGCCACGGCCGCCGCCCCCACCATGCCCCCCGCCCCACCGCCCTCCGACGCCGGCAGCCTCGCGAGCCTGGTCGCCCTGGCCTCCCTCGCCGTCATCGCCCTCGTCGCGGCCGCCGGCGCGGTGGCCCCTCGTGCCCATGCCCGAGGCTGGCGCGCGGGTCGTGCGGAGGAGGGCTGACGGGGCGTCGCCCCAGCCGGGGCGCGAGGCTCAGCGGTCGAAGCGGTACCGGGGGAAGCCGTGTTCGAGGAGCGCCGTCCGGGTGCCGCGGTGGAGCGCGGCGGAGCCGGTGCCCGCGTCGTCCCCCGTCGATGCTGACTGCCGCGAGCAGGCCGGGCGCGATGAAGAACCGTTCGGCCTCGAAGGCCGGTGGGGAGCGGGCTGAGCGGTACGGGCCGGAGCGTGCCCAGCGGCGGGCCGGGGCTCGCGGCCGACAGCCGGTGGGTCCGGGCGTGTCAGGGCACGGCGGGCATCGCTTCGTGGAGGGTGTACTCGTCTCCCGGTAGGCGCCGTGGGGGTCCTCGGTGTGCCACCCGACGGGGTCGGACCCACCGTGCTCCTGCGGGCGACTCCCGGGGGTGTCCCCCGGGAGAGGGCGGTGCCGACCTGCCGTGGTGTCAGCCGTGGCGGTCGGCCATGGCGTCGCCGACGAGGGCGGCGAGTTCGAGGTAGTCGAGGCGGGCCCGGGGGCGCAGGGCGGCGGGGGCCGCCTGGGGGTGGGTGGGGAGCGGGAGGGTGAGGGCGCCGCGGCAGCGGGTGCGGAAGTGGGGCAGGAGGTCGCGGTCGGCGATCGGGCGGTCGGTGGCGGGGGCGGGGGTGAAGACGGCGGTAGCCCCGCGGACGAGGCCGTCGTGGCCGAGGGCGGTGAGGTGGTCGAGGAGGGCGTCGGCGGTGCGGGCGCCGCCGGCGGAGGCCTGGGCGCAGAGGAGCAGGTGGTCGGCCTGGTCGACGGCGGCGAGCTGGACCTCGGCCGGGGCGCCGGTGGTGTCGGCGAGGACCACCGGGTAGTGGCCGCCGGCCTCGTCGAGGGCCTCCCGGAGGGCGGCCGGGTCCGGCCGTACGGACCGCAGGACGAGCCGGCCGCCGGTCCGGCACTCGCTTCCGGCGGGCCCGGCGGTGGAGAGGACGAGCACCGGGTCGGCCCGGTGCTCCGCGAGCAGGGCGCCGAGGACGGCGGCGGCGCCCTCGGCGGGGCCGCCCAGGACGGCGATCCGGTGGCAGGCCCGCAGCGGCACCCGGACGCGTTCGACCAGGTGCCGCCGCCGTGCCTCCCCGCCGCCGGGGAGGGCGAGCCGCCGGGTGCGCGGGCGGTCCGTCTCCGGACGGGGCCGCGTGGGCGGCGGGCCGGGGGCCGCCCAGGCGCCGCTGTCCCCGGGCGGCGCCGGCGGGAGGAGCGGCCGGGGCGCCGCCGGAGGAGCTTGGATCTCGGGGGCCCGGGTGAACAGCTGCCGTTCGGCGGGCGGGATGAGCACCGTGCCGAGCGGGTCGAGCGGGCGCCTGGGCAGCAGGGCGACGGGCTCGGGCCAGGCGGCCGGCGAGTAGTCGGGGGCGGCAGGGGTGGTGGTGCCCGCGCCCGCGGTGCCGTCTGAGAAAGCCATCGGATGACCTCCCGGTCCATGGGTGCGCCGGACCGGTGCCTCCGGTTCGGTCGGCCCGTACAGCCGGGAGTACGGCTGAACGGGCCCTTCCGGTTCACCTGAACCGCTCGGCGCGCAGGCCCCGTTGAGCGGGACAGGGCGCGCCGGAGCGCCCTCCGCCACATCGGGAGCGGCGGTATCGAGGAACCCGCCGAAAACCCTCCGCCTCACCGGCTACCGATCGGTACCGTCATCCGGTGGCACCCGGCGCCCGCCGAGTGCCACCGAGTCGGAAGGAGCGTGAGTCCCGTGAACGGGACGGGGGAGGGAGGCGGCATGGCCGCGGACGGGCAGGAGGTGCGGGACTTCATCGCGGCCCTGGTGCGGGGCGGGGCGCCGGGCGCGGACGGGCCGCCCGGGCTGGCGGTGCCGGAAGCGGCGGCGGAGGAGGTGATCGCGGTCGCCCGACGGCTGGCGCTGCGCGTGGTGCCGGAGGGCCGGTGGTGGCCGCGGCCCGCGCCGGCGCTGCTGGACATGGCGACGGCGCTGGTGGTGGACGGGCACCCGTCGGCCCCGCGGTGGTCGGCGGCGGAGCGGCAGCGGCTGGCGACCTGGGTCGCGGTGGTGATCGAGCACCGGGGCGAGGACGGGGTGCAGGAGCTGCTCCGGTTGCTCGCCGAGCGCTGACACCGAGGCGCCCGCGACGATCGCCCGGGCCGGTCGCCCGGGCCGGTCCGTGACGGTCCGCGACGCCGCCCGGACGGCGTCGCGGACCGCCGCGGCTCACGGCCGCTAACGATCGGCCAACAGCCGTCGGCGCCCGCCAACGGTGGCACCCGGGACCGGGCGGAGTGCTCCGGACCGGGGCGTTGGCGCTTCCTTGGTGCGGACTTGGCGGCCTGCGGCAGGGTGCTGGTGCAGCCGCCGCCGGGGATCGTCCGGTCGCTGCCCAGCACGCCCCTGCCCGTGCTGCGCCCCCTGCCCGACCTGAGAGGTAGCGCGTGTCGAAGCCGTCCGTCGCCCAGCCCACGTCCGTCAGCCCGTCGTCCGAGGGTCCGGCGGACGCGCCGGTGGCCGTCACCGCCCCGGCCCGACCGACCCTCGACCCGGACACGCTCGCCGAGATCCACCGGCTGCACGGCGGCTACCTGCTGCGCGCGCTGCTGCGGGCCACCGGCGGGGACCGCGGCAAGGCGGAGGACATCCTCCAGGAGACCCTGCTGCGCGCCTGGCAGCACCCGGAGGCGCTGTCCGCCGGGCCGGAGGCGAGCCGGCCCTGGCTGTTCACGGTCGCCCGGCGGATCGCGATCGACCACTACCGGATGGCCGCCGCCCGCGCCAAGGAGGTCATGGGCGAGCCGGTGGAGGACCGGCCGGTCGCCGACGACCCGTACGAGCGGGTGGTGGTGGCCCGGGACATCGCGCTGGCGCTGCGCCGGGTGCAGAAGCACCACCGCGAGGTGCTGGTCGAGCTGCACCTGAAGGACCGCTCGGTGCTGGAGGCCTCGGCCCGGCTGGGGGTGCCGCCGGGGACGGTCAAGTCCCGCAACTTCTACGCGATCCGGGCGCTGCGCCCGGTGCTGGCGGCGGAGCACGGGTACGCCCCGGCGGAGCGCGGGGCGGCCTCGGCCGCCGGCTGACCGGGCGGCCGGCCCGTCAGGTCCGTGCGGGGCGTCCGCCGGCCCGCGACGCCGGCCGGGTCAGTCGTCCTACGGGCACCGGCCGGTTCAGTCGTCCTTCGGCCGTCGGCCGGAGCGGAGGTCGAGCGAGTCCTCCAGGCCGGCCGTGAAACCGCTCCGGTAGCCCGCGCGCCGCTCGTGCGAGCGGAAGCGGTCCAGCGCCGAGCGCAGCCGGGCGCGCACCTCCGGCTCCCGGCCCCGGGCCAACAGGTGGGCGGCGTAGGACTGTTCGGCCACGGCGTGCAGGTAGAGCAGGCCGGCCTCCTCGCAGGCGGCGAGCAGCCGGTGCCAGGCGAGGTCGGCGGCGTCGTCGCGGACGGTCGGCGGGAGGGCCTGCGCCTCGGTCAGCAGCGACCAGAGATGGACCTGGGTGACGGGCGTGGCGGGCAGCAGCTCCCGGGCCTCCCGGGACCGGCGCCGGGCGCTCTCCCGGTCCCCGGCGGACAGGTTCACCGAGCCCTGGTGCACCTTGGCGTCGACCAGCCGCCGGCGGTCGCCGGACTCCAGCGCGAGCGCGGTGGCGGAGGCCGCCAGCCGTTCGGCCTCGGCGGGTTGGCCGAGCATCGCGGTGACCAGGGCCAGTGTGGCGAGCGCCCGGACGTGCGCGGAGGCGGCCGAGGGCCCGGTCGCGGACCCGACGGCGGCCACCGCCCTGCGGGCCGCCTCCGCGGACTCCTGCCGGCGTTCCAGCGCGACCAGGGCCTGCGCCCGGCAGTTGAGCAGCAGGGCGACCGCGACCGGGTCGCCGCACCGTTCGGCCGCCTCCTGTCCCAGCCGGGCGCAGGCGAGCCAGTCGGTGAAGCGGCTGGCGCCGTAGTAGAGCGAGCCGCAGGTCAGCGCGAGCCGCCAGGCGCGGGCCGGGTCGGTGTCGGGGGAGGCGATCAGCGCGGAGATGGCCGGCTCCTCGGCGTCGAACCAGTCGAGTGCGGTGCGGATGTCGGCGACGGCCGGCAGGGCCTGCGCCGGGCCGCCGGGCGGGGCGGTGTCCTCCTGGCCGGGGTCGAGGAAGGAGCCGCAGTGCCGGAGAGCCGTGAGGTAGTGGTCGGCCAGGCGTTCGCGCAGCAGCCGCCGGTGCCGCTCGGGCCGATCGGCGAGCAGTCCGGCGCCGTACAGCCGGACCAGGTCGGTGCGGACGTGGCGCCCGGGTGCGGTGCCGGTGAGCAGGTGGTGGGAGGTCAGTTCGCCGAGTGCCCGGTGGGCGGCGGCGGTGTCGCTGCCGAGCAGCGCGGCGCTCGCCGCGGTGTCCACCTCGCGGCCGGGGTGGGCGGCCAGGACGGTCAGCAGTTCGGCCGCGGGTTCGGAGAGCCGGTGGTGGGTCAGCCGCAGCCGGCCCGCGACGGAGAGCGTGCCGTCGGCGTCCAGGACGGCCAACCTGGTCCGCTCGTCGGCGAGTTCGGCGACCAGCTCGGCGACCGTCCAGTCCGGCCGGGCGGCCAGCCGGGCGGCGGCGATCCGCAGGGCGAGCGGCAGGTGGTCGCAGAGGCCGGCGAGCCGGGCGGCGGCCTCCGGCTCGGCGCGCAGCCGCTCGGGCGTCAGCGCGCGTTCCAGCAGGTCCAGGGCGTCGTCCTCGGGCAGCGCGGCCAGGCGCAGCAGGGTCGCTCCCTCCAGGGCGACCAGGCCCTCCAGCGAACCCCGGCCGGTGACCACGGCGGTGCCGGCCGGGCCCGCGGGCAGCAGGTCGGCGACCTGGTCGGGGTCGGCGGCGTCGTCCAGCAGCACCAGCAGCCGCCGGCCCCCGGTGCGCTCGCGGTAGAGCGCGGCCCGGGCGGCGCGCTCGGCGGGGATGCCGTCCTCGGGCACGCCGAGCGCGCGCAGGAAGCCGGCCAGGACGGCCTCGGGCCGGGCCGGGCCGTCCGGGGCGAGGCCGTGCAGCTCGGCGTGGAGCACGCCGTCCGGGAAGCGGTCGGCGGCCCGGTGCGCCCAGGCGGTGACCAGTGCGCTCTTGCCCACCCCGGCCGGGCCGACCACCAGCACCGGGCCGTCCGAGGCCCGGCCGTCCGCGACTCGGCCGTCCTCGCCGGGGCCCGGCCCGCAGGCCCGGTCGAGACGGGCCAGCTCGCCGGTGCGGCCGACGAAGTCCGGCTGACGGCGCGGCAGTTGGCGCGGCACCAGCGAGGCCGGCGGGGCTTTCGGGACCGGCACGGCCCGCGGCGCCGGCCCGGCGACCGGGGGAGCGAGCAGCGCCGGCTCCACCGTACGGTCGTCGGCCAGCACCTCGGCGAGCGCCGCCCGCAGTGCCGGGCCGGGGTTGATGCCCAGCTCCTCGGCCAGCCGCACCCGGGCCTGGTGGTAGGCGGTCAGCGCCTCGGCGGGCCGGCCCGCCTGGTGCAGACAGCGCATCAGCAGCGCCACCGACTCCTCGCGCAGCCCGTCCGTCCGGACGCCCTGCTCCAGCAGCGGCACGGCCGAGGCCCCGGCGCCCTGGCCCAGCCGCAGCCCGGCCCAGCGGAGCAGGGCGGCGGTGCGGGACTGCCGCAGCCGGTCCACGGCGGCGGAGCGCAGCGGGGTGTCGGGCAGGTCGGCCAGCGCCTCGCCGCGCCACAGTCGCAGCGCCTCCGCCAGCAGCGCGACCGCCTTGCTGTCGTCGCCGCCGTTGTCGTTGTCGTTGTCGCCGTCGCCGCCGGCGAGCCGCTCGGCCGCGCCGGTGAGCTCCTCGAAGCGCAGCGCGTCCACCTCGTCGGCCGGCCCGGCCAGCAGGTAGCCGGAGTCCCGGGTGTGCAGCTCGAACGGCGTGCGGGCGAGCACCTTGCGCAGCGCGGCGACGTGCCCCTGCACGGCCGCCCGCGCGCTCGGCGGCGGCTGCTCGTCCCAGAGCAGCTCGCACAGCTGGTCGACGGTGACCAGGTGCCCCAGCCGCAGTGCCAGCAGCGCCAGCACGGCCCGCCGCTGCGCGCCCGCCACGCTCGCGAAGCCGCCCGCCCCGACCCGCAGCTCCACCGGCCCGAGCAGCCGAATCCGCACCAGTACCCCCGCCTCGCCGCAAGCCGCGCATCACACCCGAAGCGCTCATCGGCCCTCGGGGTGGAGCAGTGTAGTGCGAGAACATGTCCGGCCATCTCGGTCGGCTGCTCCCGCCCCGATGGACGCCTCGGGGGCGGCCGAAGGTTGCGTCGGCGGGCGGGTGGACCGGCACGTGTGTGTCGCACCCGCTCGGTACGGTGCCCGAGGAAGGGCCCGGCCCGGCGAGGTGCGAAGGGCCGGGGCCGGCGAGGTGCGAAGGGCCGGGGCCGGCGCGAAGGACCCCGGCCCGGCGGGAAAGGCCTGGTCGGCCCTATCCTCGATCGGGCCGGGGAGTCGATGCTGGGGGAGGGGAACGGGCGCGTGCACATCGATCTGCTCGGACCGGTGGTGGTGCGGCGCGAGGACGGGACGGAGGTCACGCCCTCGGCACCCAAGCGCCGGGCGCTGCTGAGCGCGCTCGCCGTACGCCTGAACCGGACGGTGGCCACCGAGGAACTGATCGAGCTGGTCTGGGAGGGCTGCGCGCCGCCCACCGCACGGGCCGCCCTGCAGGGCCACGTCGCGGCGCTGCGCCAGCTGCTGGACGGCCCCGGGCTGGAGCTCGACACCCGCGGCTCCGGGTACCTGCTGGCCGGAGAGCCCGACCGGATCGACGTGCTGCGCTTCGGCCGGCTCTGCGAGCGGGCGGGCGTGCTGCTCCCCGAGCCCGCCGGCCCGCCCGGGGACGCCTCGTCGGACCGCGCACTGCCCCTGCTGCGCGCCGCGCTGGACCTCTGGCGCGGCCCGGCGCTCGCCGACTGCGGCTCCGCCCTGCTGCGCGAGCGGACCCTCCCGCACCTGACCGACCTGCGGCTGCGCACCCTGGAACGGCTGGCCGACGGCCTGCTCCGGTTCGGCCGTGGCGGCGAGCTGGCCGCCGAGCTCGCCGAGGCCGCCGACGGCCACCCCGCCCGGCAGGCGCTGGCCGCCCGGCTGGTGCGCTGCCTGGAGCAGGACGGGCGGAGCGCCGAGGCGCGGGAGTGCTACGAGCACGCGGTGGCCCGGCTCGGGCGGCCGCCCGGCCCGGAGCTGCGCCGGGCCGGCGAGCAGTCCGGTGCCCGGCCCGCCGCCGACCGCCGGTTCGTCGGCCGCGGCGCCGAACTCGCCCGGCTGGACCAGGTGTTGCCCGCCGCACGGGACGGCCGCCCGATCCTGGTCACCGGCCCCGCCGGAGTCGGCAAGACCAGCCTGGTCCGGCAGTGGACGGCCCGGTGCGGCGACGCCTACTTCCCGGACGGCATCCTCCACGCCGAACTGCGCGGCTTCGACCCGGACGGGCCCCGCGAACCCGCGGAGGTGCTCGGGGAGTTCCTCACCGCCCTCGGCGTCGCGCCGGACACGCTGCCCGCCGAACCCGAGGACCGCGCCCGCCGCTACCGCGAACTGATCGGCGGCCGGCGGATGCTGGTCGTGCTGGACGACGCCGCCTCCTACGAGCAGCTCGCCCCGCTGCTGCCCGACCCGCCGGCCACCGACAGCGAGCCCGCCCCCGTCGCGGTCGTCACCAGCCGCAGCCGGCTGCGCCACCTGCTGGTCCGTACCGGCGGCGTACCACTGCCGCTCGGCCCGCTCGGCCCCGACGAGGCCGCCGCCCTGCTCGCCCGCATCCTCGGCGACGATCGCACGGCCGGTGAGCCGGAGGCCGTCGCCGAACTCGCCGAACGCTGCGACCACCTGCCGCTCGCACTGCGGCTGGCCGCCGCCCGCCTGGCCGCCCGGCCCGACTGGTCCGCGGCCGACCTCGCCGCCGAACTCGCCGACGAGCAGACCGGCCTGGCCGCCCTCTCCGGCGCCGGAACCGGCACCGACCGCGGCCCGCTCGGCCTCACCGCCGCGCTGGACCGGACGTACCGCACGCTGGCGCCGGACGCCGCCCGGCTGTTCACCCTGCTCGGCCTGCACCCCGGCGCGGAGATCGGCACCGACACCGCCGCCGCCCTCGCCGCCCTCCCGCCCGCCGCCACCCGTACCCTGCTGACCCGGCTCGACGCCGTGCACCTGCTGGAGGAGACCAGCCCCGGCCGGTACGCCCGGTGTGAGCTGGTCCGCCGCCACGCCGCCGAGCAGGCCGCCGAACTCGCCTGCGACGAGCGGTACCTGGCCCTCGACCGGCTGATCGCCCACTACCTCGACGTCACCGCCGGCTGGACTGCCGGCTGGACCGCCGGGGGCGCCGCGGGCGGGGGCACGGCGACCGGGGACAGGGCGACGGGGGGAGCGGCGGCCTGGTTCCGCCGCGAGGAGAGCGCCCTGCGCGCCGTCGTGCTCTGCGCCGAACAGAAGGGGCGGCCCACCGCGGCCTGGCGACTCGCCCACCGGGTCGGGCAGTTGTACGAGACCACCGGCCACGACCGGACGCACTGGCGGACCGTGGTCGAAGCCGGGCTGCGCGCCGCGCACGCGGACCGGGACGAGGCGGCGATCGCCCGGCTCGGCACCGACCTGGCCGTCCTGCACGTCGACCGCGCGGCCCACCACGCCGCCGCCGACCAGCTGGAACGGGCCGTCGAGGCCGCCGACCTGGCCGGCGACGCGGCGCTGCGCCACCACTGCCGCAGCCGGGTGGCCGCCGCCCTGCTGCGGACCGGCCGGTACGAGCGGGCGGTGCCCATGCTCGGCGACCTGGTGGCCGCCGCCCGCACCCAGGCCACCGACCACCTGCTGGTCCGCGCGCTCACCGACCTCGCCGACGCCCTCGTCCTGGCCGGCGACCCCGGGCCGGCCCTGGACCACGCCGACGAGGCGGTGCGCGCCGCCACCGCCCGCTCCGGCGGCGCCGAAGCCGTCCTCGCCACCCACAGCCGCGCCCGCGCCCTGCACGCGCTCGGCCGCCGGGACGCCGCCCTCTCCTCGGCCCGGCTCGCCGTCGCCCTCGGCCGCACCGTCGGCGACCCCGCCCTCGAAGCCCGCTCCCACGGCCTGCTCGCCGACCTGCTGGACGCCCTCGGCCGCACCGCCGAGGGCGCCGAGGTGAGACGACTGGCGTAGGGCCGGCCGTGCGTCGCTCCGGGCGTCCCCGGCCGGGCCGCGCCCACGCCGCCGTCGGCGGAATTCCGCCGGTGCGACCGGCCGCCGGTGGCGGAAAACCGCTGGCCGGCCGGCGGAACCACAGGCGGAACTGCCGGCGCTCCGTCGCTCGGGGAACCGCCCCCGCGCACCCGGTGCCGCCCGCACGCATCCGTCCTGACCTGGGCGGATATCCTGTGGGAGGGGCGAGTGGGAGGAATTTGTCCGCCCGGGCATACTTCTGCCTGGAACGAACCGCCGGAGGCGACTCCAGGCAGAAGTGCGGAACCGCGCAGGACCGAGCGAGTGGGGGCAGGGCATGGCGGCCGGGGGCGGCACCGACACGGACGCGAACGAGTTCAGCCGTCTGCTGGCCGGGCACCGGGTGGCGGCGGGCCTGACCCAGGAGGAGCTCTCCGCGGCGGCCGGGGTCAGTCTGCGCGCCCTCGGGGACATGGAGCGCGGCCGCACCCGTGGCCCGCAGCGGCGCACCGTGCGGGCGCTGGCCGAGGCGCTCGGGCTGGACGGTGCGCAGGCGGAGGCGCTGGACCGGGCCGCGCAGTCCGGACGCCCGCGCGGGGTGCGGCCGGGCTCGGCGCCCGCCGGGAGCCACGCCCGGCCCCGCCGGTCCACCGCGCGCGAAGCGACCGCGCGCGAAGCCACCGCCCGTCGGGACGTGCCGCGCGCCGTCTCCCCGTTCGAGGAGCCGCCCGCCGAGAGCGGCCAGAGCGCCCTCGCGCTGCCCCGCGACATCGCCGACTTCACCGCCCGCGAGGAGGCCCTCGCCCTGCTCGCCCGGCTGGCCGAGGACGAGCGGCCGGCCCATCCGCGCGTGGTGCTGGTCAGCGGTCAGCCCGGCCTCGGAAAGACCTCGTTCGCCCTGCACGCCGCCCATGCCCTGGCCGAGCGCTTTCCGGACGGCCAGCTCTCGCTGGACCTCGGCGGCATGTCCCCGCAGCCGCTGCCGGCCCGGGACGCGCTCGGCCAGGTGCTGCGCGCCCTGGGCGTCGCCGACGCCGCGGTGCCCGCCGGGACGGAGGAGCGGGCCGGCCTCTACCGGGCGCTGGTCCGCGAGCGGCGGCTGGTCCTGGTGCTGGACAACGCCGCGGACGAGAGCCAGGTGCGCCCGCTGCTGCCCGGCTCCGGTCCGGCCGTGACGATCGTGACCAGCCGAAACGTGCTGCCCGGCCTGGAGTCGGTGCACCGGCTGAGCCTGGACGTGCTGTCCCCGGCCGAGTCGGCCGGCCTGCTGGCCCGGATCGCCGGGCACGAGCGGATCGAGGCCGCGCCGGACGCCACCGCCGAGCTGGCCAGGCTCTGCGGCTACCTGCCGCTCGCGCTGCGGATCGCCGGGCAGCGCCTGGTCGCCCGCCCGCAGCAGCCGGTCGCCCACCTGGTGCGCCAGCTCACCGCCGAGGAGAACCGGCTGGACCTGCTGGAGACCGGCGACCTGGCCGTCCGCCCGGCCTTCGAGCTGTCCTACCGCCGACTGTCCGCCGAGTCCCAACTCGTGCTCCGTCGCTGCGCGTTGACCGCCGGGCAGGACTTCACCGCGGAGATCGCCGCGGCCTACGCGGACCGGTCGGCGGCCCGTACCGAGCTGGTGCTGGAGCAGCTCGTCGACGCCGGACTGATGCAGGCGGCCACCCCGGACCGCTACCGTCTGCACGATCTGGTGCGGCTCTACGCGGGCGAGCGGCTGGCCGCCGACGAGACGGCCGAGGAGTTGGCCGAAGCCCGGATCCGGGCCGGCCGCTGGATCCTCGGCCGGGCGGCCGAGTACGGACTGCGGTTCGACCCCGACCACGCCACGGACGGGGTCGACACCGGCGGCTCCGCGCCCGCGCACCTCACCGAGGCGGCGGCCTGGCTGGAGTACGAGCACCCGGAGTGGCTGGCCGCCCTGTACCGGGCGCAACGGGCGGGCCGGTACCGGGAGGTGGTGGACACCGCCGAGGCGATGCACTGGTTCTCCGACCGGCTGCTGAGCTGGGGCATCTGGGCCGAGGTGTTCCAGTTGTCGGCGGACGCCGCCCGCGCGATCGGGGACCGGCGGGTCGAGGCGGCGCACGTCAACTACCTGGCCTGGACGTACGTCACCTGCCTGCACCGCTACCAGCGTGGCATCGAACTGGCGACCGAGGGGCTGGAGTTGGCTCGCGCGGTGGGCGACCGGGAGCAGCAGGGCTGGGCGCTCACCTACCTGGCCTCGGGCCTGCGCTACCTCCAGCGGCACCGGGAGGCGACCGACACCTTCCACCGGGCGGCGGACGCCTTCGCCGAGGTCGCCAACCGCTCGGCGATGATCGGCCGGCTGGTCACCCTGCGGGGCGCCGCCAACTGCCTGCGGGAGTCCGGCCGGGCCGAGGAGGCGGTGGAGTCGCGCCGGCGGGCCCTGGCCGGGGCGCTGGAGCTGGTGGAGCGCTGGTCCTCGCCGCTGATCCACATGCTGGCGGGCATGACCGCGCACGAACTCGGCCTGGACCGCGCGGCGTTGAAGCGCTGGCCGGCCGCCGAGAAGGCCTATCGGCAGGCCCTGGTGCACTTCGAGGCGGTGGGCCGACCGGACAGCATGACCAAGACGCTGACCGAGCTGGGCACCGCGCTGATCGAGCAGGGCCGCGCCGAGGAGGCCCGCGAGCTGCTGACCGAGGCGCTCACCGACCTGAGCACGGAGGGCCCCCGCGCGGTGGGCGCCCGGCACTGACCGGCTCTCCCGTGGAGTGCCGCGGGCAACGCCGTACCGGCAACGCCCGTGCCCGGCAACGCCCCCGCCCGCTTCCGGTCGCAGCGGGAGCGGGCAGGGGCGCATGCCGGGGGACCGGTCAGATCCGGGTGTCCTCCACCACGGGCAGCGAGTCGACCGGGACCGAGGCCGGCGCGAAGGCCGTCCGCGGGGCGACGGTCGGCTGCTTGCCGCAGAAGGCCGGCTCCAGGGTGTTCATCAGCCCCTGGGTCACCGAGCCGTTGTTGGAGGCGTTGGCGAAGACCACCACGCTGCGCCGCCCGTCCGGGGTGGTGAAGGACTGGCTGTTGAAGCCCTGCACGATGCCGCCGTGGCCGTACACGTCCCCGCAGGAGAGCGCGATGCGGCGCAGGCCCAGGCCGTAGGAGATCTTCGCGGTGGGCGTGGGCAGGGCGGCGGTCATCTGCCGGAGCGAGGCGTCCGAGACGAGTCCGCCGCTGCCGCCGGCCATCAGCGTGGAGAGGAAGCTGTCGAGGTCCTCGGCGGTGGAGATGACGGCTCCGGCGGCCCACACCCAGGAGCCGGTCTGCTCGGTGGAGTCCAGCAGCGGCTTGGCGCGGTCGTCGTTGGTGAGGTAGCCGGTGACGTGGGCGCCGCGGATCTGCTGGTCGGGCACGACGAAGGAGGTCTTGCGCAGGCCGAGCGGCTGGATGATCCGCTCGTTGAGCACCTCCGGGAACGGCTGGCCGGTGAGGTGCTCGACGGCCAGGCCCATCAGCACGAAGTCGGTGTTGGAGTACGAGTAGCGGCTGCCCGGGGTGGACTGGAGGCCGTGCTTGACCGACATCGCCACCAGCTCGCGCGGGTCGTACACCGTGCTGCGGATGCGCGCCTCGAAGGCGCTGGTGGTCTCCTCGCCGGCCTGCTCCAGCAGGTCGTTGGTGTGGTCGAAGATTCCGGCCCGGTGCTCCATCACCTGGCGGCCGGTCATGGTCCAGCCCTCCGGGAGGGTGCCCTCGGGCAGGTACTCGCGCAGCGGCCGGTCGAGGTCGATCCGGCCCTCCTCCGCCAGCTGCATCACGAGAACGGCGGTGAACATCTTGCTGTTGCTGCCGACCCGGAACCTCCACGAGGAGTTCATCGGGGTCCCGTCCAGGTCGGCCAGGCCGACGTTGACCGAGCGGGTCCGGTCGACGTCGCCGTGGTCGCGGATCACCGCGAAGGCGCCCGGGGCGCCGGCCGTGGTGGTGGCCTGGAGGGCGGCGCGCACACCGGCGAGGTCGGGGGCGGTCGGGTCGGTGATGTCCCGGCCGGCGGCCGCGGCGGGCAGGGCACCGGTCGCCACCAGGACGGCGCCGGCGGCGGCCACCGCGAGCGGACGCAGAAGGCTGGTCTTCGCCATGTTCCTCGGTTCTCTCGTGAGCTGACGCGGTGTCGGACCGCGCCGTTCGAAGATCACTATCACCGGCCCGGGCGGTCGATGGCAATGTGAACCGGTTCGCCCGCATTTCGCGTTGAAGGTGGCGAATTCCACGCCCGCACCGTTCGTTCTCCGTTCCGGGGCCAAGGTTTCACCTGTCGTCGGCTACCCGCGTCCATCGGCGCGGCCCATGCTGTTCGGGCGCTTTGCGCCCGGCCTCACCGCGGGGCCGCCCCACCAGGGGAGCGCACTCCGGAAGCCGCAACCCGGCGGCAGGCACCTCCCGTCCCGAGCCCGGCTCGCCGGGCCGTCTCCCACCCGAGGAATTGTCATGACTTCGTCCACGAAGGCCCTGAGCCCCCGCTCCCGCCGCACCGCGACCGCGATCGGCTCCGCCGTCGCCCTGCTCGCCGCCTCGGCCGGCCTCTGGGCGGCCACCGCGAGCACCGCCCAGGCCGCCGCGCTGCCCACGCCCGACCACATCGTCGTCGTGGTGATGGAGAACCACGCCTACACCCAGGTCATCGGCAGCAGCAGCGCCCCGTACATCAACAACACCCTGAAGGCGGGCGGCGCCAACCTCACCCAGTCCTTCGGCATCACCCACCCGAGCGAGCCGAACTACTACGCGCTGTTCTCCGGCTCCACCCAGGGCACCGTCGACGACAGCTGTGTGAAGGTCGGGGGCTTCCAGGCCGCCAACCTGGCCTCCGAGGTCATCGCCGCGGGCAAGACCTGGGCCAGCTACAACGAGTCCCTGCCCAGCCAGGGCAGCACCGTGTGCAGCAGCGGCAGCTACGCCCAGAAGCACAACCCGTGGTTCGGCTTCGGCAACGTCCCGCTCAGCTCGGCGAAGACCTTCGCCCAGTTCCCGACCGACTACAGCACCCTGCCGAACGTCTCCTTCGTGGTGCCGAACCTCTGCAGCGACATGCACGACTGCTCGGTCGGCACCGGCGACACCTGGATCAAGAACAACCTGGGCGCGTACGCCACCTGGGCGCAGACCCACAACAGCCTGCTGGTCGTCACCTTCGACGAGGACAACAAGCTGTCCGGCAACCGGATCCCGACCGTGATCTACGGCGCCCACGTGACGCCCGGCAGCAGCAGCGCCACCACCTACAACCACTACAACGTGCTGCGCACCCTCGAGGACCTGGCCGGTGCCTCCGGCCACGCGGGCAACGCGGCCTCCGCCGCCGACATCACGGGCATCTGGAACTGAGCCGCGGGGCTCAGGCCTCGACCCGAGCCCGCGTCTCCTCCTGCTCCTGGCCCCGGGCCCGAGCCGGTGGCCGCCCGGTCACCTGCTCGGGCGCGGGGCTGGCCGCGGTGCCGGGCCCGGTGTCGGCCGCGGGCCGCATGCCGTGCCGCCGGACCCCGGGCACCGCCGCCGTACCGGCGCAGACCAGTGTCACCAGCCCCGCCGCCACCAGCAGCGGCACCCGGCTGCCCCAGGCCTCGGCGGCCAGCGGCGCCAGGACGTAGCCGAGCGGGGCGGCCGCCAGCGAGAGCAGCCAGTCGTACGAGGTGACCCGGGCCAGCGTCCGGGCCGGGAAGTCCTGCTGGACCACCGTCGCCCAGACCGGGTTGAGGAAGCCCAGCCCCGTCAGTGCGACCGCCTGTGCCGCGACCGCGACCGGCGCCGGGGCCGGGACGGCGAGGGCGAGCAGGGGCAGTCCGTAGAGGGCGAGGGCGAGGTTGCCGGCCAGCACCGGGCGGCGCGGCCGCAGCCGTCCGGCGATCAGCGAGCCGACCAGCAGGCCGACGGCGCCCGCCTGGGTCAGCGCCACCCAGGCGCCGTCCCCGCCGAGCCGGGTGGCGGCGATCAGCGGGCCGAGGGTGAGCAGGACGGCGCTCGCGCCGTTCCACACGCCGTGGGCGATCAGACTGGTCCAGTACCAGTCCCGGGAGCGCACCTCGCTCCAGCCCTCGGCGAGGTCCCGGCGCAGCGAGCGCCGGTCCTGGGGGACGTGTTCGACGGTGAGGCGGGTGAGCAGCGCGGCGCTCAGCAGGAAGGAGGCGCCGTCCACCACGAACGCCCAGCCGGGCCCGGCGGTGTACACCAGCAGGCCGGCGAGCGCCGGACCGCCGAGCCGGGCGGCGCCGGTCGCGGTGCCGAGCAGGGCGTTGGCCCGCAGTCGCAGCTCGCCCCGGACGGTGGCCGCGACCAGCGGAGAGGCGGTCGGCATGGCGAAGGCGGAGGCGACGCCCCCGGCGGCGGAGGCGGCCGCGATGTGCGGCAGGCTCGGGTGCCCGCCGAGCAGTTCCAGGCCGACCATCAGCTGGGCGAGGGCCCGGACCAGGTCGGTGGCGAGGGCGACCAGCCGCGGGTTGAAGCGGTCACCGACCACTCCGCCGACCGGCAGCAGGAGCAGCCTCGGCACCATCGCGCAGCCCAGGACGAGGGCGAGCGCGCCGGAGGAGCCGGTGGCGCGGGTGATGGCGATGGCGAGGGCCGCCGGGACGACGGCGTCGCCGAGGGTGGAGGCCGTGCGGCCGATGAAGAGCAGCCGGAAGCCTGGCAGGCGCAGGGGATGGGAAGTCACGCGGCGCACTGTATTTCGGTGACGAAATTTTGGCAACGAATATTTCGGTGCCGTCGTTTTACGGTTTGTAGACTCCTTCCCATGGCCGAGCACCCTTCCCCGCAACCGCCGCCCCGCGAGCGGCCGGAGCCCCGCGACTGGACGGACGGCCACGTCGACCGCTGGCAACCGGTGCTGCCCGGCCTCGACCCGGACATCGAGGCCTCCGTCACCCGGATGTCGCGGCTCACCCGCCACCTCGGTCGGGTCCGCGAGCAGGGCGTCGCCGACTACGGCCTGCACAAGCACGAGTTCGACACTCTGCACGTGCTCGCCGGCCGCGGCGGCCACGCCGCCCCCTCCGACCTTCGGACCGACCTCAACCTCGCCCCCGCCTCGGTCACCGGCCGGCTGGAGACCCTGGAACGGCGTGGCTTCGTCCTGCGCACGCCCTCCACGGAGGACCGCCGCAAGGTCGACATCGTGTTGACCGAGGCCGGGCGCGCCGCCTGGCGGGAGGCCCTGGACGTGGTGGGCCGGGAGGAGCGGCGGCTGCTGGGGGTGCTCTCCGAGGAGGAGCGGCGCACGCTGGCGGACCTGCTGCGGAAGGTGATGCTGGCGCAGGAGCACGACGGGTAGCACGTCCCGTCCCGGTGGCCCCGGCATCCGGCCGAGCTGCGCGCCGGGTCGGCGAAGCGTTCGGGGCAGCGGTCGCCCTTGTGGCCGCCTTGGCCGACGCGGACCTCGTGGCGTCGGTGGCCCGGTCGGCGTGCCGACCGGGCCACCGGTGTGGCCGGGGTCAGCTCGTCCGGGCCTGCGCCCAGTCGTAGAGGCGGTGGGCGCTGTCGCCGAAGCGGGTGGCGTACAGGGTGCCGGCCGGGCCGCCGGCGACGTCGTCGGTGGTGGTGGTGACGCCGACGACGGTGCCGGTCCCGGTGGCGGGGTCGAACCGGGCGACGTGGGGGCCGCCGCTGGCCCCGTGCGACATGTCGCAGGCTCCGCCCCACAGGAGCGGGGCCTTGGGGCCGGGGCCGGCCGGCCCGGCGCAGTGGATCATGCGTGAGCCGGTGTACCTGCCGTCGGGATCGTTCAGCCGGTCCTTCGGGTACCCGAAGGCGTGCACGAACTCGGCCTCGGCGGGCGGGGCGAAGCCGATCCGCTGGCTCCCGGTGACGTCCGCGATCCGCCGCCCGTCGGCCGAACGGTTCGCCACCAGGACCCCGGTGTCGTAGCCGGCCACGGCGACGTCCTCCGACCTGGTCCCGCTCGGATCGGCGTCCCAGCGGGAGGAGGTGGCCGCGGCCCTGATGCTGAAGCCGCCGAGCGGCTTGGTCCCGTTGCGGTAACCGGGTACGAAGTAGAGGTTGTGGTTCCAGGTGTCGTCGGTCGCGGCCGCCCCGACGCCCCGCAGGCAGTGCGCCGCCGTGACGACGGTGCTGCGGTTCGCGCTGTTGACGACCGTCGCGGTGCAACTGCCGTCGTAGCCGTCGGAGAAGGTGAAGAAGAGCCGGCCGACGCTCCGCTCCACCGCTCCGCCGTGCGTCCAGACGGCTCCGGGGTCCGGGGTGTCGGCGGGCAGCGGCCGAGGGTCGTCGGGGGTGTCGTCGTCCGCGGGGACGGGTGTGATCTCGGGGATGAGGGCGCCCGCCAGCCGCATCCGGTCGGGCGTCCAGTAGGCGTCGATCCGGCCGCGCTCCTGCGCGGTCGTGGCCCCGGAGTGGGTCGTGACGGTGTCCCGCTCCGCGGCGGCGGCCGCGGTCGGCGGCAGCACCGCCGCCGTGGTCGCACTCAGCAGGAGGGCGCCCACGGCGGCGAGCCCGCGGGGCAGTGCGCGGCGGGTGGTCGGTGTTCCACAGGTGTTCGACATGTGCCGCACGGTAGGCGGGGGACGTCAGGATCACGTGTGGAGCGGGTCTCGTCCCGCAGTCGAAAGGATCAGCGTCCGGTAACGGCGTCACGGCCGTGTATCGGTCACCGCCTGAAGGTGACCAGCCGTCATGGGCACCGAGGGGGCTGGGTCTTGACGGTGGAGATCCGGGCCGGCGGTCGTCAGGTCGTGCCGCGGCTCCCGGGGAGCCGGTCAGAGGCCGAGCTCGGAGAGGCCCGGGTGGTCGTCGGGGCGGCGGCCGAGCGGCCAGTGGAACAGGCGCTCCTCGGCGGTGATCGGCACGTCGTTGATGGAGGCGTGCCGCACGGCCATCAGGCCGTCGTGGTCGAACTCCCAGTTCTCGTTGCCGTAGGAGTGGTACCAGCGGCCGGCGTCGTCGTGCCACTCGTAGGCGAAGCGGACCGCGATGCGGTCGCCGCCGTACGCCCAGAGTTCCTTGATCAGGCGGTAGTCGAGCTCGCGCCGCCACTTGCGGGTGAGGAAGTCGGCGATCCGCTCGCGGCCGGTGAGGAACTCGGAGCGGTTGCGCCAGCGGCTGTCCGGTGTGTAGGCGAGGGCGACCCGCCGGGGGTCGCGGGTGTTCCAGGCGTCCTCGGCGGCCCGGACCTTCCGGCGGGCGGTCTCCTCGGTGAACGGGGGCAGGGGCGGGCGCTGCTCGGTGCCGGTCTCGGGCATGGATGCTCCTCGGAATGGGCGTTCCGCTGGTGAGAACGATCGTTCTCGCTGCTGTGGCTACGATAGGAGAACCATCGTTCTCACGCAAAGGGCACGGCAGATGGAGCAGACGGACCCGCGGACCCGGATCCTCGACGCGGCCGAGGAGCTGTTCTACGGGCAGGGCATCCAGGCGGTCGGCATGGACGCCGTCCGGGCCGCCTCGGGCATGACCATGCGCCGCGTCTACCAGCACTTCCCGTCCAAGGGCGAGCTGGTCGAGGCCTATCTGCTGCGCCGCGACGGCCGCTGGCGGGCGAGCCTCGCCGTGTACGTCTCGCGCACCGGGGGCTCCCCGCGGGAGCAGCTGCTCGCGGTCTTCGACTGGCTCGGCCGGTGGTTCGCCGAACCCGGCTTCCGGGGCTGCGCCTTCGTCAACTCGCTCGGCGAACTGGGTGCGGTCAGCCCCGCGGTGGTGGCCGCCGCCCGGCACCACAAGGCGGAGTTCGGCGGCTACCTCGCGGGTCTGGCCGAGGCCGCCGGAGCCCCGCCCGCCACGGCCGTCCACCTGACCCTGCTGGCCGAGGGGGCGATCACCAGCGCGGCCGTCCACGGCGATCCGACGGCCGCCGCCGACGCCCGCGAGGCCGCCCGGCTGCTGCTGGAGGCGGCGCCGGGCCGGTAGCCCCCGGTCGCTGCCCGGGGTGCCCGGGGTGCCCGGACGGGCCCTACGCCAGGCCGCCGTTGCTCAGCAGCAGCTGCCCGTTGACCCACTGCCCCTGCGGCGAGCAGAGGAAGTCGACCAGGTGCGCGGTGTCGCGCGGGGTGCCGAGCCGGCCGAGCGGGGTCCGGCCGCGCAGCTCCGTCCTGGTCGCCTCGTCCATCCAACCGGTGTCCACCGGGCCCGGGTTGACGACGTTGGCGGTGACCCCGAGGTGGGCGAACTCCCGGGCGGCGGCGAGCACGATCCGGTCGAGGGCACCCGTGCTGGCGCCGTACGGGAGGTTGCCCACGGTGTGGTCGCTGGTCAGCGCGACGATCCGGCCACTGCCCGGCTCGCCGGCGAAACGGCGGCCGAACTCCCGGACCAGCAGCCAGGTGGCGCGCGCGTTGACCGCGAAGTGCCGGTCGAAGCTCTCGACCGTGGTGTCCAGCAGGCCGGAGTCGACCGACTCGCAGTGGCACAGCACCAGGGCGGTGACCGGGCCGAGCCGCTGCTCGGCCTCGGCGAAGACCCGTGCGGGCGCCCGCGGATCCGCCAGGTCGGCCTCGACCGGGAGCGCGCGGGCGCCGCGCTCGCGCAGATCCAGGGCGATCTCCGCCGCCGCGTCCTCCTCGGCGCCCCAGGCCATCCGCCGGTCGTAGTCCGTCCAGTAGGTGAAGGCGAGGTCCCATCCGGAGGCCGCGAGCCGCCCGGCGATGCCGGCGCCGAGGCCGACCGTCCGGCCCACCCCCGTCAGCAGGGCCACCGGGCGGGGGAGTCGGGGCGTCGGGTGGTGCTGACCGGATGTCATGGGCCGCGATCGTTCCGGGCCGGGCCGCGGCGGGCGAGCGGTTTTCGCCCGAACGGGCGTTTATCGCCCATTGATCGCCACCGCCTAGCCTCGGGCCCATGGACGAGAGAGCGGCCGAGCGGCCGGGGGCGTTGCCCGAGGGGCGGATGACGGAGCAGGACACCGAGCGGTTCCGGCAGTTGCTGGCGCGGCTGGAGGACTCGCTGGCGGTGGACCGGAAGGCGGCGGGGCGCGATGTCTGAGTGCGCCGAGCTGTGCCCGCCGGCGGTCATGCCGGTGGCGGTGCTGCCGCTCTGGCGGCGGGACGAGGCCGGGCCGGGCCGGCACGCGGACCGGCCCGGGGTGCTGCGGGGGCACCCCGGGCCGGTGGCGGGCGGTCGGGACCGGGAGGCCGGCGCCGACCGGGAGGGCTGACGGTTCAGCCGCAGTCGCAGCAGCACCCGTCGCAGCAGTCGCACCCGTCACAGCAGTCGCAGCCGCAGTCGCAGCCGTCGCAGCAGTCGGGGCAGTCGCAGTCGTGCCGCTCGCAGAAGCCCTTGCGGCGCTCGCGGCTGAACGGGTCGTTGTGTTCGCAGCAGAGCAGCTGGCAGGTGCAGGCCATCAGCGCCCACACCGCGCACCCGGCGAGCAGGTTGCGCGGGTTCGGCGGCTTCTCGCCGGGCGGCGTGAAGCCCGGGCCCTGCGGCACCCACGGGGGGACGGGCGCCTGGCCGGGCGGAGCCTCCTGCGGCGGCGCCTGGTGCGGGTGCTCGCCGGTGGTGCTGCCCGCCGCGTCCGGCCGCCGGCAGCTCGCTCCGTGCCGGGCCGGACCGAAGACCCGGTCCACCGCCCGCTCGGTCTCGTGCGCGAGCAGTACGTGCACCAGGGTGCGGTCGGCGAGTTCGACCTCGCGCAGTGCGAGCCGGATGCCGTGGACGGCGTCGCGGCAGAGCCGTTCGGCCTCGGCACGGTCGGTGCCGGTGGCGGTCAGCGGGTTCCAGGCGCCCGAGGCCGCGTCGGCGGCCTGGTCCTCGGCGGCGTCGAGGAGGTGGGCGAGCCGGCCGAACAGCCGTCCGGCCTCGGCGAGCGGGGCGGCGTTGCCGGGGCGCCCGGCGATCACGGCGGTGTGGGCGAAGGCGGCCGAGGTGGCGGTCTCGGTGGGCTCGGTGACCAGCAGGACGGACCCGCCGGGCCGCAGTGAGCGCTCCAACTCGCCCTGCCGGGAGGCCGCGTCGAGCAGTACGGCGGTGTCGAAGCCGACCGTCGAGGCGCTGCCCGCGCTCTGCCGGTCCCAGCGCCGGGTGACGGCCCGGGCCCCGGCGGCGACCGGGCGGCGGGCGAAGACGCCGTCGCGGTCCTCGACGTGGTCGCGGATCTTGACCGAGGCGAGCGCCAGCGAGACGGCGGCGGCGAGCCGGGCGCCCTCGCCCTTGGCGACGGAGGCGGTCCGCATGCCGCGCAACGGGCAGGGCCCGGCGGTGCGGCGCCAGGAGGAGTCCTCCCGGGCGGCCTGGGCCTCGACCAGCACGGAGATGATCAGACCGTCGTAGTTGGTCGCCGTCCGGGCGAGCTGTCCGTGGTCGTCCCGCAGCGCGAGGCAGAGCCCGCACAGGTGGGCCATCCAGGAGGTCTGCAAGCGCTCGGACAATCGATGCCTGCACGGTCTGATGATGCCGAACACGCTGGTCCCCCTAGCCTCACGGGCCGCCAACCGGCCACGATTCGCGGCACATCATATGATCAGCGGCCCTTCCCGGCCGAGGCCCCGTCAAGTCCCCTCCCCTCCCCTTCTTCCCTCCCCTCCCCTTCCTGGTGAACCGGCCCGCGCCCCGGTGCTCGCGGAGCCGTGAAGCCCGGTGAGTGGATCTCATATTCGGGATACCATCGCGAATATGGGAATCGACATGGCCGCCGACGAGCGGCTGGCGCAACGGCTCGCCGAGCTGAGGCTGGAACGCGGGTGGACGCTGGAGGAGTTGGCGCGGCAGGCGGATGTCAGCCGGTCGACGCTGTCCCGGGTGGAGCGGGCGGAGGTCAGCCCGACGGCCGCGCTGCTCGGTCGGCTGTGCGCCGTGTACGGGCGGACGATGTCGCGGCTGCTCGCCGAGGTGGAGTCCGGTCCGGCCCGGCTGGTGCGGGCCGGGGAGCAGCAGGTGTGGCGGGACGTGACGACCGGCTTCGTCCGCCGCTCGGTCTCGCCGCCGCACGGCTCGTTGCGGGCGGAGATCATCGAGGGCCGGCTGCCGGCCGGCGCGGACATCACCTACGGCCGCGCCTGTACGGCCGGCCGGGAGCACCACCTGTGGCTGTTCGAGGGGCACCTGGAGCTGACCGTGGACGGCGAGCCGCAGCCGCTCGGCCCCGGCGACTGCCTGCGCCACGTCGGCGGCGTCAGCCGCTTCCGCAGCCTCGGTCCGGGCGAGGCCCGGTACGCGCTGGTGGTGATCGAGCCGTGAGCGCCGCCACCGGCCCGATAGCCGGGCAGCCCGAGGAGCCCAAGGAACCGAAGGAGCGCTTCGACGCCGCCGGCCGCCGGGTCCTGCTGGTCTGCGTCGCGGGCGGCTTCACCACGCTGCTCGACCAGTCCGTCCTCAACACCTCCATCCCCGCCATGCGCGAGACCCTGCACGCCGGGCCCGCCGACCTCCAGTGGATCGTCGCCGGCTTCTCGCTCGCCTTCGGTCTCGCGCTGATCCCCGGCGGGCGGCTGGGCGACGTCAAGGGCCGCAAGTGGTTCTTCGTCACCGGCCTCGCCCTGTTCACCCTGCTCAGCCTGGTCTCCGCGACCGCCACCGAGCCCGGGGTGCTGATCGCCGCCCGGCTGCTCCAGGGCGTGGGTGCCGGCCTGGTCAACTCCCAGATGATCGGCACCCTCCAGGACGTCTTCGACGGCCAGCTGCGGGCCCGCGCCCTCGGCATGTACGCCGTCACCGGCGGCCTCGCCTTCGCGCTCGGCCCGCCGATCGGCGGCGCCGTGCTGGCCCTGGCCGGCCCCGAGACCGGCTGGCGGCTGACCTTCCTGCTCAACGTCCCCTTCGGCCTGGCCACCGTGGTCCTGGCGGCCCGTCACCTGCCGAAGCCCCGCCCCAGCGCGCGGAACGCCAACCTCGACCTCCTCGGCCTGCTGCTGGTCGGGGCGCTCACCCTCGTCCTGATGCTGCCCTTCGTCCGGCCGCCCGGCTGGACCGGCTGGTTCGCCTTCGCGGCCGCCGCCCTGCTGCTGCTCGGCGCGCTCGTCTGGTGGCAGCGCCGCTACGCCCGGGCCGGCGGCCAGCCGCTGGTCCACCCGGCGCTCACCCGCTCCGCGCCGTACGCGCTCGGGACGGCCACCGCGATGGCCCAGTTCGGCTCCTCGCTCGCCGCCTCGCTGGTCCTGACCATGTTCCTCCAGGACGGCCTCGGCCTCTCCCCGATGGGTGCCGCGCTGGTCGCGCTGCCCTCGGCCGTGGCGATGGGCGTGGCCTCCGCGCTCGCCTGGCGGGTCGTCCAGCGCTTCGGCCGACGCACCGTCACCGCCGGTCTGGTCGGCTCCACGCTCAGCATGCTGCTCAGCGGACTGCTCGCGCCCTGGGCGCCCGACGCCGTCCTGCCCTGGCTGCTGGCGCTGCTGCAACTGCTCGCCGGCGCCTCGGTCGGGTTGATGGGCTCCACCAACCAGGCGTACGTGCTGCGTCACGCGCCCGCCGAGGCGGCCGGGGTGAGCGGGGCGATCCTGCAGATGGCCCAGCGGATCGCGGCGGCCGTCGCGATCTCGGCCCTGTCCGGGGTCTACCTGCGGGAGACGGCCGCCGGCGGCGGGCACCGTTCCGCGTACCTGACGGCGAGCGTGGTGTGCGCCGCGGTGGCCGGACTCGCCGTCCTGGCCTCGGTGTTCGCCGGCCGTGCCACCGCCCGCGAGCAGCAGGAGGGCGAGCCGGTCGCGCTGCGCCGAGGGCGAACGCCGGTCCGTTAGGCGGTGATCCGTGCGTACCGTGACGGGCATGACCGACGCCGTACGGCCCCTTGACCAGACCGCGGACCACCAGACCGCGGACCACCGGACCGCGGACCACCGGACCGTGGACCACCGGACCGCGGACCTGCCCGAGGTGACGCTCGCCTACCGCGAGAGCGGACGGCCCGGCGGCCCGCCCCTGGTCCTGCTGCACGCCCTCGGCGAGCGCGCCGCCGACTGGGACACCGTGCTGCCCGACCTCGCCCCCGGTCACCACGTGTACGCGCTCGACCTGCGCGGCCACGGCGGCAGCGGCCGCACCGCCGGCTACTCGCTGGAGGCGATGCGGGACGACGTGCTGGCCTTCCTCGACGCCCTCGGCCTCGCCCGCGTCGACCTGGCCGGCCACTCGATGGGCGGCGCCGTCGCCTGCCTGCTCGCCCAGGCCGCGCCGGAGCGGATCGACCGGCTGGTCCTGGAGGACGTTCCCGCGCTGTACCCGCGCCCGGCGAGCGCGCTGCCCGAGGACCCGGACCCGGACGCGCACTTCGACTGGGCGATGGTCCGGGCGGTCCGGGCCCAGCTCGACGACCCCGACCCGGCCTGGCGGGCGGGGCTGGCGAGGATCACCGCCCGCACCCTGGCGGTGGCCGGCGGCCCGGCCAGCCACATCCCGCAGGAGCGGATCGCCGAACTCGCCCGGCTGATCCCGGACTGCCGCCTGGTCACCGTCGAGGCCGGGCACCTGGTGCACGGTGCCCGGCCCGCCGAGTTCGTCGCCGCGGTGGCGCCGTTCCTGGCCCGCTGACCGGCCCGGGCCGCTGACCCGTCCGGGCCGCTGACCCGTCCGGGCCGCTGACCCGTCCGGCCCGCTGACCCGCCCGGCCCGCTGACCCGCCCGGCCCGCCGAAAGCCTTCCGGCGGGCCTGGCCTGTCAGCAGGCTGTTCAGACGCCGTGTTCGACGGGCAGCCGCCCGTTGCGCACCGCCGTCAGCAGGTCGGCGTGGTCGGCCTCGGTGCGGTCCGCGTAGGCCACCGCGAAGGCGGCGACCGCCTCGTCCAGCGCCTCGCCCTTGCCGCAGTACCCGGCCAGCAGGCCCGGGTCGGCGGTGTGCGAGTGCGCCCGGGCCAGCAGGGCGCCGGTGATCCGGGCGTAGTCGTCCAGCTGGGACGGCTGCAGGGCGGCCGGGTCGACGCTGCCCTTGCGGTTGCGGAACTGCCGTACCTGGTAGGGGAGTCCGTCGACGGTGGTCCAGCCCAGCAGGGTGTCGCTGACCACCTGCATGTGCTTCTGCCCGAGCACCACCCGGCGGCCCTCGTGCCCGTCCGGCACGGACTGGGCGCCGGCCGGCAGGTACGGCAGCAGCGCGGACGGGCGCGCCTCCTTCACCTGGAGCACCAGCGGCTGGTCCCGGTGGTCGGTGAGCAGCACCACGTACGAGCGGGTGCCCACGCTGCCGGTGCCCACCACCCGGAAGGCCACGTCCTGCACCCGGTAGCGGGACAGCAGGGTGCGCACCTCGGCGGGCACCGTGTCGACGTACGGGCCGAGCGCGTGCGCGACGGAGCGGGCGGTCTCGTCGGTCACCTCGGTGAGCACCGGGGGAGCGGCCGTGAAACGCCAACCGCCGTCCGCGGTGCGGGCGGTGCTGCGGGCGGCGAACCGCGCGCTGGTGTTGCCGAGCGCCTTCGCGCCGACCTTGCGCAGCACCTCGGCGAGGTCGTGCGCCTCGGCGAAGGAGACCAGTTGCTCGTCCGCGATGGCGTTCCAGGCGTCCAGCCCGGGGAGCTTGGCGAGCGTGCGGACGGTCCGGCGGTAGGAGCCGGCCACGTGCTGGGCGGCCTCGCGCGCGGTGGTGTCGCTCGCGCCGGTCTCCCGGGCGGCCAGCACCAGGCTGGCGGCGAGCCGCTTGAGGTCCCACTCCCAGGGGCCGCGGACGGTCTCGTCGAAGTCGTTGATGTCCAGCACGATCTGGCCGCGGGCATCGCCGTACAGGCCGAAGTTGGCGGCGTGCGCGTCCCCGCACAGCTGGGCGCCGACCCCGGTCACCGGGGTGCCCGCGAGGTCGGCGGCCATCAGCCCGGCCGACCCGCGCAGGAACGCGAACGGGCTCGCGGCCATCCGGCCGACGCGGATCGGCACCAGACGGGCTATTCGGCCGGTGTTGGAGGCCTCCAGGGCGGACACGGCGGTCGGCCGGTCGGGTGCGGGCGTGAACTCCGCGTGCCGCTCCCGGGGCACCCGGGTCCGCAGGTCCTTGCCGCGCTCCCGTGCCTTTCCGTCCTGCGCCGAGGCGAACCCGGCCACCGCGAACCCGCGCCGGGTCCGCCCGTCCGCTTCCGCCGTCGGCCCCGACTGAGCCTCGGCCACCTCGGCCCCACCCACGTGCGCCACTTTTCCCGCCTGTCCCTTCCGGTCCTCATCCCGCGCGCGACCTGCGCGGACGTTCGTCGGGGGGAGTGACGTACGGCGTGGCGCGGTGGTTCCGGGGGGAGGCGGTCCGGTTCCGTCCGGGTCAACGGCCGAGGTGGGTTCGCGGGTTCACCGATCCGGGCGGAGAATTCCCGGAAAGGGAAGTCCGCTGGTCAAGGGCCTGCGGTGAAGCGGGAGTTGTGAAGTGCGCATGGCATCTCAACGGCCTTTCTCTCGGCGGGAATCCCAGCAATGCAAGGAATTCGCCCACTACTTGTTCGATTCGCTCAAGTCCCTTCCGTTCCCGGATCGAATCTGACAGCATCGTCCGCTATCCGGCGACCGATCGCCGGTGATCACTGCGCCGGTGTACCCGTGACGTGTCCGTCCGTGACCGAGAGGCCCCCGGATCGGATCCCCGGGTGGAGTCGGGAGACGACCTTCGGCCGCCGCCGTCGGGATGCGGCCGACCGGCCACGCCACGTGGAGGAGATGTGACCACCCAGGCCGGCACCCGCGTGCCCGCCCCCGACTCCGCCCACCGGCCCGCGCCCTGGGTCCGCACCAGACTGCGGGCGAATCCGCCGGCCGCGCTGCTCATGGCGGCCCTCGCGTTCGTCACCGTCTTCCTGGCGGCGGCCTTCCCGCGCGTCACGGACCGGGGCGCGGACACGGCGCTCCAGGAGTTCGTCCGTCAGAAGGGCCCCAACCCGACCAGCCTGCAGACCACTTCCAGGACGCGGGAGGACGACACCGCGGACGGACTCGACCGGGTGCAGCGGCAGCTCACCGAGCAGGTCGGCGGGCGGCTGACGCTGGCCCAGGCCGGTCAGGCCTACGGTGCCCGCGCCCTGGGCGACCACACCATGGCCAATCCGGGGTACGCCCACCTCTCGGACAAGTCGCCCTACCCGGTCCTCAGTCTGCTCCACCTGCACGACCTGGCCGCCCGGGCCACCCTCACCGACGGCACCTGGCCCACCCCCGGCGCCGTCGGCGCTCCGCTGCCGATCGTGGTCAGCGAGAAGGCCGCCGAGACCATCCGCATCAAGCTCGGTGACGTCATCGACAACGGCGTCGAGAGCTCGGGCGCCAAGCGGACCACCGTGGTGGTCGGCCTCTACCGGGTCAACGATCCCCAGGACCCGTTCTGGGACGACCTCGGCTGCCCGGCCCGCGCCTGCCTGAACACCGAGCCCGAGCGCGAGCACTGGACGACCAGCGGGTTCGTCGACGGCGGCAGCCTCCCCGCGATGGTCCGCTGGGGTTCGACGGCCGAGAACTTCTGGCGGCTGCCCGTCGACCCCGCCTCGCTGCGCGCCGACCGGATCGACCGCACCCGCGACGTCGTCCGCTCCTTCCTGACCGGGCGCGACGCCACCGCCCTGGTCGACGGCACCGGGCGCGCCGACCTGCACACCGTCTCCGGCCTGCCCGACGTCCTGACCCGGGCGGACGAGCGCTACCGGGCCTCGCTGCCGCTCAGCACGATCGGCCCGGCCGGCGTCGCGGGCGTCGCCACCGTGGTGCTGTTCCTGGCCGCCGCGCTCACCACCGACCGGCGGGCCACCGAGATCCGGCTGCTCCGGGCCCGCGGCGGTTCCCTCGGCGGGGTGCTGCGGCGGCTGCTCGGCGAGGGGGCGGTCACCGTCCTGCCCGCCGCCGCGCTCGCCACGGCCCTCGCCCTGGTGCTGCTGCCCACGGCCCGCTGGGACGGCGCCGTGTCGGCGGCCCTGGTCACGACCCTGCTCGCCCTGCTGGCCTTTCCGGTTCGCGCGGCCCTGCTGTTCTCCCGTCGCCGGCCGGCCGGCGGTCGACGCCGACTGGTCGGCGAACTCGCCCTGCTGGCCGCCGCCGTCGCCGCGGTGGCGGAGGTCCGGCGCCGGGGTGTCGGCCACTCCGGCGCCGGGGTGGACCCGCTGCTGGTCGCCGCCCCGCTGCTGCTCGCCGTCACCGGCGGGCTGCTGCTGGCGAGGATCGAGCCGGTGGTGGTCGGCCGGCTGGCCGCCCTGGTCGGCCGGGGCCGCGGCCTGGTCGGTTTCCTCGGCCTGGCCCAGGCCGCCCGCGACGCCTCCGGCCGTCGCCGGCCCTCCGTGCTGCCGCTGCTCGCGCTGCTGATCGCCGTCACCACGACCGGCTTCGGCGCCACCGTGCTCGACACCGTCGACCACGTGCGGACACGCGCCGCGCGCATCGCCACCGGCGGGGACATCGGCGTCTCCCTCCCGGACTACGCCACCCTCACCGAGCCGTTCACCGAGGCCGCCGCCGCCCTGCCCGGCGTCCGGGCCTCGACCGGGGCCTGGATCGAGCCCAGGGCCCGCCTCCTCGGCGCCGACCGGCACGACACCGAGGCCTACCTGGTGGCGGTGACCGATCCGACGGCGTACGCCGAGATCGCCCGAGTCCTCGGGGCCGGCGAGTTCGACCCGGCGAAGCTGGCCGGGACGTCCGGCGGCCGGGACACCCCGGTGCCCGCCCTGGTCAGCCGCGACCTGGCCGAACGCCTGGCCGCGGGAACGTCCCGGGTGCGCACGCCCAACGGCAACGACCTGCACCTCACCGTCGCCGGCATCGTCGGCGCCACCCCCGCGCTGCCCGACCCGGGCAAGCCGTTCGTCGTCGTTCCCGCCGGCCCCACCTGGGAACGGCTGCCGGGCGCCAAGCGGGAGAACCACTGGTTCGCCGTCGGCGACGTCGACCCCAACCGGGTCAGAACGGCCCTGCGGGACAACGGCGGGGCCCGGCCGGTCGGTCTGGCCCAACTGATCGCGGACGGCGCCACGGCCGTCGGCAAGGACACCCACGGCCTGCCCGCCGGATACACGGTGCACAGCAGCCGGGAGAGCGCCACCGCGCTCGGTGACGACCCCCTGCAGCACGCCGCCGGGCGACTGTTCTGGTACGCGGCCGCCGCCGGAGCCGGATTCGCCCTGCTCGCCGTCCTGTTGACGCTCCTCCGGGCCGCACCCGACCGTACGGCCGTGCTCGCCCGGCTGCGCACCATGGGCCTGCGGCCCCGGCAGGGGCTGACCCTGATCCTGACCGAGGCGCTGCCGCAGACCCTGGCGGCGGCCGTCGGCGGCGGCCTGGTCGCGCTGACGGCGGTCGCCCTGCTGGGCGGTGCCTTCGACATCTCGACGCTGGTCGGCGCCGAGGTCGGGGACGCCATCACCCCCGTGCTGCTGCCGGTGCTGCTGCCGACCGCGGGTCTGGCCCTGCTGGTCGGCCTCGGGGTGGTGCTGGAGACGCTGGTCGCCGGCCGGCGCCAGATCGCGACCGAGCTGCGGGCGGGGGAGCAGGCGTGACACCGGGACCGGCCCGAGTCTGAGGGGCCGGGCCGAGTCCGAGGGGCCGGGCCGAGTCCGAGGGGCCGGGCCCGGACCGCCCCGGGGCCGGGGCGTAGCGTGGGGCGGATGGACGGGCTTCGGAGGGGAACGGTCGTGCGGCTCCCAGCCGCCGCGGGCGGGGTGCTGGCGGTGGTGGCGGGCCTGGCGGTGAGGGCCGCGGCAGGCGGGGATCTCGCCAAGTACGCCGGGGACGCGCTCTACACCGTCCTGGTGTACGCGCTGGTGGTGCTGGTCGCGCCGCGCGTGCGGCCGGTGCGGGCCGCGGTGGTGGCGGCCGGGGTGAGCTGGCTGGTGGAGCTGTTCCAGGCCACCGGGCTGCCGGAGGAGTGGGGGCGGCGCAGCGGACTGGTCCACCTGGTGCTGGGCTCGACCTTCAACCCGCCGGACCTGTTCTGGTACCTGGTCGGCGCGGGCTGTGCCGGAGCGCTCCACCGGGTGCTGCGGACCTCCCGGGTCGCAGCAGCCGGTGGAGCAGCCTGAACGGCGCCGTCCGTACCGGTCGAACCAATCTGACGGATCGTCAGAGCGGAAGCAGCTCCGGCCGCTTGGGCTCCACGTGGTCGCCCGAGGACTCGCCGCGCAGGCGCCGGCCGACCCAGGGCAGCAGGTGCTCGCGGGCCCACTGGATGTTCTCCCGCCGCTGGTCGGCGGGGGTGAGCACGCGGGCGTCCGGCCACGCGCCCTCCGGGTCCTGCGCGGTGCGCAGGCCCAGCGAGCGGGCGGCCAGCAGGGCGACCCGCTGGTGGCCCTCGGGCGACAGGTGCAGGCGGTCCTCGCTCCACGCGCGGCGGTCCTGCACGGCGCGCAGCGACCACAGGTCGGCCACCTTGCAGCCGTTGCGGTCGGCGACGGCGCGCATGTGGCCGTTGTACGTGGCGATCTTGCCGCGCAGGTGCTTCAGCAGCGGCACGTCCTTGGTGTCGAAGCCGGTGCAGATCAGCACCGTCCCGGCGTTCTCGGCGAGTCGGACGACGGCGGCCTCGAAGCGCTCGGCCACCTCGTCCGGGTCGGCGCCCGGCCGGAGGATGTCGTTGCCGCCCGCGCAGAAGGTGACCAGGTCGGGCTGGAGGCGCTGGACCTCCGGCACCTGCTCGGCGGCGATCTGGTCGAGCAGTCGGCCGCGCACCGCGAGGTTGGCGTAGCGGAAGGTGCCCGGGGGGCGTCCGTCGGCGAGGATTCCGGCGAGGCGGTCGGCCCATCCGGCGAACCTGCCGTCGATGCCGGGGTCGTTCAGGCCCTCGGTGAAGCTGTCCCCGAGGGCGGCGTACGAATCGAGGTCAAGGGTCTCCTGGAGATTCGGCATGAAGGAGATAGTTCACCCAATCAAGTGACCTACGCCACCGTAGGTGACCCTGGTGGAACGTGAGATGGGCCACGTACCCTCGCGGGCCGCCGCGTTCGCAGCGGGTTCCCGGCGGGTTCGCAGAGACCGGGGCCCCGGAAAGCACAAGATCGGCGCCCCCTTCCGCTTTCCGCTCCGTCCGGCGGATCCTCGAAGGGAGCGGCCGGCTCGGGCCGCCGCCCTGCCAGGGGAAGGCATCCATGACCACCGACCTGCGCGACGACCCCTCCGAGAACTGGTTCATCGACGACCGCTGCACCAACTGCGACGTCGCCCGGCAGCTCGCGCCGGGCCTGGTCCGCGAGCACGGGGGCCGCTCCGAGCTGCTCCGCCAGCCGCGCGACGCGGCCGAGCGCCGGCAGCTGCTCGCCGCCGCCCACGCCTGCCCGACCCGCTCCGTCCGCTCCGGCGCCAGGCCGCTGGACCCGGCCGAGGACCCGTTCCCGCTGGCCCTCGCCGACGACGTGCTGCTGCTCGGCCACAACTCCCGCCGCACCGCGGGCGCCAACTCCTACCTCTGCCGCCGCCCGACCGGCTGGGTGATGGTCGACACGCCGCGCTACAGCGAGGCCCTGGCCGCCCGGTACGCCGCGCTCGGCCCGGTCACCGACGTCCTGCTCACCCACCGCGACCACGCCGCGCACGGCCGGGCGTACGCCGACCGGTTCGGCGCCCGGCTCTGGATCCACGAGGGCGATCTGGCGGCCGCCCCCGACGCCGACCGGGTGCTGCGCGGCACCGGGCCGACGGAGGTCTCGCCCGGCCTGGTCGCCCACCCGTTCCCCGGCCACACCCGGGGCAGCGTGCTCTTCCTCGCGGACGAGCGGTACTGCTTCAGCGGCGACAGCCTGTACTGGTCCCGCACCACGGGGGACATCGAGGTGGCGGAGTCGGTGACCTGGTACTCGATCGAGGAGCTCGCCGCCTCGCTGCGGCGTGGCCTCGGGGTGCTGCGCTTCGAATGGCTGCTGCCCGGCCACGGCGACCGGCGCCGGATGTCCGCCGAGGAGGCGGACCGCCGGCTTCGGGCGCTGGCCGAGCGGTGCCGGGAACTGCGGCCCCGGCCGGTGGACTTCGGCGCGCACCGCTGGTGACCGGGGGTCGCGGACAGGGCGGTCCGCGCGCGGGCGCCGGGCACCGAGCGCCGTGGGCCGCCGGTGCGCCGGTGCCTGCGCCGGGTGCGCGGGGGCGTGCGACCGCCGGGAGCGCCCGCCCGGGTGTGCGAACGGTTCGGCCGGGGCAGCCGCCTTGGGAACGAAGGTTTCCGGCCCCGCGAACCCCGAACTCCGTGCGACGAACTCCCCGCGATCCAAGGATGGTTGAGTCATGCTCACGCAGACACCGGAGCGCCACGCCCGGCCGCGGCGCTACCTGATGTGCCGGCCGACGCACTTCACCGTGGACTACGCGATCAACCCGTGGATGGACCCCTCCCAGCCCACCGACACCGCGCTCGCCCTGCGCCAGTGGGAGCGGCTCTACTGGACGTACCGCCGGCTCGGCCACACCGTCGAGCTGATCGACCCGGTGCCCGGCCTGCCGGACATGGTGTACGCCGCCAACGGGGCCACCGTGCTGGACGGGCGGGCCCTGGTCGCCACCTTCCGCCACCCCGAGCGGGCCGCCGAGTCGGACGCCTACCTGGCCTGGTTCCGCGAGCACGGCTACCGCGAGGTGCGCCGGGCCGGGCACGTCAACGAGGGCGAGGGCGACCACCTGGTGGTGGGCCGCCGGGTGCTCGCCGGGACGGGCTTCCGCTCCTCGCGCGCCGCGCACGCCGAGGCGGGGGAGCTGTTCGGCGTCCCGGTGGTCAGCCTGACCCTGGTCGACCCGCGCTTCTACCACCTGGACACCGCGCTGGCGGTGCTCGCCGACGACCACGTCATGTACTACCCGGAGGCGTTCGACGCCGACAGCCGCTCGGTGCTGCGTGCCCTGTACCCGGACGCGATCCTCGCCGACCGGGCCGACGCCGAGGTGTTCGGGCTCAACGCGGTCTCGGACGGCCGCCGGGTGCTGCTGCCGGAGGCCGCCAAGAACCTGGCCGGCCGCCTGGCCGAGCACGGCTACCAGCCGGTCCCGGTGGACGTCTCGGAGCTGCTGAAGGGCGGCGGCGGGGCGAAGTGCTGCACCCTGGAGCTCAGGCCGCGGTGACGGGCCTCCCGGCGGCGCCCCCGGGACCGGAGTCCGAACTCCCGCCGGGCGTCAGGGCATTGCGGACGTACGGGCGGTCCGGAGGTGCGGGCGGTTCGGACGCGCGGGCGGTGCCGGAAGCCGAACGGCACCGGGCCGCTCGTGATCGTACCGAGCGGACCGGTGCCGCGGCGGGACCTCGGCCCCCGAGCCGGGGCTCAGGGCGTCAGGGCCCTCAGGGTGTCAGGACCTCAGGGTGTCAGGCGCCGAGCCAGAGGTCCGGGCCGAACACCTCGTAGTGGATGTCCGCCGCCGGGACGCCCGCGGTCAGCAGCTGCTCGCGGACGGCGCGCAGGAAGGGGAGCGGGCCGCAGAGGTAGGCGGTGGTGCCGGCCGGGACCTCGACGGTGGACAGGTCCACCAGGCCGGTGCGCTCGGCCGGCCACGCGCCGAGCGGCTGCTCGTAGAAGACGTGCGAGGTGGCGTTCGGCAGCGTGGTGGTGAGCTGCGCCAGCTCGGCCCGGAAGGCGTGGCTCAGCTGGTCGCGGTCGCCGTGGACGGAGACGATCCGCCGGGTGGAGCCGGTGGCGGCCAGGTGGTCGAGCATGGCGGTCATCGGGGTGTTGCCGATGCCGGCGGAGGCGAGCAGCACCGGGCCGTCGCCGTCGGCCAGGGCGATGTCGCCCAGCGGGGGCGCCAGCTCGACCGGGTCGCCGGCCTTCAGGTGGTCGTGCAGGTGGCCGGAGACCTCGCCGCCGTCCTCGCGCTTGACGCTGAAGCGCAGCGCGCCGTCGGCGCCGCCGGAGAGGCTGTACTGGCGGATCTGGTGGGCGCCGTCGGCGAGTTCGGTGCGCACCGAGACGTACTGGCCGGGGCGGAAGGCGGGCACCGGGCGGCCGTCGGTCGGGCGGACGAGGTAGGTGGTGACGGTCTCGGTCTCCTGGACCCGGGCGATCACGGTGTAGGGGCGCCACAGGTCGGCCGGGTCGCCGCCGGCGGCGACCTCGGCGCGCAGCCGGTCCTCGATGGCGATCAGCGCGTTGGCCATCAGCCAGTAGACCTCGTCCCAGGCGGCGGCGACCTCGGGGGTGACGGCCTCGCCGAGCACCTCGACGATGGCGGCGAACAGGTGCTCGTGGACGATCTTGTACTGGTCGTTGCTGATGCCGACGGAGACGTGCTTGTGGGCGATGCGGGCGAGCATCGCGTCCGGCCGCTGGTCCGGGTTGGCGATCAGGGCGGTGGCGAAGGCGGCTATCGAGCCGGCCAGGGCCTCGCGCTGGCTGCCGTTGGCCTGGTTGCCCCGGTTGAAGAGGTCGCGCAGCAGCTCCGGGTGCGCGGCGAACATCCGGTCGTAGAAGCGCGGGGTGATGTCCCCGATGGCGGCGCCCACGACGGGCAGGGTGGCTTCGATGACCTCGGCGGACTTCGCGGACAGCATCAGACGACTCCTAAATGGTATCTGAGATTCGCATTTAAGGCCGCAGGTGGGGTGCGGCCCCGGGTGGGCTGATCGGCCGGTGGATCCGGCGGGTTCGGCGGGTTCGGCGGGTTCGGTGGGTTCTGCAGGTGGTGCGGTGTCGGCCGGTCCGGTGGTCAGGCTGAGCAGGACCGGCCCGGTGGGGGAGGCCACCAGGTCGCCGACGGAGAGGTGGTCGAGCGCCGCGAAGAACGCCTCCTGGGCGCCCCGCAGCGCCCCGCGCAGCCGGCACGCGGCCCGCAGTGGGCACGGCGGGTCGTCCTCGCAGCCGACCACGTCGCCGACTCCCTCCAGCTCCCGCAGCAGCAGTCCGATCGAACCGGTGCGCCCGGCGAAGGTGAGCATCAGCCCGCCGCCGCGACCGCGCCGGGCCTCCACCACCCCCAGGTGCTGCAGTCGGCTGACCACCTTCGCCGCGTGGGTGTACGGCACGCCGACCGACTCGGCCACCTCGCGGGTGGTCGGGTTGTCGCCCTCGCCCAGGACGGCCAGTCGCATGGCGATCCGCAGGGCGATGTCGGTGCTCTTGGTCAGCCTCACGTGGGGAACGCTATCGAATGCGACTCTCCAACTCCAATTTTCTGCACGACCTCGATCGAGACCCCGGTCACGTCGCCCCGCCGAGGGTCCGGGGTCCGGGAACCAGGGGTGAGGGTTGCGGTCGCGTACCGATCGAATCTGAACAGTTGGCGACATTAGTAGTCACTCCCTGACGGAAAGTCAGAGGCGCTCTTACGCTTCCCCCTGCTCCGAACACCACCACGCGCACCACCCGTACGTGCCGAGCAGCTGGAGAGATCCGTGAGAACACTCCGTACACCCCGCATACCCCGTACCCGGACGGGGGGGGGGGGGGGGACCCCCCCCCCCCGCCCCCCCCGGAAGCCTAGACCAGGCCCCACGGCGCCGCCCCCCACCCCCCCCCCCGCGCAGCGCCCGGCGCCGACGCCGCGGCCGCCC
>NZ_JBHXLL010000010.1:0-52525 GCF_042721415.1 Kitasatospora sp. NPDC058444 | reverse complement strand
CACTGCCGGTTGTTCGTTTTTTTTTTTTTAGACGTTTAAAACCACATGCACCCCCGCTCACCGGGGGTCTGCCTGGGGGGGGGCCCCCCCCCCCCCCCCCCACGGCCGCACTGCTGTCGCTGCCCGCCACGGCCGAGGCCGTCACACCACCGCCCGCCGTCGCCGCGCACGTGGCGGTCGCGCCCTACCCGGCGGGCGTCGCGCTCACGCCGGACGGCGGCCACGCCTACGTGACCAGCCAGAGCAGCGGCGCCGTCAGCGTGCTGGACACCGCGAGCAACACCGTCTCCGGCGGCTTCACCGCCGGGACGGGCTCCTACGCCGTCGCCGTGTCGCCCGACGGGCACCGGGCCTACCTGACGCACCACCTGGACAACACCGTCAGCGTCGTGGACACCGCGAACAACACCGTCACCGCGACCGTCCCGGTCGGCGCCCAGCCCTGGGGCCTCGCCCTCGCGCCGGACGGCTCCCGCGCCTACGTGAGCAATGCCGCCGCCAACACGGTCAGCGTGCTGGACACCGCGACCAACGCCGTGACCGCGACCGTGCCGGTCGGCGCCGAACCGCACGGGCTGGCCGTCTCCCCGGACGGCAAGCGGCTGTACGTCGCCGCCTCCGGGGACAAGGCCGTCACCGTGGTCGACACCGTGAGCGGCACGGCGAGCGGCACCGTCGCGGTCGGCCACAGCGCCTTCGGGCTCGCGCTCAGCCCGGACGGCACCCGGCTGTGGGCCGCCGACGGCGACGACGGCACCGCCGCGGTGATCGACACCGCGGCCGGCAGCCTCCTCGGCACCGTCGCGGTCGGCTCCGGGCCCTACGCCGTGGCCCTCTCCCCGGACGGCGCGGCGGCCTACGTCTCCAACTACGCCGACAACACCCTGAGCGTGGTGGACACCGCGAGCCGGACGGTCACCGCGACCGTCCCCGTGGGCGCCGCCCCGTACAGCCTGGCCCTGACCGCCGACGGGCGGCGCGGCTACCTCGCCGACTTCACCGGCAACGCCGTCGACGTGGTGGACTTCCCGCTGCCGGTGCCGGACGTCACCGCGATCAGCCCGAACGGCGGCTCCGGGACGGGCGGCACCACGGTGACCATCACCGGCACCGACCTGGCCGGCGCCACCGCCGTCACCTTCGGCGCGGCCGGCGCCGCCACCTCGTTCAGCTGCACCAGGGCGAGCTGCACCGCGACCGCTCCCGCCACCACCGTGACCGGGCCGGTGGACGTCCGGGTCACCGGGCCCGGCGGCACCAGCGCGGCCGTCGCCGCCGACCGCTTCACCTACACCGCCCCCGCCGCCCACCTGGGCGTCGCGCTCACCGCGACCCCGGTGACCGGACTGTTCTCCAGCCGGGTCGACTACACCGTCACCCTCACCGGCCAGGGCCCCGACCCGGTCGCCACGGCCACCGTCGCCGCCGACCTGCCCGCCGGACTGACGGCCACCTCCGGCGACTGCACCATCGCCGCCGGGAAGCTCGGCTGCGCGCTGACCGCGCCGCTGGCCAAGGGCGCGAGCACCACCCGGCACTTCTCCGTCCAGGTCGGCCTGTTCTCGCTGCTCCGCAGCTGGGACGTCACCGTGGCCCGCACCGCCGGAGCACCCGCCGACCCGTCGCCCGCCACCAGCCGGGCCACCCGCAGCTGCTCCGCGGTCCTCGGGCTGCTGATCACCTGCAAGTAGCGCCCGTCCGCCGCGCACGGGAAGCCGCGCCGGGCCCCGCCGAGACCTTGCGGCGGGGCCCGGCGCGTGGGACCGCCACGCGGAGTGTCCGACCCGCGGGGACCCTTCGGCGGGCCCGGCGTCGCCGCACGGCGAACGGCCGGGGCCGGAGCCGATCGGAGCCGCTCAGAGCTTCTGCCAGGCCGGCTTGGCCGCGTAGGTGTCGCGGAAGTAGTCGGCGAGCTTGAGGCGGGAGGCGGCCGCCTCGTCCACCACCACGGTGGCGTGCGGGTGCAGCTGGAGCGCCGAGGCGGGGACGACCGCGGACAGCGGGCCCTCGACGGCGAGCGCGACGGCCTCGGCCTTGGCCTCGCCGGTGGCGAGCAGGACCAGGTGGCGGGCCTCCAGGATGGTGCCGATGCCCTGGGTGATGACGTGGTGCGGGACCTCGTCGATGCTGTCGAAGAAGCGGGCGTTGTCCACGCGGGTCTGCCGGGTGAGGGTCTTGATCCGGGTGCGGGAGGCGAGCGAGGAGCAGGGCTCGTTGAAGCCGATGTGGCCGTCCGTGCCGATGCCGAGCAGCTGGAGGTCGACGCCGCCGGCCTCGGCCAGGGCGCGGTCGTAGGCGATGGCCGCCGCGGCGATGTCGGGGGCGTTGCCGTCCGGGCCCAGGAAGGAGTCCTCGGTCAGGCCGAGCGGCTCCACGACCTCGCGCAGCACCACCGAACGGTAGGACTCGGGGTGGCCGGCGGGCAGGCCGACGTACTCGTCCAGCTGGCAGATGCGCGCCCTGGTGGCGTCCAGTCGGCCGTCGCGGACCCGCTCGGCCAGGGCCTGGTAGATCGGCAGCGGGGTCGAGCCGGTCGCCACGCCGAGCAGGGCGTCGGGCTTGTCGGTCAGCAGATCGGTGATCGCCGCGGCGATGAGGTCGCCGGCCGCACGGGCGTCAGGGACGATCACGATTTCCATACTGGGTCCACCGTTCTGAGGCGAGTCTGAGGCGAGTCTGAGGTCTAGACCTCCGAGGTCTAGACCAGTTTGCCGTGAAGGAGTGCCCCAGGTCCACCCGGGTCCGGGTCCCGGACGATCTTCCGCCGCCGCCTCTCGCGCCTGGTGGGGACGGCGAGGGCCGGCCGTCGGGGCGGGATGCCCCGGCGGCCGGCCCGGTGTTCGTGCCGACTACCGCTTCCGGCCCCCGGCTCGTCCGGACGGCTGCCCGGTCGTACGGACGGTGTGGGGGTGGCGGGTGCGGTGCCTCGGCGGCTCCGCGATCAGAACGGGTTGGTACAGGTGGTGACCTGCTGGGTGACGTCCAGCGCCGGGCCGGCCGTCGCGCAGATCATGCGGGGGGCGGTGGCGGTCACCCGCGGAGTGACCGCCTTGGCGGAGCCGAACTGCACGGTGGTCGCGGTGGCGACGGCCGCCCACGGGCTGCCCCAGGCGGCCTGGGTGCGGATCTCGACCCGAACCATCGTCAACTGGCCCGGGGCGGCGCTGACCTGGGCGACGCCCACGATGCCCCCGCCGTCGGCCTGGTGCGAGACGCAGGGCTGGTTGAGCACCGCGGCGCAGGCCGCGGCGTCGGTGCCGGACGTCGCTGTGGCCGCCATGGCCGGGGCCGCCGTCAGGCCGGCTATCCCTGCCGTCACCAGCGCCACAGCTGCGATCCGAGCGCGCATGATGCGAACCTCCTTGGAAATTAAGGGAATCTCACTCCTTGAGATGAGTCTTGCACACATTGTGAACCTGGCGCATGTGCGTTGCGTCACACTCATGGTGATGGTTCAACTACATCCTGCAACCATTTGCCATGCGTTCAGCACACGGACAACTCCAGTCCTGACGGATGATCAGTTCGTGGGTGGCGGCTCACCCGTCCGGGTGGCGGGTTGCCTGCGGGGCGAATCGGACGGATAGCATCGACCCGATCCCACGGAGGTGCCGCGTGGACACGGTCATCGTGCAACTTCCCTGCCCGGGGCCCGAGATGGTGCCCGGCGAGACCCCTGCCCTGCTGCGGATGGGGCCGGGCGAGGCCGCGGTGTTCGGACGCGGGGAGCCCGGCCGTCCGGTCCCCATCGCGCTGCCCGACCAGGGCGTCTCCCGTCGGGCGGGCGAGGTGGTCGCGGCCGAGGACTACTGGCGGCTGTCCAACTTCAGCGCCTCGGCCACCTACGTGGTGGAGAACCTGGAGGGCGCGGGCGAGCACGTCAAGGTCGCGCCCGGCCGGATCGGCGCGCCCGTCCCGTTCGAACTCTCCCGGGTGCTGCTGCCCGCCCTCGGCGAGCCGGTCGCCTTCAAGGTCTTCGCCCCGCAGCACGCCTACCTCGACGGCCGGCCCGGCGGCACCGGCGGCGAACGCACCGTCAGCCCGTTCGCCCTGGATCCGACCGCCAAGTACTTCCTGGTCCTGCTCGCGCTCTGCGAGCCCCGGCTGCGCTCGCCCTCCGCCGCGGCCGTCCCCGGGGTGACCGAGGTGCTCGCCCGGCTGCGGGCCCTGCCGGCCTGCCGGGCGCTGAGCCGCTCGGCGGTGAACTACCACATCGACTACCTGGTGGAGACCAAGCTGCGGCTGCGCGAGCCGTACGAGGAGGGCGCGAATGGCGGCAAGCGCGAGGAGCTGGTGGCACTGGCGCTGAGGTTCGACCTCGTCCGGGAGGAGCACCTGGCCCTGCTCCCGCCCCGGCGCCCGGCCGCCCGGCCGTGACGTCCTGCACCCCGCCCGGGCCGGAGCCCGAACGGACCGGCGACGGTGCCGGGCCGGAGCCCGCCCCGTCCGGTGACGCCCCCGGGCCCGAGCCCGCCCCGCTCGGTGACGCCCCCGGGCCCGAGTCCGCCTCGCCCGGTGACGCTCCCGGGCCCGGCGGCCCGCCGTTCGAGGTCCCGGCGGGCTACCCGATCGCCGGCTACCGCCTCGGCGCCTTCCTCGGCGCGGGCGCCTGGGGAAGCGTGCACGCCGCCGAGGGCCCCGACGGCAGCCCGGCCGCCGTCAAGATCCTCGGTGCCGCCCGGTTCAGCCCCGGCCAGCGCCGGACCGTGGCCCAGATGGCCCGCAGCGAGCAGCGCTTCAGCCGCCGCGCCGACCACCCCCACCTGATCCGCACCCTCGTCGTGGTCACCGTCGAGGACCCGGACCACCCGGCGCTCGACGGCGCCGTCGCCCTGGTGATGGAACGCGCCGCCCGCAGTCTCCAGGACCTGCTGGCCGAGGCCCGCCCCGGTTCGGCGGTGCCCGGCGCCGAGCGAATCCTGACCGAGGTCTGCGCCGGACTGGCCCACATGCACCGGACCGGCTGGGTCCACGGGGACCTGAAACCGGCCAATGTGCTGCTGATGCCCGACGGCACCGCGAAGATCGCCGACTTCGGCCTCACCGCCGAGCTGGAGGGCACCCACGCCTACGCCCCGCCGCTCGGCTCGCCCGACCACGTGCCGCCCGAGTGGTGGTCCGAGCGCACCGGCGCCCGCGGCGTCGCGGTGCGCCCCAGCGCCGACGTCTGGGCCTTCGGCGTGATCGCCCACCAGGCGCTCACCGGCGGACTGCACCCCTTCCTCGGCGCGACCGCCCGGGCCCGCTCGCTGGCCGCGCAGGCGTACGCGCGCGGCGCCGCGCCGCTGCGGCTGGACGAGGCGCTGCCGGTGCGCTGGCGGTCCGCGGTCACCGCCTGCCTCGCCCCCGGGCGGGAGGAACGGACCCGGACCGAGCTGGCCGTGCTGGTCGCCCGGGCCGCCGCCCCGCCGGTCCGGCGCCGCCGTGCCGCCGTCCGGGCCGGCGCGCGCCTGCTGGCCTGCGGGCTCGCCGTCCTCGCGCTGGCCGGCGGAGCGGAGCCGGGCGGGCGGGGCGCCGCCCACCGCGCGGTGCCCCCGCTGCCCGGCGCGATCCCGGTCGGCTCGGACGTCCCGGTGGCGTACCGGGGCGTGATCGAGACGACGGCGCGACGCTGCCCCGAGCCGGAGGTCACCCCGGCGCTGCTGGCCGCCATGCTGAAGGCCGAGAGCGGCTTCGACCCGAACGCCGCCCGCCCGGAGACCGGCGAGTACGGCATCGCGATGTGGACGCCCTCGGTCTTCGAGGCCTGGGGCAGGGCCGCGACCCACCCCGGCGCCACGTCGTACTGGGACCCGGGCGACGCGATCGCCGCGATGGGCAACTACGCCTGCTGGCTCGACCAGCGGATGAAGCACCACGGCTTCACCCGCGACCTGCCCGCCCTGGTCGCGGCGGCCTACCGCACCAGCGACAAGACCGTGGCGGCCGCCGGGGGCGTCCCGGAGCGGGTTCGGCACCATGTCGACAAAGTGCTTCAGTACCTTCGCGACTACGGTGGGTCACCGGGCGAAACGGGATGAGTTATGCCACATCCATACGTATCCCGGCGCGGGCACCCGGGTGGCGGACCTCCGGTCTGGAATCCTCGGCCGCATGATCACGAAGCTCCGCGCCGCTGCCGCGCAATGGACCGTCGTCGTCCCGGTGGTGTCGTTCCTCGTCCTCGCCCTGACCTGGCACAAGGAACTGCCCGGCTGGGTGGTGGCGGTGGTCGCCTGCTTCCTGGTGGCCGCCGTGCTGTCCGCCGTGCACCACGCCGAGGTCATCGCGCACTGGTCGGGGGAGCCCTTCGGATCACTGGTCCTCGCGGTGGCGGTCACCGTGATCGAGGTCGCGCTGATCGTGACGCTGATGGCCGACGGCGGGGAGAAGTCCGCCACGCTGGCCCGGGACACCGTCTTCGCCGCCGTGATGATCACCTGCAACGGCATCCTCGGACTGTCCATCCTGGTCGCCGCCGTCAAGTACCGGACCGCCGTGTTCAACGCCGAGGGCACCGGCGCCGCGCTCGCCTGCATCGCCACCCTCGCGACCCTCAGCCTCGTGCTGCCGACCTTCACCACCAGTTCGCCCGGCCCGCAGTTCTCCACCACCCAGCTCACCTTCGCGGCCACCGCCTCGCTGGTGGTCTACGGGCTGTTCGTGGCCACCCAGACCGTCCGGCACCGGGACTACTTCCTGCCCGTCACCCCCGAGGGCCGGGTGCTGGCCGAGGAGGAGCACGCCTCCCCGCCCACCCTCCGGGCGGCCGGGGTCAGCCTGCTGCTGCTCGCCGTCGCCCTGGTGTCGGTGGTGGGCCTGGCCAAGGGCGTGTCGCCGACCATCGAGAAGGCGGTGGACGACGCCGGGCTCCCGCACGCCGTGGTCGGCGTCGTGATCGCCATGATGGTGCTGCTGCCGGAGACCATCGCGGCGCTGCGCTCGGCCATCCGCAACCGGGTGCAGACCAGCCTCAACCTCGCCCTCGGCTCGGCGCTCGCCAGCATCGGCCTGACCATCCCGGCGGTCGCGATCGCCTCCAGCTGGCTCTCCGGCCCCCTCGTCCTCGGCCTCGGCCCGGCGCACATGGTGCTGCTGGCCCTGACGATCGTGCTGCTCACCCTCACGGTCATCCCGCGCCGGGCGACCCCGCTGCAGGGCGCGGTGCACCTGGCGGTGCTGGCGGGGTACGTGGTGCTGGCGTTGAACCCGTGAGGGCCCGCCGTCCGTAGTCGAGAGTGGAAGCCCCTGGTCCGTCCCCCCGTGCGGCCAGGGGCTTCCGGCGTTCCCGGGGCCGGATCGGACGGGCCCGTGGGGCTGGTGGAGCCGAGGCTCACGGGGGCGCCGGTGAACCCGGGACGGGGCGGTGGCCGTGGTTCCGGATGAGGGCCCTGGCCCGCCCCCGTGGCCAGGGCCCCTCGTCGATTCCGGTGCGACCGCCGGTGAACCCCCCGGGGTCGGTGAACCTCCGAGGGGGTGCGCGCCGTGGAACGACAGGGAGCCCCTGGTCCCGCAGCTGCTCGCGGGCCAGGGGCTCAGTGGCGCCGCGGCTCAGCCGCGGCGCGCTGCCCGGGACGCACCCGGGCCGGTGCTCAGGAGCTGGTGCGACGACGGCGGGCGTAGACCACCGCGCCCGCGCCGCCCAGCAGCAGCACGGTGCCGGCGCCGGCGTAGAGCAGGGTGCCGTCGCTACCGGTGGTGGCCAGCTTCTTGCCGTCCGACGCGGCGCCCGGGATCGGGGTGGGCACGCTGACCTTCTCGGGCATGATCAGCGGCTGCTCCGGGTTGACCGGGGTCTCGGTGGTCGGGACGTGCACCGGGACGGTGGCGGTCGGCGCGCTCGACGGGGCCGGGCTCGGGGCGCCGGTGGGCTCCTCGGTGGGCTTCCCGCCGGCCGGGGTCGTCGCCGGGGCCGTCGCCGGGGTGGTCGCCGGGGTGGTGGCGGGCGTGGTGGCCGGAGGCGTCACCGGAGCGGTCGCCGCCGGGGTGGTCGGGGTGGCGGTCGGCGGCACCGGGGGCTTCGGCGTCTCGGTGGGCTTCGTGCTCGTGCTCGTGCTCGGGCTCGCGCTCGGCGAGGCCGGGGTCGTCGCGGGCGGAGTCGCCGGGGTCGTCGCGGGCGTGGTGGCCGGGGCCGACGGGGTGTGCGAGGGCACCGTGGTGGGGCTCGCCGACGGCGTCTTCACCGGGGTCGGCGGCACGGTCGGCGAGGGCTTGCCGGTCGGGGCCGGGCTCTGCCCGCCGCAGTCGACCTTGAACACCTTGTGCTTGGGGTTGTTGAGGTCCGGCTTCTTCGGCAGCTCGCCGTCCACCAGCTCGACCGACTGCCAGTAGAGCTTGTAGTGGCCGTCCGGCAGGTGGATGTCCTCGGTCCGCACGTGCCCGTGCGGGTCGACCGGGATGTCGCCCCACGCGGCGAGCGTCTCGCCCTTGGGGCCGACGGTGGCGATCGCCCAGATCACGTCCTGGTTGGCGTCGAAGCCGAAGGAGTCCAGGTAGAAGGTGCAAACCTTGGGCTCGTTGCGCACGTCCTCCTGGCCGGTGGCGGCGTCGTGGATCTTGACGGTGCCGTTGTTGCCGGGGGCGCCGCCCTTGCCGCCTGAGACGGCGTGCGCGGCGGGGGCGAGCAGCATGAGTGCGGCGGCGGTCGGGACGGCCACCAGGGAGCGCGCGGCGGTGGAGCGCAGGTGCATCGGGGTTCCATCGGGTACGGCAGGCCGGGACGGGCCCGCGCGGTGGGCGGGAGCCTCTGGTCGGTGTTCGGCGGGAGCCGGTTTCGTGCGACGGGAGGGGCACAAAAGTTCCCGCAGTGGGAAACCTGACGCAAGGGAGGTTTGGCCGAAATGCATCGCTCCAGGCGATTGGTCCGACTAGTTCGCTATAACGATCTGATCACCCGGTTGTCATGGTTCCGTGTGCCATCGAGCCGCTCGGAGGGTCAACTCCGGGCCCCGGTCCGGCGGGTGAACCGGGGCGGCGGCGGTGGCCGGTATTGACCGGTTCGCGGCGACGGCCTGCGTGTCGGGGCGGCGGGCGGGTGCCGGGGTTCTCTATCGTCCGTCCGGAACCGCCCAGTCCGAGGAATCCGTCGCGTGAACAGCCGATCCGACCCGTGGGAGAGTGCGATGCCCGGCCCAGAGCAGACCGTCCGGCCCGAGCGGACCGTCCGGCCCGAGGAGACCGACAGGGGCGAGGAGGATGTCCAGGCCGCGGAGAGCGCCGACGTCATCGTGGTCGGCGCCGGGCCGGCGGGCTCCACCGCCGCCGCCCACCTCGCCCGGACCGGCCTGGACGTCCTACTGCTGGAGAAGTCCGCCTTCCCGCGCGAGAAGGTCTGCGGCGACGGCCTCACCCCGCGCGCCGTCAAGCAGCTGACCGACCTCGGCATCGACGTCTCCGAGGAGGCCGGCTGGCTGCACAACCGGGGGTTGCGGCTGATCTCCGGACACCGCTCGATCGAGTTCGACTGGCCCGAGCTCTCCGCCTACCCCGGCTACGGACTGGTCCGGCGCCGCGCCGACTTCGACGAACTGCTCGCCCGCAAGGCCGCCTCGGCCGGCGCCCGGCTGGTCGAACGCGCCAATGTGACGGGCCCGCTGCTGGACGAGCGGACCGGCCGGATCACCGGCGTCACCGCCAAGTCGGGGGAGGAGCGCCGGCCGGTCGTCTACCGGGCCCCGGTGGTGGTCGCCGCCGACGGCAACTCCACCCGGCTGTCGGTGGCGATGAAGCGCTACCGCCGTACCGACCGTGCGATGGGCGTCGCGTACCGGACGTACTTCACCACCCCGCGCCACGACGACCGCTACCTGGAGGCCTGGCTCGACCTGCGCGACCCCGACGACCGGGCCCGGCGCCTGCTGCCGGGCTACGCCTGGGTGTTCGGCATGGGCGACGGCACCGCCAACGTCGGCCTCGGCGTCCTGGACACCGCCAGGACCGAGGTGGACTGGCGGGAACTGCTGCGCCGCTGGTGCGAGGGCCTGCCCCCGGAGTACGGCTACACCCCCGACGGGGTCACCGAGCCGATCCGCGGCGCCGCCCTGCCGATGGGCCTCAACCGCCGGCCCCACTACGCCGACGGCCTGCTGCTGGTCGGCGACGCGGGCGGCACGGTCAGCCCGGGCACCGGCGAGGGCATCGCCTACGCGATGGAGTCCGGCCGCTTCGCCGCCGAGACCATCGTCCAGGCCCTGGCCCGCCGCACCGACCGGGGCCGCGAACTCGCCCTGCGGGCCTACCCGCAGGCGCTGCGCTCCGCGTACGCGGGCTACTTCGCGCTCGGCCGCCTGGCCGCCGACCTGCTGGGCCGCCCGAGGCTGCTCGGCGCGGCCGGGGCCGCCGGGCTCGGCCACCCGGCGCTGCTGAAGGTGGCGTTCCGGCTGATGGTCAACCTGACCGAGCCGAACTCCAAGGACGCCCTGGACCGGCTGCTCCACCTGCTCGGGCGGGTCGCCCCGGGGAAGTGACCCGACGAGGCCGGACCGCCCATCCTCCCGGACGGGCGGTCCCGCCGTCCCGGGTTCGGCCGAATCCGCGGCCTCGAACGAGCAGTCATACGGATCATCTTGACGAATGATCAGAAGATCCGATTGCCTGGTGTCGAACCAGCCACGGAGGGTGAGCACAGCGTCCCTCCGCGGCTCCCACCTCGACTGCTGACCGTTCGACGGAGACACCGTGCGCCTTCGCCTTCGCCTGCTCGTCGCGCCGCTCGCCGCGGCCGCCGCCCTCACCGCCGTGAGCACCCCCGCCGCCCTCGCGGCCCCGGCGGCCACCCCCTCCGACCAGTGCTCCGCGGCGTTCCGCCACGACGACGCCCGGCTCGGCCCCGCCGACCTCCCCACCACCGGACCGGTCGGCCGCCAGCTCGCCGGCTACCAGCGCACCGGCGGCGCGAGCGACCAGGCCTTCCTGGCCCAGTACTACGACCCGGCCGGCAACGGCGGCAAGGGCGGCTGGATATACCCGCCGGCCGACGGCTACGTCACCCTGCCCGACGGCAGCCCGATCGAGTTCGACCTCACGCTGTACCCGAACCAGAACATCGACCGCTACGGCAGCGAGTACGGCGCCTTCCTCGCCCCCGAGGGCCTCCCGTACGCCAACCGCGCGATCCCGCCGCAGAGCCTGGACGGCAACCCGCCCGCCGCCTGCAACTACCACGACTACAAGGTGGTCAAGGCCTTCACGGTGCACGCCGGCCCGATCGCACCGTGGTTCAACCAGCCCGGCTGGGGCCTGCAGTACCAGCTCGACGGCACCCTGCTGCCCGGCGGCCCGGCCAGGCTGAACGTGCTCTGGCTGGTCGACAACGGCTACCTGGCCCGGATCTGACCCCGCACCGCGCTCCGCGTGTCCGCGGCGTCCGGGCCCCGGACGCCGCGGACGCGCGGACCCGGTCGGGCCCCGGGAAATTCGCTGGCGGGCGCGGCGAAGCGGGGGATAGGAAGACGGAATGACCATCAGCGATCCCGGCACCGGCCGGCGCGTCTTCCACCCCACCGTGCTCGACCTCGGCGACGTCGTGCTCCGCCCGTGGGGGCGCGCCCTCGACGTGCCCGGCGGCATCGGGCCCGCCCTGGTCGCCGCCGCGGCGGACCCGGCCATCGCCCGCTGGACCCCGCTCAGCTCCTCCGGCCCGATCGACCCCGAGGCCTACCTCGACCGCTGCGAGACCGGCTGGGCCGAGGGCAGTGCCGCCGCCTTCGCCGCCGTCGACGCCACCGACGACAGCCTGTGCGGCAACGCCTACCTGGGATGGACCAACCGGGACGACGGCGTGGCCATGGTCGGCTACTGGGTGCTCGCCGCCGCCCGCGGCCGGGGCCTGGCCGCCCGGGCCACCACCGCCGTCACCCGCTGGGCGGTCGAGCACGCCGACGTCCGCCGCATCGAGCTGTACCACGCCGTCGGCAACGAGGCCTCCTGCCGGGTCGCCGAGCGCGCCGGCTTCCCGTACGAGGGCACCCTGCGCGCCTCCTACACCTACGGCGGGGGCGTCTACGTGGACGAGCACCTGCACGCCCGGCTCGCCTCCGACCCGTTCACGGAGTAGGGCGGGTCCGACGGTTCGCGCCGGATCAGGGCGCGGCGTCGGGGTGCGTGCCCCGACGCCGCACACCCGGCGGGAGTCGTCGGACCCGCCCCACGGCCCGTCCGGCGACGATCCGCCGGACAGGCCCCGAGTCAGGGCGGCGCGGGCTCTCAGCCCCGGACGGTCCCGCCGTGGACCCCGTACGCGGGGGCGGCGGCCGCGGCGAAGCGCTCCTCCTGCATGGCCGTCAGCCGGCGGACCACCAGGACGGCGAGGACCGCGGCCACCACCGACAGCAGGTCGGAAGCGAGCAGCCAGGCGACGGCCTGCTGGTAGCCGTCCGCGAACTGCGCCGAGGCCGAGTCGAGGTACTGGGAGCCGATCCGGGCGGTCGCGTTGGAGATCCAGAACGCGGCCCACCAGAGGGTGAGCAGCGTCTGCGGGAGCTGCGGGCGCACTCCCGAGGCGTCCGGCCGCGCACCGGCCTGCCAGATGTCGCCCGCGATCTGCCGGGGGAACCAGAGGTTGACCACGGGGGTGATCCAGCCGCCGATCGCCCAGCCTCGCTTGAACCGGTGCCCGTTCGGGTCGAAGACCTCGGCGTTCACCCGGACCCGGTGGAACCAGGTGACGAACGCGACCGCGGACGCGGCCATGGCCACCAGCTGGAGGAGGCCGACGTTGTCGTAGAGCAGCGCCGTGTCCATCAGCGCGGACCCGTCGGACTCGGTGCCGGTGGCGAGCGCGCCGGCCTCCGCGTACAGGCTGACGCCGACACCGAGCGAGGCGAGGGTCGTGGCGCCGCAGACGGAGAGTAGGACGGTGGCGGCGGTGGCGCTCGTTCTCGGCGAGCCGTACACGGCGGGCGAAGGCATCGGGGACCGGACTCCTGGACTGGACCAATGTGACGGAGCGCTACCCTAGGGCCAGCCGGTCATCCGTGACCAGCCCATTTTCCGGCCTTCGGCGGTGCCGGGCGAACCCCGTTCCAGGCGCTTCCCCCCGCCTCCTCTCCCCGCCTCCTCTTCCCACCTCCTCTTCCCACCTCGGACCGGTGGAACGGCACGGTGCGTCACCGGTCCGCCCGGACGGATCCGGAGCGCAGGCTGCGCGCGCGGCGGGGGAGCGACCTAACCTGGAGGGGGAGGGTTCGGTGTGTCGCCCGCGAACGGAAGCGGTGGTCATGACGGTGGTCTCGGCGGCTCTCTTCGGTACCGACTGGTGGCAGCCCGCGCTCCCCGGCGGTGCCGAGTTGCTGCACGAGTGCGCGGCCCGGGGGTGGACGGTGGTGCTGACCGGCCCAGGGCCCGCCGGGGCTCCGGCGCTCACCGTGGCCGATCCCGGGGGCGACCCGGTGCGGGCCGCGCTGGACCTGGTGGACGGCAGGCCCTGGCACGCCGTGGCCGTCGCCGGGAGCGTGCGCGAGGTACGGGCCGCCCGGCGGGCCTGGGTGCCGTGCGTCGCCCTGACCGCCGGCCGCGACACCGGCCCGGAGCTGCGGGCGGCGGGCGCGGCCGAGGTCCACCGCGACGCCGCCGCCCTGTTGAGCGTCCTGGACGACAGCCTGCTCGCCCGCCCCCGGGCCTTCGGACCCGTCGGCGCCGGGACAGGCGGGGCCCGGAACGGTTAGTGCCGGCCCGTACCCGGCAACCGCCGGGTGCGAGCACGTCACCGGAGTGTCGGAGGTGACCGAGATGGACGGACCCGCGTTGAGCGGATGGGAGCGGCGGCTCCTCGAGGAGATCGAGTCCGATCTGCGCCAGGACACACGGCTCGACCGCAAGCTGAGCACGATGGGCGCCAAAGCGCCCGGTCGGGTCCGGCGGGTGTGCCGCGGGGTCGGGCGCAGGACCTCGGCGGGGGTGGTGCTGACCGCCCTGATGATGACGGCGATCTGTCTCGGCGTGGGCGTACGGACCCCGGCCACCGCCGTACTGGTCGCGCTCGGCGTGGTCTGGGTGGCCACGGTGGCGGCCGCGGTCGCCGCCTCCGAGCTGCTGCGCCGCCGGCGTGAGGCCCGCGGCGGAATCGAACCGGTGGACCCGGCGGAGTTCCGGGAACGCCGGGAGCGCCGCGAGCGGCGCCCCTGGAACCGTCCGGAGGCCTGATCACCATGACCACCGACCTGTGGGAGTACCGCCCGGGCTCCCATCCCGCCGCCGACCTCACGCTGGTCGGGTACGAGGTGCACGCCACCGACGGCCCGGTCGGCCGGGTCGAACAGGACGCCGGGGACCACCTGCTGGTCGACGCCGACCCCTGGGTGCCGGGCACCCGGGTGCTCGTCCCGGCCGGACTCGTCGCCCGGCTCGACCACCTCGACCGCGCCGTCCACCTGGACTGCCCGCGCGCCCGGCTCAGCACCGCCCCGCCCGCGGCCGCGGCCGTCGACCTGACCGACCCGCACCCGGGCTGAGCGGACCCCGCCATGGGCTGGCCGTCCACCACGCTCACCGGCCGGACGATCGCGTTCCTGGTCGCGCCGTACGGGGCCGAGCAGGTCGAACTGACCGACCCGTGGCAGGCGGTCGCCGAGTCCGGCGGCACCCCGCGGCTGCTGTCCACCGCCCAGGGGCGGGTCCGGACCGTCCGGCACCACGCCGAGGGCGACACCTTCGCCGTGGACGTCCCGGTCGCCGAGGCGGACCCGGCCGACTACGACGGGCTGGTCCTCCCCGGCGGCGTCGCCAACCCCGACCGGCTGCGCCTGGACCGCCCCGCGGTCGCCTTCGTCCACGCCTGCTGCGCCGCCGGCCGTCCGGTCGCGGCGATCTGCCACGCGGCCTGGACGCTCATCGAGGCCGACGCCGTCCGCGGCCGCACCCTCACCTCCTGGCCCAGCCTGCGCACCGACCTGGTCAACGCCGGCGCGCACTGGGTGGACGAGCCGGTGCACGTCTGCCACGACGGCCCCGGTCCGCTGATCACCAGCCGCAAGCCCGCCGACCTGCCGGTGTTCGACGACGCCTTCGTGACGGAGTTCGCCCACGCGACGGCGAGGGGGCGGAAGTGAGCGCGCGCGGGCAGGGGTGAGCCGGCGGAGGTGGGGGCCGCGGGGGCCCGGGTACGCGGGCAGCGGTGAGCCGATCGAGGTGGGCGCGGAGCGCCGTCGCGGCCGGCCGTCAGTCGCCCCGGAGGCGGACGAAGGTGGCGGTGGGCGGGCGGCCGGTGAGGGTGAGTTCGGCGCGCAGCGGGGAGGTCAGCGGGTGGACCGGGCCGTGGTCGGGGTCGCTGGTGGGCGGGCCGAGCAGGGGGCGGACCACCTCGGCGACCTCGCGGGACTGGACCGGGGTGAGCCGCGGGACGGTCAGGAACACCCGGTCGTCGTCGAGCTGGAGGATCAGCGCGTGCGGACGGGCCGCCGGGCCGGTGACGGCGCGGACGGTGGCGTCGAGGGTGTCGCTGCGGCGGTACTTCACCCAGACCCGGCCCGCGCCGCGCGGCCGGTACGGGGCGGCGGCGGCTTTGCAGACCAGGCCCTCGACCCCGGTGTCGGCGAGCCGCTCCATCCACTCCAGCGCCTCCGCCCGGTCCGTGGTGGCCATGACCGGCTGGACCGGCGGCGGGACGTCGGCGAGGGCGGCGAGCAGCAGTCGGCGGCGGTCGGTGAGCGGCAGCCGGCGGACGTCGCGGCCGGGCAGCGCCAGCAGGTCGAAGGCGATCAGCCCGAGCGCCACCCCGGGGGCGGCGGCCCGGGCCTGGCGGGTGTGCAGCAGCTCGTCGAAGGCGAACCGGCCGCCGCGCCAGGCGACCAGTTCGGCGTCCAGCACCAGCCCCTCCGGCAGCCGGGCGACGGCGGCGGCGATCGGCGGGAACTCGGGCGCGAGGTCCCGGCCGCTGCGGGACTGGAGGTAGGCGGGCCGCTCGCCCCGGGCGAAGGCGACGCAGCGGAAGCCGTCCAGCTTCAGCTCGTACTGGACGCCCCCGCCGCCCAGGCCGTCGGCGGGCGGGACGGCGGTCACGGCGGCCGGGCGCATCACCTCGACGGGCGGGCGCAGCACCTGGCGTGCGGGCGCTCGCGCTCCGGACGCCGAGGGTGCTCCGGACGAGGCGATCGCGGACGCAGCGGCGGACGCAGCGGTCGCCGAGGGCGCGCCGGGCAGCGGCCGGGCCCGCCGCGGGTCCAGCAGCGGGGCGAGCAGGTCGCCGTGCGCGGCCAGCCGGTCCGGCACCTCGGCGAGGGTGAAGACCAGGTCCCGCTCGTGGCCGGCCCGTTCCAGCTCCTCCCAGGCCAGCGGGGTGGAGACGGTCGGCAGCGGCCGGGCCCGCAGGGTGTACGGCGCGGCGGTGGTCTTCTTGGCGTTGTTCTGCGACCAGTCCACCAGCACCCGGCCCCGGCGGCGGGCCTTGGCCATGGTGTGCACCACCAGCTCCGGGCGCTCGGCCTCCAGGGCGGCGGCCAGCGCCTTCGCGTACCCGGAGACCCGGGTGCTCGGCGTGGGCTCGATCGGGACGAGCAGGTGCAGGCCCTTGGAGCCGGAGGTCTTCACCCACGCCGCCAGGCCGTCCGCCGCGAGCCGCTCGCGCAGCAGCAGCGCGACCGTGCGGCAGGTGAGCACGTCGGCGCCCTCGCCGGGGTCGAGGTCCAGCACCAGCCGGTCGGCGAGGGCGGGCGCGGCCGCGTGCCACTGCGGGACGTGCAGCTCCAGACAGCCCAGGTTGGCGACCGCCAGCAGTGCCGCGCCGTCCTCCAGCACCAGTTGCCGCAGTTCGCCGGTGTTGCTCGGCACGTCGACGGCGCGCACCCAGTCCGGGGTGCCGGGCGGCGGGTTCTTGGCGACGAACACCTCCGCCTCGACGCCGTCCGGGCAGCGCAGGAAGGACACCGGGCGGTCGCGCAGGTGGGGGAGCAGGGCGGTGTGCACGGCGGCGTAGTAGCGCAGCACCTCGCCCTTGGGGGTGCCGGTGCGCGGGTAGTACACCTTGTCGAGGTGGGAGAGCGCGAGGGTGCGCCCGTCCACGGTCATCTGCGGCACGGTCCGCCTCCGATGCCTGCGGTGCCTCCGATGTCTCCGGGGCTGCCCCCGAGGCCAGTCTGCCCTGGTTCGGCGGCGACCGCCCCGAGGGCCGCTACCGGGACGGGCCGACCAGCGCGCGGGCGTCCGCGACCAGGTCCGCGAACCGGCTCGGCTCCCTGTGGCTGACCCGCTCCTCGACCCCCGGCAGCGCCAGTCCCAGGGCGCGCAGCCGCTCCACCGGTGTGCGCACCGCGTCACCCCCGCGGTCGGGCGACCGGCCGGGGCGCGCCCGGGTAGGTGCCGAAGTACCAGCGGTTGCCCTCCGGGTCGGCGGCGGCGAAGTCGCGCGAGCCGTAGTCGGTCTCGTGCGGCCCGGCGGTGATCCGGGCCCCGGCGGCCACCGCGCGGGCGTGCACACCGTCCGGGTCGGCGGTGACCACGTACGCGGTGAAGCCGCCCGGCCGGCCCGGCCAGGGGTCGGCGCCCTCGGGCGTCTCCCGGTCGGAGCCGAGCATCACGCCGCCGCCCTCGGGCCAGGCGAGTTCGGCGTGGGTGACGACCTCGCCCTCACCGTAGGTGACGACCTCCTGGAAGCCGAAGGCCTCCACCAGGAAGCGGATCAGGGCGCGGGCGTCGGTGGCGCGCAGGCTGGGCCAGACCTGCGGGGCGGGGGTCTCGGTGGCGTCCATGGCTCGCTCACTCCTCGGGAGACGCGGGTGGTCGTGCGGGTCGTTCCGTCTCCCACTCTGCGGCCGCCCCCGGCGCCCCGCCTCGGACGTTTCGGAACCTCGCCTGCTCCGGGCCCTCCGCCGCCGGCCAGGCGCCGGGCGCGACCCCGGCCGGCGCCCGGAACCCGCGGGCCGGGTGCGCCTGGTCGAACTACCCGCAGCGCACGGCCGGTTCGGCGAGCCGGGAGGCGGCTCGGTGGCGGCGAGCGGGCGCCGGGCGGGCGCCGGGCGGGCGCCGGGCGCGGTCGACGCGCATCACCCGGGCGGCGGTTTTCGGGGGCAGTCCGGTCTCCCGGCGGAACCGGTCCTGGAGGTGCCGGGCGCTCCAGCCGCTCTCCCGGGCCGGCCCCGCCACCGGCGGCGCGCCGTGGCTGCGCCGCAGCGCCTGCCAGGCCCGGCCGACCTCGGGCGGCACCCGGCCGCCGACCGCCGGGCGCCGGGCGTCCGGTCGGGGTCGCGGGCGGGGGCCGGGTTGCTTATGGTGAGGGCGCGGTCACACCGCTTCCGCTCCGACGGCGGGAGCCCGGGAGCGCCGCCGGGGGGATGCGGGGGGACCAGCGGGGGGAACCACCGACGAAGGAGTCCCCGTGACCACTGCCCGAGACATCATGCACACCGGTGCCCAGTGCATCGGCGCCCACCAGACGCTGGCCGAGGCCGCGAAGATGATGCGCGACAAGAACGTGGGCGCGCTGCCGATCTGCGGCGACGACCAGAAGCTGAAGGGCATCATCACCGATCGCGACATCGTGCTGCGATGTATCGCGGAGGGCAAGGACCCGGCCACCATGACGGCCATGGAACTCTCCGGCCACCTGCACTGCGTGCGTGCCGAGGACAGCATGGAGGCGGTGCTGCGCAAGATGGAGCAGCACCAGATCCGGCGCATCCCGGTGATCGACGGGGAGCGGCTGGTGGGCATGATCAGCGAGGCCGACCTGGCGATGGGGCACCGGGACGGCCAGCGGCTGACCGATCAGCAGATCATCGAGTTCATGGACAGCGTCTACATGAAGCACTGACCGGCCGACACCCCGCGTGCCCCGTGCCTGCCCGCCCCCGGTGACCGGCCGGTCCCCCGTACCGGCCGGGCTCCCTCAGCGTGCCGGGCGGGGCACCGGCGCGTCTTGTACGAATGCGCACCCTCGACGACCGCCCGCCTCGCGAAGGCGCATGCCTTGACCGCCCGCCTCGCGAGGGCGCATGCCTTGACCGCCCGCGTCGCGAAGGCGCATGCCTCGGCCTCCGATCAGCCTCCGACCTCCAGGAGCGTGCTGGTCACCCGCCCGGAGACCCGGTCGGTGACCCGGCCGGCGGGCTCGGTCAGGGCGGCGGTGCGCCGGGAGGCGAGGAACGCGCTCGGCGAGCGGCCGACCATGGCGCGGAAGTTCCGGTCGAGGTGGGACTGGTCGTAGTAGCCGCAGCGCGTGGCCAGGTCGGCGCCGGTGGTCCGCGGCCCGGCGGTCGGTGCCCCGGCGGTCCGCTCCTCGTGGGCGGTCAGGAGGTGGAGGGTGCGTTGGAGCCGCAGGATGCCGGCCGCCTGCTTGGGGGCCAGCCCGAGCTGCTCGCGGAAGCGCAGCTCCAGCCGGCGGCGGCTCCAGCCGGTCCCCTCGACCAGGGCGCCGATCGGCACCAGCCCGTGCGAGTACCGCAGTTGCCGCCAGACCCAGTGCACGGACGGATCCCAGTCCGGCCCGTACGCGAACAGCGCACCGAAGTAGCCGTCCAGCATGGCGAACCGGGCCGGCCAGCTCGGCGCGTGGGCCAGCCGGTCGGTCAGCGCCCGCAGCCGGGGGCCCAGCACGTCCCCGGCCTCGGCCCAGTGCCCGCCGAGCTCCCCGGCCATCGGACCGAACGCCCGGAAGGCCCCCTGCGGAGTGAGCGAGACGGCCAACCCGTGCAGCACGCCCGCGTGTTCGGCGATCGTCGCGGTGCGGCGCAGGCCGGCCGCGACCGAGCCGAAGGCGGTGGCGGGCGCGGGGGAGACGGCGTCGGTGAGGCTCATCGTGCCTTCGAAGGCGAGCGCCACGGTGACCACGTCCGTCGGCACCTCCAGCCGTCGCAGCGGCTGCCGCAGGGCCACCCGGTAGCCGCGGTAGCCGAGGACGTACGGGCGCAGCGGCGCGGCGGGGATGCCGAGGACCGTCCCGGGAGCGGTGGCGGCGAGGGTGCTCCGGGTCATCACAACTCCCGTGCTCGGCCTGGCAGGTGACAGGTGCCCGGACCATCGTAAGCGGCGCGGCCCGGCCTTCGGCGGGTCGCGCCGTCTCAGGGGGCGGATCCCGCTTTCCCGGTGGTCGGGATGCGGGCAGACTTGCGGGCATGGGAAAGCAGTACGAAGGCATCGACGGGCGGCTGCGCGGCTTCATCGAGCGCCAGCCGGTCTACTTCGTCGCCACTGCCCCGCTGGCGGCCGACGGGCACGTCAACCTGTCGCCCAAGGGCCGCGCCGGGACGCTCGCGGTGATCGACGAACTCACGCTCGCCTACCTGGACTTCGGCGGCTCGCAGGCCGAGACCGTCGCGCATCTGCGGGAGAACGGCCGGATCACGCTGATGTGGTGCGCCTTCGACGGCCCGCCGACCGTGGTGCGGGTGCACGGGCGCGGCGAGCCGGTCTTCCGGGACGACCCGCGGTTCGCCGGACTGCTCCGCCACTTCGACCCGGCCGCGGACGGCTCCGGCCTGCGGGCGATCGTGCTGGTCGTGGCCGAGCGGGTCAGCGACTCCTGCGGGTACGCGGTGCCGTTCATGGACTACCGGGCCGACCGGGACCTGCACGCCCGGTACTTCGACCGCAAGGACGAGGAGGAGTTCGGCGCCTACTGCGAGCGCAAGCCGCTGGTCGGCACCAGCATCGACGGCCTGCCGGCCCTCCCGCTGCCGCTCCCGCCCCGGCCGGCCTGACCCGCACCGGGGCCGAGGTTCCGGGCTCCGAGGTTCCGGGCCCCGAGGTTCCGGGTCCCTGAGGTTCCGGCTCCGGACACGACGAGGCCGCCGCACCCCGGGGTGGGGTGCGGCGGCCTCGTGGCGTGCGGTCTTACTTGGTCAGACCGGCCTTGACGGAGCAGACCGGCCAGGCGCCGGGGCCCTGGGCGGCGAGGACCTTCTCGCCGATGGCGATCTGCTGCGCCTTGGTGGCCTGGTGGGCCTGCGGGGCGTAGGCGGTGCCACCGAAGGCGGCCCAGGTGCTGGAGGTGAACTGCAGGCCGCCGTAGAAGCCGTTGCCGGAGTTGACGGCCCAGTTGCCGGTCGCCTCACAGGCGGCGACCTTGTCCCAGACCGAAGCCGGCGCGGCGGAGGCGCTGGTGGCCGTGACGAGGCCGGCCACCGGCAGGGCGGTGAGCGCCCCGGCCATCAGAGCCATCCGGACGCGGTTGCGGCGCTTCGGGGTGGCAGTGGTGGTGGCAGCGGCGGTCTCGTTACGGAAGGTCATGGAGTTCCTTTCGGAGGTTTCTGCGAGCACGCGGAACCAGGCCTTCGGAAGGCCGTCGGTTTCGGGGACACGTCACTCGCGTGGCCTGCACCGTTCTGCTCGGGGGCGGAGGGCCCGGCCGGAGCGGATCGCTCGGTGCAACGGGTTCGAAGTTACGGGGGTGGTCGTGGCGGTTTCAAGGATTCGAAGGTTTAGCCACGTCAGAGGGCTGTTACCGAGGGTAAAGATCAAGGAATCATGGCGATTTCGCCCGATTTCCCCCCATTTCCAAGATCAAATAGCCTCTGGAAGTGGCCCGGGCCACTCCGGAAGCGCCCCGGAACCGCTGTGAGGCCGCCCACACGGTCGACAGTGCGTGACGGCCGGCCAGCCGCCGGTGCCGACGGCGAAGCCCCGGCCGCCTCCCCGGGTGGCCCGGGCCACAGCCCTCACCCGGAGTGCCCCCGGTCGTCACTCCCGGTGGCAGGCATAGCCTCACCCCATGAGCAACGAGAGCGATGCAGCGGACACGGCGGACCCGGGAGAGGTGGCCGCCGGTACGGGTGGGGCGGCGGACGCCGGTACGGAAGGGGCCGCCACGGCCGGGGCGCCGATCGGCACCCCCGGGCACGAGGCGGCCGCCGCACCCGCGGGCTTCGAGCTGGGCACCGACGGCCCCACCGTGATCCTGGCCGGCCTGGACGGCTCCGACTCCTCCTGGCGGGCCACCGCCTACGCCGCCGGACTGGCCCGCCGGCAGGGCGCCGTCCTCGCGGTGGCGTACATCCAGCCGATCCTCGGCGCCGCGACCGCCCTGGCCGGGGCCGCGGTGGAGGAGACTACCCAGGAGATCGCCGAGGAACTGCTGTCCGCGCTGCGCGAGGCCGAGCACCGGGTGCGCGAGGTGTGGAAGGTGGAGTGGCGCTTCCTGACCATGCGCGGCGAACCGTACACCGGCCTCGCCAAGCTCGCGGACGAGCTGCGCGCTGATGCCGTGGTGGTCGGGGCCTCCGAGCAGGCGGGGCACAAGGTGATCGGTTCGGTGGCCGTCCGGCTGGTGAAGGCCGGCCGCTGGCCGGTCACCGTCGTGCCGTAGCCGTAGCCGTAGCCGTAGCCGTGCGGTAGCCGGTGCCCGATGGCCGGTGCCCATGCCCGCGGTCGGGTCGGTGCCCGCGGTCGGGCAGGCGCCCGAGGGGTGCCGGGAGGCGGCCGGTAGGGTGCGTGACCATGACGGACACGCGGGGCACGCACCCCTCCGAGCCCGCCCACCCGACCGGCAACGACCTGCACCTCGACCTCCCCGCCGCCGGGGGCCGGCGCGCCGCGCTGATGGCGGCGCTGCGCGAGGCGATCCGCAGCGGGAGACTCGCCCCCGGCACCCGGCTGCCGCCCTACCGCGCCCTCGCCGCCGACCTCGGCCTGGCCCGCAACACCGCCGCCGAGGCCTACGCCGAACTCGTCGCCGAGGGCTGGCTCACCGCCCGCCAGGGCTCCGGCACCGCCGTCGCCGAACGGGCCGAACCCGTCCCGCGCACCCGGGCCCGCCGGCCCGTCCGCCGCCCCGGCCCCACCCACGACCTGCGGCAGGGCCAGCCCGACGCCGCCTCCTTCCCGCGCACCGCCTGGCTCGCCGCCGCCCGCCGGGCCCTCACCGGCGCCCCCAACGAGGCCTTCGGGCCCGGCGATCCCCAGGGCCGGCGCGAACTGCGCACCGTCCTCGCCGACTACCTCGCCCGCGCCCGGGGGGTGCGCACCGACCCCGACCGGATCGTGGTCTGCTCCGGCTTCGCCCACGCCCTGCGGCTGCTCTTCGACGGAGCCGCGCCCGTCCTGCCGCCCGCCGAGCACGGCGCGCTGGCCGTCGAGGCGTACGGGCTGGGCTTCCACCGCGGGCTGCTGGCCGCCGCCGGCGTCCCCACCGTTCCGCTGCCGATCGACGAACAGGGCGCCCGGGCGGGCGAGTTGGCGCGACACCCGGAGGTCCGGACGGCCCTGCTCGCCCCCGCCCACCAGTTCCCGACCGGCGGGCCGCTGCACCCGGCCCGTCGCGCGGCCGTGGTCGACTGGGCGCGCGGGCGCGGCGGGCTGCTCCTGGAGGACGACTACGACGGGGAGTTCCGGTACGACCGCCAGCCGGTCGGCGCCCTCCAGGGGCTCGACCCCGAACGGGTGGTCTACCTCGGCAGTACCAGCAAGAGCCTGACCCCCGCGCTGCGGCTCGGCTGGATGGTGCTGCCCGACCACCTGGTGGACCGCGCGCTCGCCGCCAAGGGCGAACGCGAGGGCTGGGCCAGCGCCCTGGACCAGCTCACCCTCGCCGAGTTCATCGACTCCGGCGGCTACGACCGGCACGTGCGCCGGATGCGCCGCCGCTACCGGGAGCGCCGCGACGAGCTGGTGGCCGCGCTCGCCGCCCGCGCTCCGCACATCGAGGTCTCCGGCATCGCGGCCGGCCTGCACGCGGTGCTGCGGCTGGAGCCGGGCACCGAGCGTTCGGTGCTCAAGGCCGCCGCCTACCGGGGCCTGGCCGTCGAGGGGCTCGCGGACTACCGGCACCCGGCGATCGGCGAGGAGGCGATGCCCGCCGTCGACGGCCTGGTGGTCGGCTACGCCACGCCGCCGGACCACGCCTACCCGGCGGCGCTCGGCGCGCTCTGCGACATCCTGCCGCCGTGCGGGTGAAGGGGCGTGCGGGCGAAGGAGGTGGGGGAGGGCCGGCGAAGCATAGGCCCCCGGGCGGGCGCGTGGGGTCGGAACGCGGGCGTCGGGTGCGCGGTGTCCGCTCGCCGCTCCTGCGTCGGTACGGACCAGGGCCGAGGAACACAACCCCGGTGGAGGCGGCGCCTACGCTTCTCGGTCATGCGCAGAACACATCCGAGTCGCGTCGCGCTCGCCGCGTGTCCGGCCCTCGTGGTCGGTCTGCTCCTCTCCGCCGCCCCCGCCGCCCGGGCCGACAGCCGGCTGCCGCTCACGGTCGTCTCCGACAAGCAGACGACCGTGCGGGGCGGCGAGTTCACCCTCTCCCTGACACTCACCAATCCGTACGACACCCCGATCCAGTTCGTCTACCAGAGCGTCCAGGAGACCTACGCCACCAGTCTGGAGCCCGGGCTCAAGTTCACCGCGACCGCGTGCGGCACCCAGACCAACGGGTGCAGTGACAACGTCCACGGCGGCATCGCCCGCTACAACGTTCCGCTCGCCCCGGGGGCCAGCAGTGCCTTCACGGTGACGTACACCGTGGCCCCCGATTCGGCCTGCGGCCCGGACACCCGGATCGACTTCTACTCCTACCTGTACTACGAGTACAACGGCGGTGAGGCCAACAACTCGGGCATCGTCGGCGTCCCCGGTACCCAGGTCGCCTGCGCCTGACCGGCCTGCCCGCACCGCGAACCCCCCGTACACCCGTCAGGTCGCCGGCTTCCCCCGTGCCGGCGCCTGGCGGGCCCTTCGCGTTCCCGGGGCGGTTCGCACACTCCCCGCGGCCGGGCCGCGCCGGATGCCGCAACGGTGTGCCGGGTTGACGACCGGCGACGGTCCCCGGGCTGCCGGGCAGGCCCGGGCCGGGGCTGGAACGCCGTTGGCAGCAAGGGGATCGCCGGGGCGAACGGATGTTCCCGGAGTTCATGGGGCGATGGGGGCGGACTGGGCGAGATTCACCCTATCGGGGGGTAGTCGGCCTCCGTGCGAGCCCGGTCGGGTTCTGGTGATCTAGGGTTCCGGATGGGCCGCCGGGAGACGGCGGCCGCACTTCGCGCAATGCGCCAACGACCCCACCGGTAAGCGGATCTGATGATCCGTCATAGCATGCGCCAGGATGGGCCGTTATGCCCCTGGACGCGTGACCCGATCACAGGAATGGAGAGCCCTGCCGATGACCGTGGACACGAGCCCGGAGGCAGTGCAGGCCAAGCAGCAGAGCCTTGCGACGGCCGCTGCCCGGAACCTTGCCACCACGACCAAGTCCGCACCGCAGATGCAGGAGATCACCTCCCGCTGGCTGCTCAAGGTGCTTCCCTGGGTCCAGGCGGCCGGTGGCGCCTACCGCGTCAACCGCCGGCTCACCTACGCCGTCGGCAACGGGGTGGTGGAGTTCATCAAGACCGGCTCCCAGGTCCGGGTGATCCCGGCGGAGCTGGGCGAGCTGGCGCTGCTGCGCGGCTACGAGGACGAGGACGTCCTCACCGCCCTGGCCGACCGCTGCCAGCAGCGGGACTTCGGCCCCGGTGAGGTGCTCACCACCCAGGGAGAGGCCGCCGACAAGATCTTCCTGATCGCGCACGGCAAGGTCAACAAGATCGGCACCGGCAAGTACGGTGACGAGACCGTGGTCGGCGTGGCCGGCGACGGCGACCGCTTCGGCGAGGACGCGCTGCTGAACCCGGACGCCACCTGGGAGTTCACCGCGAAGACCGCCACCGCCGGTGTCGCCCTGACGCTGAGCCGGGCGGAGTTCGCCGCCATCCGGGACAACGCGCCCAGCCTCCAGGAGCACCTCCAGGCCTTCCTGGCCCTGCCGCTCCAGGCGCAGAACGAGCGCGGCGAGGCCGAGATCGCCATGTCGGCCGGCCACCACGGCGAGTTCGAGCTGCCGGGCGCCTTCGTGGACTACGAGCTCAAGCCCCGTGAGTACGAGCTGAGCGTCGCGCAGACCGTCCTGAAGGTCCACACTCGCGTCGCGGACCTCTACAATCAGCCGATGAACCAGACCGAGCACCAGCTGCGGCTGACCATCGAGGCCCTGCGCGAGCGCCAGGAGCACGAGATCGTCAACAACCCGGAGTTCGGCCTGCTCAACAACGCCGACTTCGACCAGCGCATCCAGACCCACTCCGGCCCGCCCACCCCGGACGACCTGGACGAGCTGCTCAACCGCCGCCGTGACCCCGACTACCTGCTCGCCCACCCGCGGACCATCGCCGCGATCGGCCGGGAGTTCAACGCCCGCGGGCTGTACCCCACCCACGTCGACCTCGGCGGGCAGCAGGTGCCGGCCTGGCGCGGCGTACCGATCCTGCCGTGCAACAAGATCCCGATCACCAAGGAGAACACGAGCTCGATCCTGGTGATCCGTACCGGCGAGGACAACCAGGGCGTCATCGGCCTGCACCAGACCGGCATCCCGGACGAGTATCAGCCGTCGCTCTCGGTCCGCTTCATGGGCATCGACGAGAAGGCGATCATCTCGTACCTGGTCAGCGCCTACTACTCGGCCGCCATCCTGGTGCCGGACGCGGTCGGCGTGCTGGAGAACGTGGAGATCGCGCACCGTCGCAGCTGAGCGCGGAGAACAGCGGGCGCGGGCCGTAACCGGCCGGCTCGAAGATCGTTTGACCTGATGGCGGACGGCCCGCCCGCGAAGGCGGGCCGTCCGCCTGACCACGTCTGATCACTTTTGGTCGTACCCGATGGGCCTTCTGTCGGAGATGCGACCGTATTCGACCCCTCTTCCCGTTCCAACCGTTCTGCCCCTTCCTACCAGGCCGGTCGGCCCGAGCCCGTTCCGTCCTCCCCGGACGACGACCCGAGAGGTGCGTGGAGCCCATGCCCCAGCGTCGGCAGATCCGCCGGATACCGCCCGGCGGCGGGGGCGCCGCGCCCGGGCGACGGGCACGGCTGACCGGCGCGGCGGCAAGCGTGGTCGCGATCTGCGCACTGGTCGGCGGAGCGACCGCCTCCGGCGCCGGGAGCCCCGGCGGGTACCCGCACGGCCCGGTGGTGGAGACCTGCGTCTGCGACGAGACCGACGTGTCGATGTCGGTCCGGCCGGGCGGGCAGGTGAGCGTCGATGTGGACGTGGACGTCCAGGTCGGGGTCACCGTCGCGCCGAGCGCCGGTCCGGGGCACCACTGGCCCTGGCCGCCGCACTGGCACCACCCCTGCCACACGCACAAGCCCACCGCGAAGCCGACTGCGAAGCCGACCGTCAAGCCCACCTCGCCGCCCTTCTCCCTGCCGCCCGTGACCTCGCTTCCCGTCCCCTCCCCGCCCTTCCCGTCGACGCCCCTCTCCTCGCCCTCGCGCCCGGCGGGACTGCGGAGCGAGTCCGGGCGGCCGGTCGAGGGACAGATCGGGCTGGGACCGACCGGGCCGGGCCAGGTCGGGCCCGGCCATGAGGGTGACGACTACGACGACGGAGACGAGGACGACTGGTACGGGGACCACGGCTGGCACCACCACCCGCATCCCTGCCCCAGTCCGACGCCCACGCCTACTCCCACGCGCACTCCCACTCCTACGCCGACTCGAACGCCGACGCGCACGCCGTCGCCGAGCCCCACTCCGACTCCGACGCTGAGCCCGACACCGACGTCCACGCCGAGCCCGACGCCGAGCCCGACGCCGACGCCGACGCCGACGCCGACGCCGACTCCGACGTCCACGCCGAGCCCGACGCCGACGCCGACGCCGACTCCGACTCCGACGTCCACGCCGAGCCCCACGCCCACCCCGACTCCGACCCCCACCTCCACGCCGTCGCAGAGCCCTACGCCGACGCCGACTCCGAGCCCCACCCCGACTTCGAGTCCGAGCCCGAGTCCGAGTCCGAGCCCGACACCGACGTCCACGCCGACGCCGAGCCCGAGCCCCACTCCGAGCCCGAGTCAGACCCCCAGCCCGACGCCGGCGCCCACCCCGGCGCCCGCTTCACCCGCGCCCCCGGCGTCGCCCGCTCCCGCACCGCCACCTGCCCCGGTGCCGGCTCCGCCCGCCCCGGCCCCAGTGGTTCCCGCGCCGGCGGCCCAGAGCCCGGCCGCGCCCAGTCCGCCGGCCCCGAGCCCGGCGGCCCCCAGCCCCGTGGCCTCGCCGAGCGCGGCGCGTCCGAGCCCGCTGTGGCCGACCCCGTCGGCACAACCGGTGTTCCGCGTCCAGGCGACGAAGCCCATGCCGCTGGCCCGGCACCACCAGGGCATCTCGATGACCACCACGATGCTGATGATCATGGTCCCCGCTGTGATCGCGGCGGCGGCCCTGCGGCCGGGCCATGGCGGCCGAGGTCGCGGTGGCCGCGCGAACAAGTCCTGACGGGCGCCTGACGGGCCCGCCGACCGGTTCCCTCCCGGTTCCTTCCCGGCGGTGGGCCCGTCCCCACGGCCCGTGGCCGCCCTCCCGACTTTTTCCGTTCCGTCACAAGCCAAGCCAGAGAGAGGAGTTCCCATGTCCGAGTGGGTGGCGTTGATCATCGCCATGGCGTCGGCCTGTGCCGTCGTCGTGGCGGTGGTGGTGCTGAGGCAGCGCCGACCGATCGAGGAGAGCACCGACGAGACCCCGGACGTCATCGAGTACATCACGATGATGATCGGGGTGGTCTACGCGATCGTCCTCGGTCTCGCCATCGCGGGTGTCTGGGAGGCGCGCGGTGCCGCACAGGACGACCTGTTCCGCGAGGCGCAGTCGCTGCGCGAGGTGAGCGACCGCGCGGTGGTCTACCCGGTGGAGTTCCGGGACCAGGTCCGGGCCGACGTGGACGCCTACGTCACGTACGTGGTGAACACCGAGTGGGACTACATGAAGGAGAACGGGGCGATCACCGAGAAGGGCGACCAGCTGCTCCAGAAGCTCCAGAACGACGTCGCCACCCGGGCGCCCGCCTCCGACCTGGAGTCGCAGTCCTACCAGCCGATCATGGACCGGATCAGCCAGGCCTCGGAGGCCCGCAACTCGCGTGGGCAGAACGCCGGGCCGACGATGCCCGGGGTGGTCTGGCTCGGCCTGATCGGTGGTGCGGTGGTGACCGTCGGCATGCTGTTCGCGCTGCAGATCCGGCGCACGCCACGGGAGTTGACCCTGGCGCTCTGCTTCAGCGTGCTGATCGCCTTCCTGCTGTTCATGATCTGGGACTTCGACAATCCGTTCTCCCGGAGCGTGTCGGTGACCACCCAGCCGTTCGAGGACCTCTTCCCCTCGCTCAACCTCGGCGGCTGAGCGGCCGGGCTCCGCCCAGGCGGCTTCACTCGGGATCCGGGCAGGTGATCTTCGGATAATCTTGCCCGGATCGTCGGGGTCGGCCTCGGCGGAGAGAACGAGGGGATCGTCAGCAGTGTCCGACCCGACGCCGGATCTCGGCGCCCACTTCCCGCCGGCCCGCCCGGAGCGTGCCTGGCTGTGGCTGCCCGCCTCGGAGCGGCTACGGCGGAAGAAGCAGCGCCGGATCTGGGAGGAGTACCGGAAGCGCTACCGGACGGAGGAGCACGCCAAGGCCCAGCGGCGCAAGCACCTCCGGAGGGAGGGCGCCGACTGCTGCCTCGACGGCTGCTGCGAGTTCGCCGATCCCTGCCTGATCGCCCTGATCCCGGTGATGATGGTCTCCGGCGTCCGGTTCGCCCTCACCGGAGCGCGCGGGCGCCGGCCGGCCGACCCGTCGGCCCCCGCCCCGCGCGGGTTCGCGGCCGGGGTGCTGTACGGCGCGGTGCGCTACTACCGCACCGAGGTCAGCCCCCGCCGTCCGGCCTGCTGCCCGTACACGCCGTCCTGCTCGACCTACGCGGTGCAGGCGCTGCACCGGCACGGCGCGCTGCGCGGGGCCCGGCTGACGGCCGGACGGCTGCTGCGCTGCCGCCCGGGCGCGGGCGGGACGGACCCGGTGCCGCCGCGCTGAGCCACGCCGAGTCGCGCGGAGCCACACCGAGTCGCGCTGAGCCACGGAGAGTCGGCTCGCCGGAACGGCAGAGCCACGAACGGCCCGCGCGGAGCTCCGCGCGGGCCGTCACTCCTTGCCGACGGGGCGTCAGCGAAGGCTGCTGTCCATCGCGTTGAGCATCGTGGCCGAGGCGTCGTCGTTCTCCAGGGAGAAGGCGAACAGCCCGCCCAGGCCCTTGCTCCTGGCGTAGGCCCCGCGCGCCTGGACGGCCTGCGGGGTGTCGCCGGTCCAGAAGTTGGTGCCGTCGTAGACCCAGCTGCTCTCGGTGACCGGGTCCCAGTGGGTCTGGGCCGGGGTCGGGTTGAGCTCCTTCCAGGCGGCCAGACCGGCCTCCTGGCTCAGCGGCTTCTTCGCCGTCGGGCCGGTCGCGCTCTGGTACAGGCCGTAGTCGGAGCCGGCCGGGACTCCGGTCCAGCCGCGCCAGTAGAACGGGATGCCCAGCACGATCTTGTTCGCCGGGAAGCCGCCGGGGATGCCGTACTCGGGCAGGCCGGTGGTGTACGCGGCGAGCGTGGTGTCCACGTTGTACTTGCGGGTGCCCGGGGTGATCGGCGTGGTCGGGTCGGCCGGGCTGTCGTGCAGCGGGTCCTGGTGGTTGGTCGGGCCGGTGGCGTCCCACGCGCCGTGCATGTCGTAGGACATCACGTCGGCGTAGTCCAGGTAGGCGCCGATCTTGTCGGTCTCCAGCTGGGTGATCTTGTCCTGGCCGCTGGGCAGTGCGGCGGTCAGCAGGTACCGCTTGCCCTGGGCGGTGCCGAGGGCGTCCAGCTGGGTGCGGAACTCCTTGAGCAGCAGGGTGAAGTTCTGCTTGTCGGCCGCGGAGTAGTGGTTGCCGGTGTGGCCGCCGGCCGAGCCCGGGTACTCCCAGTCGAGGTCGATGCCGTCGAAGAGGCCCGCGGCCGAGGCCGGACCGCCGGAGGCGTCACCGGCCACGCCGGTCGGCAGGTTCCCCTTGAGGAACATGTCGACGCACGAGGAGACGAAGGCCTTCCGGGAGGAGTCGGTGGCCGCCGCGTCGGAGAAGTACTTGGAGTACGTCCAGCCGCCGATCGAGATGGTGTAGCGCAGGTTCGGGTACTTGGCCTTCAGCTGCCGGAGCTGGTTGAAGTTGCCCTTGAGCGGCTGCTCCCAGGTGTCGCCGCTGCCGTCCACGCTGGTGCCGGCGTTGTAGTCGGCCTGGTAGTCGGCGTAGGCGTCGCCCGCGCCGTCACCGGCGTTCGGGTTGGACTCGTTGGCCGAGTCGGAGGCCTTCACCGCCTGGAAGCAGGTGAACCTGGTGGGGTCGATGTTGGCGAACGCGTAGTGGATGACGTCCAGCTTGGCCGCCGCGCCACTGGTGTCGACGTTCTTCGCGTTGTACGCGTTCTCGTAGACGCCCCACTGGTCGAAGTAGGCCGAGCGGACCGGCTGTTGGGCGGGGGCGGCCGCGGTCGTGGTGCTCACCGGCGCGGACTGGGCGGAGGCGTGGCTGCCGGAGTAGCCCTGGACGCTGAAGGTGTAGCTCCGGCCCGGCAGCAGCGAGCTGACCGCGACGGAGGTGCCCATCGAGGTGGCGACGAGCTGGCCGTTGGACCACACCTTGTAGGCGACCGCGCCGTCCCCGCTGGTGAGGGTGGAGGGCTGCCAGCTGAGCACCACCGCGTTGGACGTCGTCCGGGTGACCGCGAAGCCGGTCGGGGTGGTGACCTTGCCGTCCCCGGCCGGGCCGCTCGCGGTGGCCGTCGGGGTCGGCGTGGTGGTCGTGGGGGTGCCCGTCGGGCTGTTGGTCGCGGTCGGGCCGCCGGTCGCGGTGGGGCTCGCGGTCGCCGTCGGGCTGGCCGTGGCGGTCGGACTGGCGCTGGCCGTGGGGCTGGTGGTGGCCGTAGGGCTGGTGGTCGCGGTGGGGCCGGCCGGGCCGGTCAGCGTGAGGTCGTCCGCGTAGTACGCGCCCGTGCCGTACCAGCCGTGGGTGAAGACGGTGACGGAGCTCGTGGTGGCACCGGTGGTGAAGGTGGTGCTCAGCTGGTTCCAGCCGGTCCCACCCGGGGTCCAGGCCGAGGAGTTGACGCCGGTGCCGGTGGCGCCCAGGTAGACGTAGCTGCCCTGGACCCAGCCGGCCAGGGTGTACGTGGTGTTCGGCTGGACGGCGACGGTCTGCTGGCACTGCGCGGTGTCGGAGGCCGAGGCGGCGCCGCTGAGCGCGCGGCTCCCGCCGTGCACCGGGGTGGTGACGACCGATCCGTTGGAGCAGGTCCAGCCGGCCAGGGTGCCGGTCTCGAAGTCGCCGTTGGCCAGCAGGTTGACCGGGGAGGCCGAGGCGGAGCCGAAGGTCAGGGCGAGGGCGGCGCCGCTGGTGGTCAGGGTGGCGGCCAGGGCCAGTGCGGTGGCCCTTCTGCGGTGGGCGGCCCGGCGGCCGGCGCGCTCCCCGGCGGGGTGGGCGGGCCGTGCGGGCATGACGCGGTCGTGCATGCGGTGGGTCCTCCGGATGTGTGGGGGGTTCCGGCGGTGCGGTGGCCCGGGTGGGCCGAGGGAGCCGGCCCGGGCGCGGTGGGGGCGCGCGGGCTGGTGACACGTGCTGACGAGCGGTGCGCGGACACGACGGGCGGCCGACCCGTGCACGTCACGACTGAACAGATTGGACTGGACCAATATTCGCCGTCAAGGGTGTCCGCCCGCTGGACGGCCTCCGGCACGTCGGAGCCGCCGCCCGCACGACCGCCCCCGCAGGGCCGCCTCCGGCCCCGGGGGAGCGGCGGCCGGCCCGGCGGCGGGCCGGTAGGTTGGCCGGTACGAGCAGGCCCGTCGAACGGAGGACGCGCGATGGACAGCCAGGACTGGGACGACCGCTACGCCGCGAGCGAGCTGGTGTGGGGCGCCGCGCCCAACCAGTGGGTGGTCCGCGAACTGACCGGCCGCACCCCCGGCCACGCCCTCGACCTGGCCGCCGGCGAAGGCCGCAACGCCATCTGGCTGGCAGCCCAGGGCTGGGACGTCACCGGACTGGACTTCTCCGCCGTCGCCCTGGAACGCGCCGAACGGCTCACCGCCGAACTGCCCGACGAGGTCGCCGACCGGCTCACCTGGCGCCACGGCGACGCCCGCTCCTTCGAGGCCCCCGCCGCCGGCTACGACCTCGTCCTGGTCGCCTACCTGCAGATCCCGGCCCCGGACCGCCGGGCCGCGCTGCGCCGGGCCGCCGACGCGCTCGCCCCCGGCGGCACCCTGCTGGTCATCGGGCACGACCTGAGCAACCTCACCGAGGGCGTCGGCGGCCCGCAGGACCCGGCCGTGCTCTTCACTCCCGAGGACGTCCTGGCCGACCTCGCCGACCGCGGGCTGCGCTCCGTCCGCGCCGAGCGGGTGCACCGCACGGTCGGCGGCGAGCCCGGACACAAGGGCGGCGAGGGCGGCGACGCCGGCGCGGGGGGACGGGTCGCGGTGGACGCGCTGGTGCGGCTGGAGCGCGGCGCCGGGTGACGCGCGGCCTGCGGGCCGGCCGCGGCGGCACCTGCCGGTGGGAGGTACCTGCCGGTCGGCGGCGCCTGATCCGCCTGGCGGCGGACGACGGCTGACGCGACGTCAACTAGCCTGCGGGGCATGAGGACTCGCATGCTCCCGGTGGCCCTGGCCGCCGCCGCGCTGCTGCTGACCGGATGCGGTGGTTCGGGCCCGGGCTCCGGCTCCGCCGACCAGGAGCGGCCGGGGCCCGGACCGACCGGCACGTCGCCCACCGGGCCGCCACCGACCAGCACGCCGTCGACCAGCACACCCGAGGCCGAAGCGCCCTCGGCTGGTGCCGAGCGCCGCGCCGACGGCGCCCGGTTGCTCTACCGCGCCGGGGGCGGCCGCAGCGCGCAGAACCCGGCCTTCGCCCCGGACGGCCGTTCCCTCCTGCTGACCGAGTTCAGCGGGGGCTACAACAAGGGCGACGCCGCCCTCGGCATCCTGCCGCTGGACGGCGGCGCCCCGCGCACGGTGCTGGCGGACCCCGACCGGGCGGCCGTCAACCTCCCGGGCACCAGCTGGAACGCCGCCGCCGATGCCTTCGCCTTCGCCACCGACCGGGAGTCCGGACACGACGAGATCTGGCTGATGCGGCCGGGCGGCGCCCCCGAGCGGGTCACCAGGCATGCCGACGGCAGCGGCTACAGCGAGCCGAGCTTCTCCCCGGACGGCGAGTGGATCGTCTTCCAGCAGAGCTGGGAGCCGGAGCACGCCGCCGCGCAGGGCGACGCGGCCGAACAGGACTCGCTCTGGAAGGTCCGCCGCAGCGGCGGTGCTCCCGTCCTGCTGGTGGACGGCCGGGGTACCGGCACCGACAACCGGCAGCCGAACTGGTCCCCGACGGGCGACCGGATCGTTTTCCAGCGCCGCGGCGCTGGCCGTGAGGACTGGTCGCTGTGGACGGTGGACGCGGACGGCGGCAGGCCGCGGCAGGTCACCGGGGCGCCGGGCGAGCACACCGACCCGAGCTGGTCCCCGGACGGCCGCTTCCTGGTCTTCTCCTCCACCCTGGGCGAGCTGCCGCACGCCCAGGTCTTCGTGCTGGAGGCGGCCGGCGGCACCCCCGTCCGGGTGACCGGCGACGACGGCGCCTACGACGGCGCGCCGAGCTGGTCCCCGGACGGGCGGTGGATCGCCTTCGAGTCCGCCCCGGGCGGCGAGTCCGCTCCCGCCGCCCTCTGGCGCATCCCGGCGCCCCGCCTGGCCGCCGCTAGCCGGCGCTGATCGTCACCACCGAGTACTGCGCGACGGTCAGCGGCACGCTGACCGTTCCGCCGGTGACGGTGTACGGGACCGCCTTGGGCGCCGGGTCGGTGCCGTCCGGACTGGCGACGGTGACGGCGGAGACGCTCGCCCCGGCCGGAAGGGCCCAGGAGAGCGTGCAGTTGGCGGGCGCGCTGCGGAAAGCGGCCGGGGTGTCGCCGAAGTTGGTGAAGTTCACCAGGTGGACGACGGTGTCGGCGCCGAGCCGCCGGGCGTCCAGGAAGATCCGGCGGTCCCCGGCCAGGGTGACCTCCGGCGGGGCGGACTGCCGGACAGCGGTGAGCAGTTGGTCCGCCGAGGCCTGGTCGGTCTTGGTGAGGTAGCTCAGCCCGGGCAGGGTCTTGACGTACCAACAGCTGCCGCTGCCGTAGGAGTTCGTCTTCGTTGCGGGCAGCGGGTCGGCCTTGCGCAGGCCCAGCACGTCGGAGAGTGCGAACTCGGTTCGCTGGCCGCCCAGTTCGTCGAGCGCGGTGGGTGCCGGGCCGGTGATCACGATCGTCCCGCCGGCCGAGACGAAGCCGCGCAGCAGCGCCGCCTCGGTGTCCGAGACCGCCTGGAGGTTGGGCAGCAGGAGGACCTTGAACCGGGCCAGGTCGTCGGCGGTCAGGCCGGGGCTGGGCACGGTGTCGAAGGGGACGTGGGCGTAGACCAGCGCCTTGACGGTGCCCCGGAACTCGCCGAGCCAGGAGAGCGAGGCGCAGCTCATCCCGGGGTCGTCGCCGCCCCACCAGTCGGTGATCCCGGCCGGGGCCGTGGCGTTGACGTACATCCCGTTGCCCTCGCCGGGGCCCACGTAGTCCCGGGACGGGGCGGAGTGGTAGACGCCGACCCGCGCGATCGAGACCGGGTCGTAGAGCTTCGTCTGGTTGGTGCGCACGAAGCGGTACATCCGGGTGCGCATCGCGGCGTCCACGGTGTCGTTCTTGAACGGGGTCTTCACCTCGTACGGGTTGCAGCCGGCCGCGATCAGCTGGGACATCACCAGCGAGGCGTCGTCGGCCTGCCAGCCGTAGGAGAACGCCCAGGCCGGCTTGGTGCCGCTGGCGGCGCGGGCGTACTTGTACATGGAGATCAGGCAGACCCAGTCCGAGGCGGTGGCGTGCCGCATGCCGTCGTAGTTGCCGAGGATGTCCACCTCCCAGACCTGGCTGACGGCGCCGGGGGCCTGTCGCAGGTAGCCGCCGTCCAGGCCGATCGAGGTGGCGTAGCGGTAGTCCATCGACACGGTCTCGACGAAGGTGACCAGGTCGGGGTTGACCGAGCGGCCCGCGTCGGCGATGTCCAGCTGGAACCGGAGCAGGTTGCGGTGGCGCCACTCGACGTAGCGGCGGAAGACCGGGTCGGCGAAGTTCGCGGCCTTGGGCAGGGCGAGGCCGGTGTCGGCCTTGAACGCGGCCGCGCCCCAGGTGGAGGCGTCGCACCAGGAGAGCACGCCGTCGAAGTAGATCGGGACGTCCGGCCAGATGCCGTCCACGCCGGTCGCGGCCACGCCCTTGATCCGGTTGAGGTAGTAGTCCCGCCAGGGCGAGTTGGGGCTGAGCCAGACGCTCTCGTCGCCCGGGTCGACCCAGACCACCACGCTGCCGTAGAACACGTTGGGCTTTCCGGCGAGGTCGCGCTGGACCCAGTTCTTGCCCTGGTCGTTCTTGTAGAAGGAGCGGCCCTTCTCGCCGCCGGGGGAGATCAGCTCCAGCGACGGGTAGTACATGACGACCTTGAGGCCGGCGGCGTGGGCCAGGCCGGTGAACGTCTTCACCTCGGCCATGTGGGCGGCGAACTGGGCGTCGGTGAGCCAGTCGGAGAGCAGGGTGTCCAGCTCGATGACGCTGACCTCCTGCGCCTTGAGCGCGTCCACGGCGCTCTGCATGTCGGCGGGCTCGTTGAAGGTGCCGTCGGCGATGCGGGCGTAGCGGGTCCAGTCCGGCCAGGTCTGGGCGGCGGTGGCGCGCAGCCCGGCGGCCCGCGTGGACGAGGGCCAGAGGCCGTCGTACTGCGCGGTGCCGTGGTCGGTGTCCGGTGCGGCGGCGGCCCAGGCCGCGCCGCCGGGCAGCAGTCGGACGGTGGCCAGCGCGCCGCCGGCGCCGAGGCCGGCCCGGAGCAGTCGGCGGCGGCCGAGGCGGGATCCCTCCGGCCGCCGCGGCGTTGCGTGCTGTTCGGTTCCTTCGTGCTGCTCGGGCATGGTGGTCCCCCCAGCGAGAGCGGGCCGGCGCGCGTCGGCACGGCCCGGGAACGGTCGTGAGCACTGCGAGTCGTGAGCGTTGCGGGGCCGACCCTAGACGGTGCGCCGCCCCGGTCGGCCGGTCGCGGCCCGCGGCTACGCCAGACGTCGGACCGCCGGTTCCCTCAGTGTGCGGACCGTTGTCGGGGTGAGGCCCGGGGCAATACGGGGTAGAGGTGCTCGCAGGACACCGTCGATGATCATAAATTCTCTACAGTGCTGTAGATTCGCGGCACGGGCGGTGGCAGAACGAGGAGGACGCGATGAGCGTTTCGCTGGCCAAGGGGCAGAAGATCAGCCTGGAGAAGCCGGGGGGCGGGCAACTGAGCCTCGTCCGGATGGGCCTCGGCTGGAAGGCGGCGGAGCGCAAGGGCTTCTTCGCCAAGCTGCTCGCCGCCGGCCGGGAGATCGACCTGGACGCCTCCGCGGTGCTGTTCGCCCAGGGGCGGCCGGTGGACGTGGTGTTCTTCCAGCACCTCAACAGCAACGACGGTTCGGTGCGGCACAGCGGGGACAACCTGGTCGGCGGCGCGGGCGACGCGACCGACGACGAGTCGATCACGGTCGACCTGGCCACCGTCTCCGCCGAGGTCGACCAGATCCTCTTCACCGTCAACTCCTTCACCGGGCAGACCTTCCAGGAGGTCGAGGCGGCCTTCTGCCGGCTCGTGGACGAGACCACCGGCGTCGAGCTGGCGCGCTACACGCTCACCGGCGGCGGCCCGTACACCGCGCAGATCATGGCGAAGGTGCAGCGCACGGCGACCGGCTGGCAGATGGCCGCGATCGGCCAGCCGGCCAGCGGGCGGACCTTCCAGGACCTGATGCCGGAGCTGGTCAAGCACCTCTGACCACCCGCGACGGGGTCCGGCGCTCCCGCGCTTCGGTGCCCCACCACTCCGGCGTCCCGGCGTCAGTCGACGTCGCGGCGCCGGAACCCGGCCAGGGCCAGGACGATCAGGGCGGCCGCGACCAGGGTGAGCACGGCGAGCGGCGTCCAGTCCATCGCGGCCGCCGGGAGCCGGGGCACCTGCCCGTACGGGGAGAGCCGCTCCAGGCCCGCGGGGAGGCCGAGCAGCGGGCCCAGGTAGCCGATCACGAACGCGTACCCGGGCACCAGCCAGGCCAGCGGCATGGCCCGGGGCAGCCAGCCGTACACCGCGGCGGCGAAACCCACCGTCACCCACTGGGCGGGCGCGAAGGCCAGTGCCGCGCCGGTCAGCCGCGGGAACGCGCCCGCGTCGCCGCTGGACAGCGCCCCGGCCAGGCCGAAGCCCACGCCCGCCGCGAGCAGGACGGCGGTAGAGCCGAGCAGGGCCGCCGCCAGGTGCCCGCCGAGCCAGGCGGACCGTGACACGCCGGTGGCCAGCACCGGCACCGCCCGTCCGGCGCTCTCCTCGCCGCGCGGGCGCAGCGTGGCCAGCACCGCGTACACGCCGCCGACCACGGCGACCACCAGCATGGTCAGCGCGGCGTAGGAGTCGGCGAGGGTCTGCCCGCCGAGCCGGTCCAGCGCCTCCCGGATCCGGTCGACGTCGCCCAGCATCGATTCGGCGTCGCCGAGCAGCGAGCCGTACATCGCGCCGACCAGCAGCAGGGCGACCGCGAAGCCGCCGAGCAGGCCGCGGTGCAGGCGCAGCGCGAGACCGAACGGGGTGCCCAGGGCCGGGCTGCCGGTGGGCGGGCCGGGACGGGCGGCGCGCAGGCCGGCGCCGTGGTCCCGGCGGCCGCTGAGCGCGAACCCGGCGGCGGCGGTCGCGGCGGTCAGGGCGAGCGCGGGCAGCAGCGGCCACCAGCGGTCGTCGACGAAGGGGTAGCTGCGCTGGAGCCAGCCGATCGGGGAGGCCCAGGAGAGCGCGCCCGAGCCGGCGTCCCCGGCGGCGCGCAGCGCGTAGGCGCCGCCGAGCACGGCGAGGGCGAGCCCGGACGCGGTCCGGGCGTGCGCGCTGAGCTGGACGGTGACCGCGGCCACCGCGGCGAACAGCAGCCCGGCGAGGGCGGTCGCGGCGCCGTACAGCGCGGATCCGGCGGCGGTGAGGCCGGGGATGCCGAGGGCGGGCAGGCCGGCCGCGAGCAGTAGGCCGAGCGCGAGGTCGGCGACAGCGGCGGTGGCCAGGGCGGCGGCGAGCGGGGCGTGCCGGCCGACGGCGGCGGAGCGGAGCAGTTCGGCGCGGCCGCTCTCCTCCTCGGCCCGGGTGTGCCGGGTGACGGTCAGGATGCTCAGCAGCCCGGCCAGGACGGCCAGCAGGCCGAGCAGCCGGTGGCTGAGCATGGCGCCCCAGGTGTAGTCGGTCAGGTAGTGGGCCGGTCCGCTCATCGCGAGCATCGCCGGGTTGGCCGAGCCGTGGGCGATGGCGGCGCGGTCGGCGGCGCTCGGGTAGACGGTGTGGACGCTGTTCGCGCTGGCCAGGGTGGTCAGCCAGAGGCCGAGCACCCAGGCGGACAGCCGCAGCCGGTCGCGGCGCAGGGCGAAGCGGAGCAGCGCGGCGGTGCCGGCCAGGGTGGTCCGGGTCGCCGGGCGGCGGGGTGCGGCGGTGCGGCCGGCGGCCGGTCCGGCGGCGGTGGCGGTCATCGCAGGGCCTCGCCGTCGACGCGGTGCCCGTTGGCGGCCAGCTCGTCGCCGTAGTGGCGCAGCATGAGCTCCTCCAGCGTGGGCGGGTGGCTGAGCAGGGCGCGCAGTCCGGCCGCGCTCAGGAGCCGCACGGCGGCGTCGAGTTGGGCGCCGTCCACGGAGAACCGGACCAGGTCGCCTTCGGTGTGCAGGCCGTGCACGCCGGTCAGCGCCTCCAGTCCGGTGACCGGGCGAAGGGTCCGGGCCTCGACGGTGGTGCGGGTGAGGTGGCGCAGCTCGTCGAGGGTGCCGCTCTGCACGACCCTGCCGTGCCGGATGATGCTGACCCGGTCGCCCAGCTTCTCCACCTCGTCCAGGATGTGACTGGAGAGCAGGACGGTGCGGCCCTCCCGCTTGGCCTGGCGCACGACGTCCTGGAAGACCACCTCCATCAGCGGGTCGAGGCCGGAGGTCGGCTCGTCGAGCAGCAGCAGTTCGGCGTCGGAGGCGAGCGCGGCGACGATGGCGACCTTCTGCCGGTTGCCCTTGGAGTAGCTGCGGCCCTTCTTGGTCGGGTCGAGGTCGAAGCGCTCGATCAGCTCGTCGCGGCGGTGGCGGTCGGGCCGGCCGCGCAGCCGGGAGAGCAGGTCGATGGCCTCGCCCCCGGTGAGGTTGGGCCAGAGCTCGACGTCGCCGGGCACGTAGGCGAGGCGGCGGTGCAGCTCGACGGCGTCGTGCCACGGGTCCTTGCCGAGCATCCGGGCGCTGCCGCCGTCGGCGCGCAGCAGGCCGAGCAGGACGCGGATGGTCGTGGACTTCCCGGAGCCGTTGGGCCCGAGGAAGCCGTGGACCTCGCCGGCCTCGACGGTCAGGTCGAGGCCGTCCAGGGCGGTGGTCCGGCCGAAGGTCTTGCGCAGGCCGGACAGGGTGATGGCCTTGGTCATGCTTGTGAAGCTACCGTAGTTTCAGAAAAGCGTGAAGATTGGGAAGCGTTTAAAGTTCGACCACGGGTGAGTGATCATGAGTGATCATCGGAAAGGGGCTCAGGGTGGTGCGGGGAACGAAGGGGCCGGGGAAGCCCGAGGAGCAGCGCGAGGACACGCCGGTGTCGGACTTCGTCGAGCGCTTCGCCGCGGAGCTGGTGGTCGCGGGCATGGGCCGGATGCCGTCCCGGATCTTCTCCTGCCTGATGGCGGAGGAGAGCGGGGTGCTCACCTCCGCCGAGCTCTCCCAGCGGCTGCGGATCAGCCCGGCGGCCGTCTCCGGCGCGATGCGCTACCTCATCCAGGTCGGCCTGGTCGCCAAGGAGCGCGAGCCCGGTTCCCGGCGGGACCGCTACCGGGTGCTCGACGACGTCTGGTTCGAGTCGCTGACCCGGCGTGACGAGAACATGCTGCGCTGGATCCGGGTGCTGCGGGACGGCGAGGCCACCGTCGGCGCCGGCACGGTGGCGGGGGAGCGGCTGGCGGAGAGCGCCGCCTTCTTCGAGTTCATGATCGACGAACTGCACGGGATGCTGGGCCGCTGGCGCGAGCACCGCGCGGCCCAGGCGCCGTAGCGGCCGCGAAGAGTCGGCGCCCGTGAAGAGTCGGCGCCCGCGAAGAGTTGGGGCCCGTGAAAAGTCGGGCCCGTGGGACGGCGGAGGGCCGTGACAAGCGGTGGGGCGCGGTTCCGGGGAGGGAACCGCGCCCCTCAGCTCACTTCGTCGGGGCCGCCGACGGCGAGAACGCCGGGCTGGGGATGGTGCTGGGCGCCGCCCCCGGGGTCTGCGTCGCGGTCGGGGTGGGGGTGGGGCAGCCCGGGAGGGGCGTCGCCGTCGGGGTGCCGGTGGGCGTGGCCGTCGGGGACGGCGAGCCCGTCGGGGTGGGCGTGCCGGTGGGCGTGGCCGTCGGGTCCGGGCAGGCGGTGGGCGTACCGGTCGGGGTGCCCGTGGGCGTGCCGGTCGGGGTCGCCGTCGGGGAGGTGCCGCCGCTCGGGGTGGTCGTCGGCGTCGCGGAGGGCGAGGTCGAACCGCCGGGCGTGGGCGTGGCGGTGGCGCTCGGGGTCGTCGTCGGCTGGGGGCTCGGCGACTGGTCCGGGGTCGGCGTGACCGGGGTGGTCGGCTGCGGCTCCGCGGTGGGCGGCGTCGTGGTCGCGCCACCGCCGCCCGGGAGGCTCGGGGCACCCGGCAGGTTCGGCGTGGACGGCGCGACGGGCGACGCCGGGGATCCGGGGCGGTTCGGGACGCTGGTCACCGTGCCGCTGCCGTAGTGCGCCATCCAGTTGCGCACCGTCCGCAGGTACTCGCCCGAGTTGTTGTAGCTGAGCACCGCCCGGTCGAGCTGCGCCGGGTCGGCGAGGTCGCGGCCGCCCGCGCAGAGGTAACGGCCGGCGGTCTCGGTGGCGTCGAAGACGTTGTTCGGGTCGGCCTTGCCGTCGCCGTTGGCGTCCGCGCCCCAGGAGGCCCAGGTGGAGGGGATGAACTGCATCGGCCCGACGGCGCGGTCCCAGCGGGAGTCGCCGTCGTAGCGGCCGCCGTCGGTGTCGGCTATCGCGGCGAAGCCGTTGCCGTCCAGCGCCGGGCCGAGAATCGGCGTCAGGGTCGTGCCCGCGGCGTCCACCTGACCGCCGTTGGCCTGGCCGGACTCGACCTGGCCGATCGCGGCGAGCAGCTGCCAGGGCAGGTGGCAGCCCGGCGAGCGCTGCGCCAGCGAGGCCTCGGCCCGGTGGTAGGCGGCGAGGACGGTGGCGGGCAGCGCGGGCCCGGTGGCCGCGAACGGACCGGCCGAGGGCAGGCCGGGCAGCGAGCCGGGCGGCTGCGGGAGCTGGACGGTGCCGCCGCCGTCGGCCGGAACGCCGGTGCCGAAGGTGCCGGGAAGGTCGGTTGAGGGGCCTCCGGGAAGCGAGCGGCCGACGTCCTGGCCGTCGGCGCCACCGGCCGCACCGGCGTCGGCGACCGCGACCGGGGCGAGCCCGATGCCCGTCACCTGGGAGCCGGTCAGCGCGGCGAGCGCGACGAAGGCCGCCGCCGTGCCCGTGAGCCGCTTGCCGATCCGGAGCTTCCGCCCGCCCCTGGCCTTGCCGATCCGCACCGTCATCCGCTACCCCTCCCCGTTGCCGCCCGGACCCTCCCGGAACGGTTGAGCTGTCGTCATCGTGCCCGTCCAGCTGTGGACCAGGCCCGCCGCCGGGACGATTAGTATCACGACGATCTGACAGGGACAGGGTGACCGGGAGGCGGACCGGAGCCCCCCGAGGGGTTAACTCGGCACCTCAGTGGGGGTGCGGCCGGGCCCCGTGCCGTTTCGGAGCCTTCGTCGAATGCCGCTTCCCCGACTGTCGTCCGGAACCAACTCGCCTGTCGGTACGAGAAGTTGACTGAGAGGACAACGGCGGTGGGACGGGCGCACCCCGGCGCCGAACCGGCGGTTCGGAGCACAGGGGTGGTGCGTGCGCGGTGTTTCGGGCTCCCCGGCGCCGCCCGTCGTCCACCCTCCTGACCTGCCGGAACGTCGGCGGCTGGGGGTGGCGCCCCCTACCAGGCCGGGCGCAGGGGCGCCAGATGATGGCACCGACTACGCCCTGGACGGGTGACGTTCTGGTGAAAATGGGCATGCCAGGAATCACCGCCCTGCATGCTGTGCCGCGTGATGATGCGGATGGAGGTCCAGACCGTGAGCGCCAACCTGCCGGAGACCCTCGCCGAGGGGGCGGTCGTCCTGCCGGCGCCCCCTCGGGTGGTGGACGACCTGGCCCGTGACCTGACCCAGGCCGCCGCGGCCGTCCGGGCGGTGTCGCGCACCCGCCGCTCCGGTGGGGACGTCGCGGTCGCCGCGTACACCGCGGTGGTGTGCACCGGGCGGTCGGCCGCCACCGCCCTGGAGGAGGCCGCCGCCTGGTGTCGGCAGGCCCCCGAGGCCGAGGTGCACTCGCTGGCGTGGGCGCGGGTGCCGGGCCACCGGGAGGACGTCCACGAGTACCGCGTCACCCTGGCCGTCAGCTTCGCCGACGGAGAGACCGGCGAGCACCTCGGCGACACCCACCACGCCCGCCGCTGACGCCGTATGATCGCCCCCATGACTGAGGGGGGTACGAACGACGTGGTGAACGGTCCGACCGCCGGCGCGGACGAGACGCCTGCGGGGGAGCACGCCGACGGCCCGCGGGAGCTCCCGCGGGCCGCGGCCGTCGCGATCACCGTGCTCGTGGCGCTCTGCGGCGCCGCGGTGCTGCTGGCGGTGTTCCACTGGCTGGGCTGGTCCGCGCCGGGGATCGGCTGGATCGTCGCCAAGGCCGGGATCAAGCTCGCCGTCGGGGGCTTCGTCGGGCTGGCCGTCGGATTCTCCTGGCTCCGGACCAGGCTCCGGGCCCGGAGCGGGAGTTGACCGAAGGGGTCGGTCAACCCGCCTGCGGAGACGGGCAGGTGAGGTCGCGAGCGGGTGCCTTGTCGTCCAGCAGGTAGCGCTCGACCACCCCGCTGACGCAGGTGTTGGACGTGGGGTACTGGCCGTGGTCGCCGTTCCCGGTGACGGTGACCAGCCTGGAGCCGCGCAGCGCGCGATGGGCGCCGAGCGCCGCCTCGTAGTACGTCGCCGGATCGTGCACCGAGTTGAGCATCAGCGTGGCCGGCAGACGGGCGCCGGTCACCTTGACCTCGGGCGCCGGGGCGACCGGCCACGAGGCGCAGACCGCGCTGAAGGCGAGCGTCCGGGCGCCGGCCAGCGGCCAGCGGGCGGTGTTCTCGGCGCCGCGCTCGATCCAGACGTCCAGGTCCCTGGTCCACGGGGTGTCGTTGCAGGTCACCGCGAAGTACTCGGCGAGGAACTGCGGGCTGAGGTAGCCGGCGAAGGCCTGCGCGGCCGCCGTCCTGGTCGCCGGGTCGACGCTCGGCCAGTTGTCGACGGCGGCCAGGATCCGGGCCAGGTCCGGGAAGTCGGACGCCCGGTAGATCGCCGACATGGCGAGGCTGTCCAGCTGGTTCGGGCCGATCGTCACCGAGCCCTCGACGATCGGGGAGTCGTGCAGCGCGGCACGCCGCTGCTCCCAGTGCGCCCGCACCTGCTCCGGCGTCGAGCCCCAGTGGTAGGTGGCGTCCCGGGCCGCGAGCCAGGGCACGAAGTCCTCGTCGAAGCGGCGCTGGAAGCTCATCGGCTGTCCCAGCTCGAAGGTCTCCCAGGTGCCGTCGAAGCCGATGTTGCTGTCCAGCACCATCCGTTCGACCCGGTGCGGGAAGAGCGTCGCGTAGTAGGCGCCGATCATCGAGGCGTAGGAGGGGCCGTAGTAGCTGAGCTTGCGCTCGCCGAGCAGGCCGCGGAAGAGGTCGATGTCGTGGGCGGTCTGCTCGGTGGTGAGGTAGGGGATCAGATCGCCGCTGCGCTCCTGGCAACTGGCTGCCAGCTTCCTGGAGTTGGCGATGACTCGGTCGACCGCGGCGGGTGACTGATCGCGGTAGTCGCCGGCCAGGAAGTCCTGGAACTCCTCCTGGGTCTGGCAGACCGCCTTGGTGCTCTCGCCGACCCCGCGCTGGTCGAAGCCGACGATGTCGTACGCGGCGGCGACCGCCGGGGCGCCGCCGGCCAGATTGGCCGGGCGCAGCAGGCCGGTGCCGCCGGGTCCGCCGGCCGCCATCAGCAGGGTGCCCTTGCGCGAGGCCGGGTCGGTGGCGCGGTGCCGGGAGACGGCGATGGTCAGATCGGCCCCGACGCCGGCGTGGTGCCAGTCGCGCGGGGCGGTCATGGTGGCGCAGTCCAGGGCGGGCTTCTTGGCGCAGGGCTGCCAGTCGAGGGTCTGGTGGGTGTAGCGGGCGGGCACGGGGTCGGCGTCGCCCGGGTCGCGGCCGGTGGCCGCGCCCGCGGTGGTGGGCGCGGCCAGGCCGGCCAGGACGGCGGCGGCGACGGCCAGGGCGGCGCGGCGGGCGCGGCGGGCGTGCCGGGCGCGGGGTGCGCGCCCGGCCGCCGCGGCTGCTTCCTGCGGGGCTGAGCCGGCGTGGGCGGTGCTCGAGGTGGTGCCGGGGGCTGCGGTTTTGGTCACGGGAACGATCCTGTCCGGCTCCGGGCTGATGATCGATCATCCCCACTGCCGTCTTCGGGGTGGTGCTGGGTACACCCCCGCCGGGATGGCGGCTCCAGGTGACCGGGTGACCGGGTGACCGGGTGACCAGGTGACCGGGTGGCGGAGGTGGCCGGCGACCGGGTAGCCAGGCGGCCAGGCGCTCAGTAGGCGGCGGTGAAGCGGGCCCCGCGGTGAGCGGGCCGCTCGACCTCGTCGAGGAGCGCGACGGAGAGGTCCTCCATGGAGATCGCCGAGTCGCCCTCGGCGTCGACCAGCAACTCGTCGCGGCCGGTCCGGTACCGTCCGGTGCGCACGCCGGGCTCCAGCAGTGCGGCCGGGCTCAGGTACGTCCAGTCGACGTCCGGGCCCGCGGCGCGGTAGTGATCGAGCTGCTCGCCGCAGGCCAGGGCGATCGGCCGGATCTCGTCGGGGAACCCGGGGCTGTCGACCAGGGTGGTTCCGCCGCCGCCAGGGACGAGCAGGCTGCCCGCGCCGCCGACGGCCAGCAGCCGCACGCCGGTGCCGGCGATCCCGGCCAGCAGGCCCTTGGTGGCGATGGCCAACTCGTGCTCGCTGCCGGGCACCGGACGGGTGGCGGTGACCACCACGTCCTGTCCGGCCGCGATCCGGGCGACGTCCTCGGGGTTGCGGGCGTCGCCGACGACCACGTCGGCGGCGGACGGCAGTCCGTGAGGCTTGGCCGGGTCCCGTACGACGGCGGTGACCTGGTGGCCGCGGGCCAGGGCCTCGGCCACGACCCGGCTGCCGACGTTGCCGGTGGCGCCGAACACGGTGATGCGCATGGTGGTACTCCCCGAGGAATTCGTGGTGCTGGGAACGGTGGTGTGAACGGTGGTGGCGGGACGGGGTCAGACGGCCGTGCGGACGGGCTGAGCGGTGCCGGCCGGATCGGCTTCGGGCGCCGACTCCGGTGCGGTGCGCGGCCGTTGGGTCTGGGCGGCGATCAGCGAGCCGAGCACGACCAGCGCGCCGAGTGCCTGGAGCGGGCTGAGGTCCTGGCCGAGCGCGAGCCAGCCGAGCAGGGTGGCGACCACCGGGCTGAGCAGTGAGAGGAAGGAGACCGAGGTCGGCGGCAGCTCGCGGAGCCCCCGGAACCAGAGCGCATAGGTGACGGCCGCGCCGATCAGGCAGAGGTAGGTGTAGCCGAGCACATTGGCGAGGGTGTAGTGGGACGGTGGCGCGCCCTCGGTGAGCAGCGTGACCGGTACCAGCAGCAGTCCGCCGGCGGTGAGCTGCCAGCCGGTGGTGGCGAGCATCGGCGCGGGGGAGACCCAGCGCTTGGAGAGGACGATGCCGGCGGCCATCACCACGGCGCCGCCGAGCGCGGCGAGCACCCCGACGGCGTCCAGCTCGGCATTGGCCCGCAGCACCAGCAGGCTGACGCCCGCGACGCCCGCGATGCCGGCCAGCACGGTGCGCAGGGTGAGCCGGTCGCCGAGGACCAGGGCCGAGAGCCCGGCGGTGACCAGTGGCTGGACGGCACCGACGGTGGCCGCGATGCCGCCGGGCAGACGGTAGGCGGCGATGAAGAGCAGCGCCTGGAACACCCCGATGTTGAGGGCGCCGAGGATCAGCGAGCGCCACCACCAACTGCCCTGCGGCAGGCGGCGGGTGAGGGCGACGAGGAGCAGCCCTGCGGGCAGGCAGCGGATGACGGCGGCGAGCAGCGGGCGGCCGGGCGGCAGGAGTTCGGTGGTGGCCAGGTAGGTCGTGCCCCAGACCGCCGGGGCGAGGGCCGTCATCAGGACGAGGGCGAGGCGATTTCTTAGCACTAAGGCAATGTATCTCAGCGCTAAGACATTCTTCGCCGGATCGGGTGAGTGATGTGGCTCACAGTTACCTCATCGCTAAGGAATCTGGTCGGGATCGCTACCCTGAACCCGTGGCAGATCATGTGGACCGCATCGTCGCGCAGTGGGGCGCCGAGCGCCCCGACCTGGACGTCTCCCCGATGGAGGTGTTCGGCCGGCTCAAACGCCTCTACCGGCTGGTGGACGCGGAACTCAACCGCACCTTCGCCGAGCACGGACTGGACGCCGCCTCCTTCGACGTCCTCGCCACCCTCAAGCGCAGCGGCCCGCCGTACCGCCTCACCCCCACCGGACTGATGCAGTCCGCGATGGTCACCTCCGGCGCCATCACCCAGCGCCTGGACCGGCTGGAGGCCCGCGGCCTGGTCACCCGCACCCGCAGCGACCAGGACGGCCGCAGTCGCGAGGTCGCCCTCACCCCCGAGGGACACGCCCTGATCGACCGCGCGCTGCCGGACCACCTCGCCACCGAGCACCGCATGCTGGCGGGCCTCGGCGAGGGGCAGCGGACCGCGCTCGTCGAGGTGATGCGCACCCTGCTGGCTGACCTCGGGGACAGCCCGGAGTAGTCCGGTCCGCGCCTGTGCCCGGCAGGTCGGCAGGTCGGCGCGCCGGTGGGCCGGTGGCCGGTGGGTCGCCGAGACGCCGCGTCGGCGGCTCCCGCGGGCGCGGTCGAGACCCCCGTCCACCACCCCGCCCGCGGGCTCCGCGCCCGTCGGAGACCGTCCCGCCCCGCCCCGACCCAGGCGGCCTTGCGTCAGGACTACGGCCTGACCGCCACCGCCTTGAAGAAGGCGTAGTGGAAGGTCCCGCCCGGCCCGGCCGCGCGGCGCAGCTCCGCGATGCCCTGGTCGAAGGCCTCCGGGGTGGTCAGCCCGGCGGCCAGCGCCTCGCTCCGGACGGACTCGACCATCGCGACGAAGGTCCGCAGGGTGAAGCCCTCCACCAGCGCCGGGCGGGCCTCGTCGGCGTAGACCGTGCGCGGCCGGACCGACACCCGGGCGAAGCCGGCCGCGGTCAGCAGCGGGTGGAGGCGGCGCCCGAGCAGGCCGTCGCCGCCCGCCCGTGCCTGCAGTCGGACCAGGTGGTCGATGGTGCGCCGGGCCGCCGGGCCCTCGGGGTGGAAGAAGGCCGAGCCGTGGTCGCCCTCGACCACGGTGATCGTCCCGCCCGGCCGCAGCACCCGGCGCAGCGCCGCCAGCCCGGCCGCCGGGTCAGGCAGGTGCTCCAGCACGAAGCACAGGAAGACGTGGTCGAACGAGGCGTCCGGGAACGGCAGTCGGTGCAGGTCGCCGTGGTGCCAGGTGACGTCCGCGGCGGGCGCCTGCGCGGCGACCCGGGCGCGGGCCCGGTCCAGCGACTCCGCCGAGAGGTCCGCCGCCGTCAGCCGGATCCCCGGGTTGGCGGCCAACAGGTGCACGGTCTGCGCCCCCACTCCGCAGCCCGCCTCCAGCACCCGGCTGCCGGCCGGGTACGCGGTGCCGGCGTGCAGCAGTTCGGCGAGGGTGTCGGCCTGGTCGCCGAGGCGCCGCGCCTCGGTCTGCGAGTAGCCGTGGACGTAGTCGTGGTGGCCCTCGTGGTCGTCGTGGCCGTCGGGGTGCTCCGGTGCGGCCGATTCCGTGGGCCTGGGCGTTTCCGTGGGCCTGGGCGTTTCCGTGGTCATGGCCCCACCCTCGCCGCCACTATGGTCCGGTGAACAGGTCCAAAGTGACGGAACCCGACCGGTCCAAAGAGGCCGGCGCCGACTTCCTGCAGCTCGACACCGCCGACGCCCCGCCCGGCGGACTCACCGACTGGCTGACCGGCCGGCTGCGCGCGGCCGTCGCCGACGGGCGGCTCCCGGTCGGCACCCGGCTGCCCGCCGGCCGGGTGCTGGCGGCCGAACTCGGTGTCTCCCGCGGGGTGGTGACCGACGCCTACCGGCGCCTTGCCGAGGAGGGGCAGGTCGCCGGCCGCGGGCGGGGCGGCACGGTCGTGGTCGCGGCCCCCGCGGCACCGGCGGACGCGCCCGTGGCACCGCTGGCGGAACCGCCCCGCCCGGCGTCCGCGCTGTTCCGGGCCGATCCCGCCCCCGAGGTCTTCGACCTGCTGCGCGGCACCCCCGCCCGGATCGACCTCACCCCGGGCGTGCCCGACCTCGCGGCATTCCCCCGCACCGCCTGGCTGCGCGCCGAACGCGCCGTCCTCGACGGCCTCGCCGCGTCCGACCTCGGCTACGGCGACGTGCGCGGCACCCCGGCCCTGCGCCGGGCCGTCGCCCACTGGCTGGCCCGCAACCGGGGCATCCGCGCCGATCCGGACGAGGTGCTGATCGTCGCCGGCACGGCCCAGGCGCTCGCGCTGCTCGGCCGCGCCCTCGGGCGGGCGGGCATCGACGAGGTCGCGGTCGAGGACCCGGGCTCGCTCGGCGCCCGGCAGCACCTCGCCCACTGGCTCTCCGCCACCCCGCCGGTCCCGGTCGACGCCGAGGGCATCCGGGCCGACGCGCTGCGCGCCACCGGCGCCCCGGCCGTCCTGCTCACTCCCGCCCACCAGTACCCGACCGGCGTCGTGCTCGGCGGCGACCGGCGGCGCGAACTGCTGCGCTGGGCGGAGGAGGGCGGCCTGGTCATCGAGGACGACTACGACGCCGAGCACCGCTACGACCGTCCGCCCGTCCCGGCCCTGCGCGCCGCCCTGCCGGACCGGGTCTGCTACGCGGGCAGCATCTCCAAGCTGCTCGCTCCGGCGCTGCGCACCGGGTGGCTGCTGGTCCCGGCCCGGCTGCGGGAGGCCGTCCTGGACGCCAAGCGCTTCGCGGATCTCGGCAACCCGGTGCTGCCCCAGCTGGTCCTCGCCCGACTGATGGAGTCCGGCGAGCTCGACCGCCACCTGCGGCTGCTGCGCCGCCGCCACCGGCGCCGCCGGGACGCCATGATCGCCGCGATCCGCACCCACCTGCCGCGAGCCACCGTGCACGGCGCGGCGGCGGGCCTTCACCTGATGCTGACGCTTCCGGAGGAACCCGGCCGCGGCGACACCGAGCTGGCCGCCGCCGCCCTGGCCGAGGGGGTCAAGGTGCAGCCGTTGTCCTGGCACGCCCGGCTTCCGTACCCGCCCGGCCTGGTGCTCGGGTACGCGGCGGGTTCGGCGGCGGAGATCGCGGAGGGGGTCGCCGTCCTGGGGCGACTGGTCCGGCGTTCGGGGGTGTCGGCTTGAGGATATTAAGGCTGACTATCGGATGAATCCGGTGTGCGGGGGAGTGCCCCGCCGGACCCCTGGGTACGTTGACATGCCGAAGTCACCTGTCGACCCGGGAGGCCGAATGGCCCCGTTCCGAAGTCTCGCCCAGTTCGGGGTGGTGCTGGCCGTCATGGGGATCGCGCTCGGCCCGGTGCCGGTCGGCTCGCCCGCCCGGCCGCACGGCGCTCCGAGCGCTTCGAACACTCCGGGAACTCCGGGTGCTCAGGGAACCCCGGGAGGTCCGGGAGGCCCGGACGCTCCGGGCACGGCGAACGAGAGGAACACGACGATGGCCGGCCAGGAGCAGGAGGACTCCCGGACGCTCGCCGGGCGGCGGATCGTGCTGTCGTACTCCGGGCCGACACCGCCCGCCGAGGTGCTCCGGACGATCCGGGAGGGGCGGGCCGCCGGGGTGATCCTGTTCGGCGAGAACGTCACCAGTCCGGAGCAACTCGCCCAGGCGGTAGCGGAGTTGAAGCAGGCAGCGGCCGAGGCGCCGCACCCGCGCACGCTGCTGCTGATGACCGACCAGGAGGGCGGCAAGGTCCGCCGGCTGCCCGGTGCGCCCGAACTCTCCGCCCGCCGCGTCGGGTTGGCGTCGGACCCGGTCTTCGCGGCCGCGGACTCCGGGGCCGGCGCCGCGCGGACCCTCGCCGACGCCGGGCTGAACCTCAACCTCGCCCCGGTGCTCGACGTCTACGACAAGCCGGACAACTTCATCGACCACTCCGAGCGTTCCTACAGCCAGGACCCGGCCAAGGTCGCGGAGTCGGGCAGTGCCTTCCTCGCCGCCCAGCAGGGCCTCGGCGTGGCCGCGACCGCCAAGCACTTCCCCGGCCTCGGTGCCGCGCCCCGGGGGGAGAACACCGACGAGCGCCCCGTCACCCTGAACGTCCCGCTGTCGCAGCTCCGCTCCCGGGGCGAGGCCCCGTACCGGGCGGCCATCGCGGCGGGCGTACGGCTGGTGATGGCCTCGTGGGCGGTCTACCCGGCGCTGGACCCGGACCACCCGGCCGGGTTCTCGCCCACGATCATCCAGGGCGAGCTGCGCGGCCGGCTCGGCTTCGACGGCGTGACCGTCACCGACGCCATGGAGGCCGAGGCGCTCGCCCCGTACGGCGGCACCGGCGACCGCGCCCTGGCCGCCGCCGGCGCCGGGATGGACCTGCTGCTCTGCTCCGCCCGCGACCCCCGGCAGGCCCAGGAGGCCACCGAGGCCCTGGCCGCCGCCCTGGACGACGGCCGCCTGGACCGGCACGCCTTCACCGAGGCCGTCGCCCGGGTCGACGCCCTGCGCGGTGCGCTGGGCTGAGCCGGCCGGGGTCCGCCCGGGCCGTCGGGGACGCGGGCCCGGCCGGACGGTTCGGATGCGGTTCACCCGGCCTCCACGTGGGCGTTGCCCGCGCGGGTGCGGAAGTTCTGCCGGTCCAGGGTGATTGCGCCATTGAAGGTCTGATTTCAGTCGAGGCCTCGCTTCCAAGGGTAAACCGGGGTCAGGACACAGGAATCGCATGGCAAAGTTCCTGTCGTGGACCTATGAAATGTCATATGTGCCACACCACCTGTCCCAGTCCGTCCCGTCCCCCTTCAAGGAGGAACCCCATGAACCGGATAGCCCGGATCGCCGCCGGCGCCGTCGGTGCCGCCGCCCTGCTCTCGGCCCCCGTTCCCGCGTTCGCCGCGGCCCCGGCCCCGGCCGCCACCACCGTCACCACCTGCGGCTACTCCAGCCTCCAGGCCGGCCTGGCCACCTACGCCTGCGCCGACGTGACCGGTGACAGCGTCGCGATCTACGGCAAGATCGGCCTGGCCGGCCCGCCCTCCCCGGGCACCCCGTGGCCGCCGGCGCCGAAGGAGCTGGTGACCCACCTGTCGGCCAACGTGGCCGGCGGCGCCTCGCTCGGCGCGGTGAACGGCCGCACCGTGTTCCAGGTGTCCACGGTGCGGGTCGACGGCATCTCGGCCACCGTGTCCTGCGGTTCCACCGTGCACGTCTCCTTCGACGTCGAGGGCTTCTGGAGCGGCCAGGTGCCGGCCACGGTGGATGTGCCTGTAGTCTGCTGACGGCTCGTCACCGTTACCGCCGAGTCCGGGAGTTGGCAGCGTCCCGGGCTCGGCTTTCGCATGCCGCGGGGCGGCCGGGCTCCTCCGGGGGACCGCCCCGGAGG
>NZ_JBHXLL010000009.1:214512-231859 GCF_042721415.1 Kitasatospora sp. NPDC058444 | reverse complement strand
ACTGATCCACCCCGAAGGGCTTCACCGTTCGACTTGCATGTGTTAAGCACGCCGCCAGCGTTCGTCCTGAGCCAGGATCAAACTCTCCGTGAATGTTTACCGGTTATCCGGTTCACACCCGCGTTGAGCGGCACGGCAACCACCGGAATAGGGCGGCCCCGCGCACTGCGTCCTCGCTAGTGTTTGTTTCAAAAGGAATCTCCAACCCCAGAAGAATCTGAGGCCGGGGATGTCAACATATCTGGCGTTGACTTTTGGCACGCTGTTGAGTTCTCAAGGAACGGACGCTTCCTTCGGACCGCCTTCCAGCGGACCCTCCGGGCTTCGTTCTTTCGTGTTTCCAGCTTATCAGATGTTTTCCGCTCCGTTTCCGGGGCTTCGTTCATCCAACTCGCTGGTGTCTTCTGCGGCTTGACGCCCCGTCCGACGTTTCAAACTGTAGCCGATCCCCGCTCCGAAAAGCGAATCCGGCCGCAATCCGATAAAACGTGCACGCCGAATAAGCGCCAGGCCGAACCGCGAAAAAGCGGAAACGACCGGCACGAACCGGGAAGTGGTGTTTCAGGGGATTGGCCGCCCCGGGACCGTCCGCGCCGATGCGTGTCCGGTGCTCCCTGCCGAGCGACTAGGAAACACTACCCCTGCCCGGTGCCGAAGGCAAACCCGTCCCGGAGACGGTCCGGGTGCAGAGCGCCCGGCCGGGTTTCACGTACGCACCATTGGGGTGGTCGTTGCCGGTGACCCACTGGTGGGCGGCGGTCTCGTCGCGGCCGCCGTCGCGGTGCCGCTTGAGCAGACGCTCCTCGCGGACCTCGTCGTCCGTGTGCACGTACCAGAGCTCGCGCAGCAGTCGGCGGGCATCGGGCCAAGGGGTGTCGGAGGAGGCGAGGTAGTTGCCCTCGGTGATGACGAGCCGGGTGTGCGGGCGGACCACGTGGCGGGCGGCGACCGGTTCGTCCAGGGTGCGGTCGAAATCCGGGACGTAGATGTCCTGGAAGCGGTCGCCGGCGACGCGGCGCAGCAGGGCGACGTAGCCGTGGGCGTCGAAGGTGGCCGGGGCGCCCTTGCGGTGGGTCAGGCCGAGGCGGTCGAGCTGGGCGCCGGAGAGGTGGAAGCCGTCGAGCGGGACGTAGGCGGCGGTGCCGGGGCCTTCGGCGCGCTCGACCTCGGCGACGAGGTGGCGGGCCAGGGTGGACTTGCCGGCGCCGGGCGGGCCGGCAAGTCCGAGGAGCGTGCGGGCGTTGCTGCCCGGGCCGCGGAGGAAACCGAGGGCAAGGGCGGTGAGGCGGTCCTCGTTCATGGCCGCACCTTACTGATTGCGCCCTTGCCCGGCGCGACCCTGTGCCTGCCGGTGCCCTGGGGGCCCGGCGGGTTCCCCGGCCGGGCCGGGGCCTGCTCAGCGATCGGCGAGGGCGGGCAGGTCCAGGGTGAGGGTGCCGGCGTCGGCGTCGAGCAGGGCGGGAACGCCGAGCGGGACGGTGAGGGTGGACGGGCAGTGGCCGAATCCCAGTTCCCAGAGCACGGGGACGCCGAGCCCGCCGAGCCGGTCGAGCATCACGTCCCGGACCCGTTCCGGACGTCCGCAGCCCTCCCAAGAGCCGAGGGCCAGGCCGGCCACGCCGTCGAGGGCGCCGGAGCGCAGGAGCTGGGTGAGCAGTCGGTCGAGCTGGTAGGGGTGCTCGTTCACGTCTTCGAGCAGCAGGATGGCGTCCTCGTACGAGGGCCGGGCGGCGGGCGTGCCGCGCTCGGCGGTGAGGACGTGCAGGCAGCCGCCGGCCGTGACGCCGCGGGCTCGGCCGGGGACGAGCGGGGCGGCGGTGGGTGAGGTGAGGACGGTGACGGCGGCGGGGTCGAAGAGGGTGCGGCGCAGGTGGTCGGCGGTCGGGCTGTCGGAGACGAAGGAGGCCCCGGCGGCCAGCGGTCCGTACAGGGTGGCGAGGCCGAGGCGCTGGGCGAAGGCCTCGTGCAGGGAGCTGACGTCGCTGAAGCCGATGAAGGGCTTGGGCCCGGCGGCGCGCATCGCGCTCCAGTCGAGCAGGTCGACGATGCGGTGCACGCCGTACCCGCCGCGGGCGCAGATGACGGCGTCGACGGTGGGATCGAGCCAGGCCGATTGGAGGTCGGCGGCGCGGTCCGCGTCGGTGCCGGCCAGGTAGCCGAGGGAGGGGTGGGTGTCGAGGACGTGCGGGGCGACGGTGACGCGCAGCCCCCAGGAGCGGAGGATCGCGCATCCGGCATCGAGGCGCGCGGCGTCGATCGGGCCGCTGGGCGCGACGACGGCGATGTGGTCGCCGGGGCGCAGGTGCGGCGGGCGGGTCAGCCCCTGGCCGGGTGCGGTCGGGTGCTGGTCCATGGGCCGGACCACCTTTCGGGCGCGGGAGCGGGGTGCGGGCGGTCGCGTCGTGGCCGCGACCGCCCGGTGACGATATGCCCCGTGTCAACCGGCCGATGTCCGTGGGAGGCGGTCCACCGTCCGGTCCGGTGTCCGGTCCGCGATCCGGGCGGCTTCCGCGGGCTCCGGCGGGTGAGCGCTCCTCAGATCGCCGCCCCCATCACCTCCCGGACCTCGGCGAGGGTGGCGTCGGCGACGGCGTTGGCCCGCTCGGCGCCGTCGCGCAGGACCTGCCGCAGGTGGGTGCGGTCGGCGGCGAGTTCGGCGCGGCGGGCGCGCATCGGGCGGAGGAACTCGTTGACGGACTCCGTGACGGTGCGCTTGAGCACGACGGCGCCGCCGTCGCCGATCTCCTCGGCGACGGCTTCGGGGGCGCGGTCCTGGCAGAGGGCGGCGAGCAGGACGAGGCTGGAGACCTCGGGACGGTCGACCGGGTCGTAGCCGATCCGGCGGTCGGCGTCGGTCCTGGCGCCGCGGATGATCCGGGCGGTCTCGTCCTCGGTCGCGCCGAGGGCGACGGCGTTGCCCCGGCTCTTGCTCATCTTGCCGCCGTCCGTGCCGAGCAGCATCGGGGCGTCGGAGAGCAGGGCCTGCGGGCGGGGGAAGACGGCGCTGCCGTCGGCGTGCGGGTAGCGCTCGTTGAAGCGGCGGGCGACGGTGCGGGCGACTTCGAGGTGGGGCAGCTGGTCCTGGCCGACCGGGACCAGGCCGGCCTTGCAGAAGAGGATGTCGGCCGCCTGGTGGACGGGGTAGGTGAACATCAGTCCACTGACGGCGGCCTGCCGGGAGTGGGCGATCTCGTCCTTGACGGTGGGGTTGCGCCCCAGTTCGGCGACGCTGACCAGGCTGAGGAAAGGGAGCAGAAGCTGGTTGAGGGCGGGGACGGCGCTGTGCGGGAAGATCGTCGCCCGCTCGGGGTCGAGGCTGGCGGCGAGGTAGTCGAGGACGAGGTTCTCGGTGTGCTCGGCGAGCCGGTCGGCGAGGTCGCGGTCGGTGATGACCTGGTAGTCGGCGACCACGACGAACATCTCGACGCCCTGGTCCTGGAGCCGGACCCGGTTGCGCAGGGTGCCGAAGTAGTGGCCCAGGTGGAGCGGTCCGGTGGGACGGTCCCCGGTGAGGACGCGGTGGGCGGTCGGGTCGTCGATCGGAACGGACCTGGCGGGCCGAACAGACCTGGCGGGCCGAACGGACGTGGCGGACTGTGCGGCGACGGTCTCGGTGGTCAAGGTCTCTCTCCTCGGTGCGGCGGTGGTGGCGGCCGTCCGGGGCGAGGGGCCCGTCCCGCGAGCGCGGGGAGCGCGGAGAACGCAGCAGGGCCGTCCATCCCGGACGGCCCTGGTCAGGCGAGTGCTGGTGGCCGTCCTAGGACGGCCACCAGCACAGGCCCACGAAGCGCTTCATGCGCCCAACGGTAACGGCGTCAGTCCTCCACGACCAGTGCCTGGGTGCCCTGGTTCAGCGTCTCGCCGCGGAAGAACTCCGGCCGGATGAAGCGGTACCAGGTCATCAGCGCGGCGCCGAGCAGCAGGATGCCGACGCCGATCACGAAGACCGAGCCGATACCGAAGACCGAACCGCTGCCGTAGTCGGGGTCCCAGGCGTCGGTGAGGGTCTGGAGGAAGACCGCGGTGAGCAGCACACCGCCGAGGAGCGGGGCGACGCCCTTGAGCAGCAGGTCGCGGACACCGGTGCGCAGCGAGCGGCGGAAGTACCAGACGCACGCGAAGGCGGTCAGCGCGTAGTAGAAGCAGATCATCAGGCCGAGCGCCAGGATGGTGTCCTGGACGACGTTCTCGCTGATCAGGCTCATGCCGACGTAGAAGACCGCGGTGGCGATGCCCGCCGCGACGGTGGCGTAGCCGGGGGTGCGGAAGCGCGGGTGGACGGCGCCGAAGCGGGGCGGCACCGCGCGGTAGGCGCTCATCGCGAGCAGGGTGCGGGCCACCGGGATGAAGGTGGTCTGCAGGCTGGCGGCGGCGCTGGCGACGACGGCCAGGAAGAGCAGGATGCTCCACGGCGAGCCGAGCACCGGACGGGCCAGTGCGGCGAAGACGTTGTCGGCGGTGTCCGGGTTGCCGAGGCCGTTGCCGGTGCTGCCGACGCCCGCGAACATCTGGGAGGCGATCGCGACCAGCAGGTACGAGCCGACCAGGGTGACCATGGAGATCATCGCGGCGCGGCCGGGGGTCTTGGCGCTGCCCTGGGTCTCCTCGTTCATGGTCAGGCAGGTGTCCCAGCCCCAGTACATGAAGATCGACAGCGAGAGTCCCGCGGTGAACGCGCTGAACGAGCTCACCTCGAGCGGGTTGAGCCAGGAGAAGGAGAAGCCGATCGAGTCGGGCAGGTCGCCGGAGGCGGCCTTGCCGATGGCGATGGCGGAGAAGAGCAGCAGCACGGCCAGCTGGAGGCCGACCAGGCTGTACTGGAACCACTTGGTGGCGGTCATCCCCCGGTAGCTCATCGCGGTGGCGCCGGCGATCAGCAGGACCACGGTGAGCAGGTGGACGGCCTTGTTCTGGTCGAGTTCGGTGACCCAGCCGCTGCCGGTCATCTCCCCGAGCATCAGGTACAGGAAGTCGGTCGCGACCCCGGCCAGGTTGGAGAGCACGATGATGGTCGCCACCGTCAGCCCCCAGCCGGCCATCCAGCCGACCCGGGGGCCGAAGGCCCGTACGCCCCAGGTGAAGGACGTGCCGCAGTCCGGGAAGTCCTTGTTCAGCTCCTTGTACGCGAACGCGACGAGCAGCATCGGCAGGAAGCCCGCCAGGAACACCGCGGGCATCTGGACGCCGACCGCGGTGACGGTCGGACCGAGTGTCGCTGTCAGGCAGTAGACCGGGGCGACCGTCGAGACGCCCAGCACCACACTGCTCAGCAGGCCGACGGAACCGCCCCGTAGACCCTTGTCCCCCGCTCCCCCAGCGGTCCCCTGACTGCCGGGGACCCCACCACTGATGCCACTGACCGGGGCACCCTGCGGAGCGTCGGGCGCCATTGCCCGGCCGCTGCTCGTGTGCTCTGAGAGCTGCTGATCAAACACCAGCGCACCCTAGAGGGGGGCATGGAAGGTTGAGTAGACCAACCCTTGGTGATCTGAACCACTTGCTTCGATTCGTTCGCCTGATGGCCGTTGGGGTTGATGTATTTACGGCTTGTTAGCCCATGTACCTTTGTTTCAAAGGAGTTGAGTCAAGGAAATTTCTCCTTTTTGCCAAGGTTCGACCTGGTTTGCCCCTCCGGCATACGAGGTCCGCGACCACACCTCCCCCACATCGGATAGGTTTGCCTAACCTAAATTCGATCGTGAAAGGAGCGTCGCGTGTCCCCCACCCCCGACGACCCGGCCCTCGCCCCCCGCACCGCCACCCGCCGCCGGTTCCTCACCGCGGGGATCGCCGGAGCCGCGGTGCTCGGCCTCGGCGGAGTGCTCACCGCCTGCGGCAGCTCGGGCGGATCGGGTGGATCGGGCGGCAGCGGCGGCTCGACCCCGGCCGGCGGCGGCTCCTCCCCGAACCAGAAGTCGGTCAAGCAGGGCGGCGACGACTACGCCACCGTGATCGAGAAGATGAAGGGCTTCGGCACCGACGCCGCCCCCGGCGTCTACCCGCGCACCCTCAAGCACGCGATGGGCGAGACCGTCATCCCGGCCAGGCCCACCCGGGTCGTGGTTCTGGACACCGGCGAGCTCGACAACGTCGTCGCCCTCGGGATCCAGCCGGTCGGCGTCGTGCACACCGACGGTTCCAAGTCCCTGCCGTCCTACCTCAAGGACAAGGCCGGCAGCCCCGCCGCCGTCGGCACCATCAACAGCCTCAACCTGGAGGCCATCGCCGCGCTCAAGCCGGACCTGATCCTCGGCAGCCAGCTGCGGGCCCAGGACCAGTACGCGCAGCTGTCCAAGATCGCGCCGACCGTCCTCTCACTGCGCCCCGGCTACCCCTGGAAGCAGAACTTCCTGCTCAACGCGAGCGCGTTCGGCCTGGAGGCCGAGGCCAAGGCGCAGCTCGACGCGTACCAGGCGGCGGCCGCGGCGATCGGCGCGAAGCTCGGCGACAAGCGACCCACCATCACTCCGCTGCGCTTCATGCCGGGCCGGACCCGGCTCTACGCCGAGCTCTCCTTCATCGGCACCATCCTCACCGACGTACCGCTGCCGCAGCCCGCGATCGAGCAGGTCAAGGAGCTCGCGGTCGAGGTCAGCCCGGAGCAGATCGACAAGGCCGACGCCGACTGGATCTTCTACGGCGTGTACGGCAGCCCCAGCTCGACCAACCAGGACGCGGTGCTGGGCGGCGCGCTCTGGAAGACGCTCGGGGCGGTCAAGTCCGGTCAGGCCCGGCCGGTTTCGGACGAGACCTGGTTCCTCGGGCTCGGCGTCATGGCGGCGAACGCGGTGCTCGCCGACCTCAAGGGCTTTGTCGCGCCCGCTGGTTGATCTCCTGGTCGGTCCTTGAGGGCCGCTCCCACGGTCGGTCCCGTCCCGGGGTGAGGGCCGGGGCTGGCGGGACCGGGGTGAGGGCCGGGGTGAGGGCCGGCGGGCGGAACGCGGCATGGTTCCGGTCGTGTGGCAACGGTGTTCGTCCTGCGGCGTTTTGGGCGGTCCCGGGATGATCCCACGGCGATCCGGCGGTGGTATCGCGCACACCATCGGGTTCGACGCTTGGAGCTGATCGCGTGGTGCGGGAGGATCGTCGGAACCGTTCCCCGAAGGGCCCGCAGATGACCTCGCTCCACCCCACCGCGATCGACCCGTCCCTACCCGGCCCGCCCGGGGACAACGCCGGATCCTCGCCCCCGCACGCCATGACGGACCCGCCCGCCGCGGCCGTCCCGGTGTGCTCGATCGCGACCGTCGTCGAGCCCCGTGCGGCCGCGGCCGGCTTCCCGGAGGGAGTGGCGCGCCAGGCCGGCGCGGCACGCCCCGACTCGGTGCCGCAGCCACGCAGCCGGTACGACGCGGAGGCGTCGCCCGTCCGGCCGGCGGACGCGTACCGCCGGCCGGTCCCGGACGTAGCACCCCTGCTCGGCGTGGAGGCGGGGACCGAGGACGGTCCGGCCGCGCCCGCTGCCCCCGTCGACCCTGCCGCCGCAACGCCCGACACCCTCCGAGGGCCGGACGGGGGCGAGGCCGGGTTCGTCCGTTTCGGCTCCGCCACGCCGTCGGAGAACGGCCCGTCGAGGGGCAACCCGTCGGAGGGCGGACCGTCCGTGCCGGCGCAGCGCTCGGTGCGCGAGGAGCCGCGGTTCCTGGGATCCCGGCGGCCGTCGCCCTCGCGGCGACTGCGCCGGATGCACCCGCAGGCCGCCCAGAGCGGGCAGGGGGCGACCGCACGGGAGACGGCCGCGTCCGGCCCGGCCGGAACGGGCCTGCCGGGTGCCACCGGTTGGGCGCAGGAACGTCCCGGCGCGACGGGCGCGGCGGCGCAGGGGTCCTCGTTCGGAGCCGGAACTCCGGGAACTCCGGGAACTCAGGGAGCTCCCGGGGTCCTCGATGCCGGCTCCGCTGTCGTCGACGCCGCCATCGGCCACTCCGCCGGGGCCTCGTGGGCCGAACCGCCGCTCGGCATCCTGATCGGCGCCGGCCCCGGGCCCGCCGAGGTCTTCGGTCGACCGGAAGAGCGGGCACCGGTACGGGTGGCGGCCCGGCCGATCCGGGTCGGCCGCGGCACCTGCCTGGTGGTGCTGCCCTCCTGGCGACCCGCCATCGCCGTCTCGGTGTCGACCGAGCAGCTGCTGTCCGCGACCGGGCTCGGGTTCGACCAGCTGATCGGCGCTCGGCTGACGGTGCTGATGAACCCCGCCGCGCTGCACGACCGGGAGCTGGAGCTGCACGGCTGGGAACCCGGTCCGGCCGGGCGGTCCCGGCGCGGCGGGCGCGGATAGCGCTCCGGCGGGCACCGCTCGGCGGAGCGCGGTTCGGTGCCGAGGCCCGGTTTCGGTGCCGGGCACCACTTCGGTGCCTGGCCGCGCGGGTCTAGCGGGCCCGACGGGTGACCGGGGCGTTCGGGACGTATCCGAGGTCGACGGGCACGGGCGGTCGCCCGTCCACGGCCCAGCCCGCGCGGACCGTCTCCAGCAGTTCCGGCAGTGCGGGCGGCCAGAGCGCGTCGGCGTTCCCGTCGGCGAGGTCGGCCGCTGTCCACCAGCGCCAGTCCAGGATCCGGTCGACGGCGTGCACCTCGCTGACGTCGCCGACCGGGCCGCGGTGCGGTCCGGCGGTGAGGTAGATGTGCTCGTGCTGGCGGACCGGGGTGCCGTGCCAGGTGAAGTCGTGCTCCCAGGTGCAGAGCAGCGGGCCGGGTTCGAGGTCGCTCCAGCCCGTCTCCTCCCACAGCTCGCGCCGGGCGCCGTCCCACGGGGTCTCGCCCGGCTCCAGTCCACCGCCCGGCATGGTCCAGTGCACGCCGACCTCGTCATTGTCCGAACGGAGCAGGAAGACCGAGCCGTTCTCGTCCAGGACCACCGTGCGGGCGGCCCGCCTCGGCCTGCGTTTGCGGGAGCGCAGCGGATTTCGCATCGGGTCACTCTCGCAGGGGCCGGCCGGGGCGTCGAGCGGATTCGGCACTCCGGTCGGGTGCTCGGGCCGGCCGGTCCGTCGTGGCGGGCGCGGGTTCCGCCCGCCGACCGTACCCTGACGGCCATGCCCGAACCCGCGATCATCTTCCCCGCCGATCCGCTCAACCCGCGCCGGCCCGATCCGCACTTCGCCTGGGAGGCCAGGATGCTGCGGGAGTTGGGCGGCGAGCACCATCTGGTCGACCACGACGGGCTGCTCGCCGGGCGGGCCGAGGAGGCCGTCCGGCGGGTGCCGAGGGACAGCGGACCGCTCTGGTACCGGGGTTGGATGCTGCCCACCGCCCGCTACGCCGACTTCGCCGCCGCGCTCACCGCCCGCGGCGGCACCCTGCTGACCAGCCCACCCGGGTACGCGGCGGCCCATGAACTGCCCGGCTGGTACGACGTGTTCGAGGGCGCGACCCCGGCCAGCGCGTGGATCCCGTCCGACGGGCCGGTGGCGCCCGGGCCCGACGAACTGGCGGCGGCCGCGGCCCGGCTGGGCGGGCACGGCCCGGCGATCGTCAAGGACTACGTGAAGTCGCGCAAGCACGAGTGGCACGAGGCCTGCTACGTACCGGAGTTGGCCGACCTGGCGGCCGTCGGACGGGTGGTGGAACGGTTCGTCGAGTTGCAGGGCGAGTTCCTGGCGGGCGGCGTGGTGCTGCGCAGGTACGAGGAGTTCGAGGGCGTGGGCGCCCCGGTGGACTGGCCGAACGGCGCGAACAGCCCTCGCGGTGCGGCCGACGCGGGCGGGGTGTCCGGTGCCGCCGGTGCCGCCGGCGCGGAGCACGTTGACGGCGGCGCGCTGTCGGGCGGCGGGCGGGCCGTGGAGGCCCGGGTGTGGTGGCTGGACGGCCGGCCCGTCCTGGTCGGGCCGCACCCGGACGCCCCGCGCCAGGCCGTCGAGCCCGACCTCACCGATGTCCCGGCGCTGGTCCGCAGGCTGGGCTGCCGCTTCGTCACCACCGACCTCGCCAGCCGGGCGGACGGCTCCGGCTGGCGCGTGGTCGAGGTCGGGGACGGGCAGGTCAGCGACCTGCCGCGCGGGATCGACGCCTCGGGACTGCTGGCCTCGCTGCTCGCCGCCTGACGGTTCACGCGTCAAGGACCGCCAGGCGGCTGACGGGCGGGCCGGGTCGCAGCCGGGCGCCGTCACGGCCGGGCGGGGTAGCGGCCGGCCGCCGCTCCGGGTGCGGGGCGGCCTATCCGGCGGCGACGGGCTCGGCCGCCGGGTGGCCGTCGGCGGTGAACGCCTGCCAGAGCCTGGTGTAGGCGCCGCCCAGGGCGAGCAGTTCGGCGTGCGTGCCGTCCTCGACCACCCGGCCGTGGTCCAGCACGACCACCCGGTCGGCGCGTTCGGCGGTGGTCAGGCGGTGGGCGATGACCAGGGTGGTCCGTCCGCCGCTGAGCCGGTCCGCGGCCTGGTTGACCGCGGCCTCGGTGGCCAGGTCGAGCGCCGCGGTGGCCTCGTCGAGCAGCAGGATGTCCGGGTCGACCAGCTCGGCGCGGGCCAGCGCGATCAACTGGCGCTGGCCCGCCGAGAGGTTGCGCCCGCGGCCCGCCACCTCGTGGTCGTAGCCGCCCGTGAGCCGGACGATCATGTCGTGGGCGCCGACCGCCCGGGCCGCCGCCTCCACCTCGGCCGCCGACGCGTCCGGTCGGCCGTAGGCGATGGCCTCGCGGACCGTGCCCGCGAAGAGGTACGCCTCCTGCGGCACCACACCCAGGCGGTGGCGGTACTGGGCCAGGTCGTAGCGGGTGAGGTCGACCCCGTCCACCCGGACGGTGCCCTCCGTCGCGTCGTAGAACCGGGCGACCAGCTTCACCAGCGTCGACTTCCCGGCGCCGGTCTCGCCGACCAGCGCCACCGTCTGCCCGGCCGGGATGTGCAGGTCGACGCCGCTCAGCACGGTCGGGGCGCCGTCCGCACCTCCGTTGTAGGCGAAGCCGACGCCCTCGAAGGAGATCTCGCCGCGCAGGCCCTTGGCCACCGGGACCGGGTCGGCCGCCTCGGCGGTGGTGGTCGGGGTGCGCAGCAGCTCGCGGATGCGGCCGAGGCCCACCGAGGCCTGCTGGTACCCGTCGAACACCTGGGACAGCTGGTTGACCGGCGCGAAGAAGAGGTCGATGTAGAGCAGGTACGCGACCAGCGCGCCGACCGTCAGCGTCCCGGCGTCGACCCGGGCCGCGCCGACGATCAGCACCAGCGCGGCGGCCACGCTGGAGAGGAACTGGACGAAGGGGAAGTACAGCGAGATGTAGAGCTGGGCCCTGACCCGGGCCTCGCGGTAGGCGATGCCGCGGGCCACGAAGCGGTCGGTGTTGGTGTCCAGGCGGCGGAACGCCTGGACGATCCGCATGCCGGCCACGTTCTCCTGGAGGTCGGCGTTGACGGCGCTGATCAGGTCGCGGGAGCGCTCGTACTGGTCCCTGGACTTCCTGCGGAACACCAGGGTGGCGATCACCAGCAGCGGCAGGACGGCGAAGACCACCAGGGCCAGGCCGGCGTCGATGATCAGCAGGGCGGCGAAGATCCCGGCGAAGGTCAGCAGGCTGACCACGGCGGTGACCATGCCGGTCTGGAGGAAGGACGTCAGCGAGTCCAGGTCGGTGGTCATCCGGGTCATGATCCGGCCGGTCAGCTCGCGCTCGTAATAGTCCAGGCCGAGCCGGTTGAGGTGGGCGAAGATCTTGAGCCGGAGCGTGTAGAGGACGCGCTCACCGGTACGGCCGCTGACCCGGTTCTCGGCGCCCTGCACCACCCAGTCCAGCAGCACCACGACGAGTGCGGTGAGCGAGGCGACCGCGACGCCGGACATCAGGCCCTTGCGGACGCCGTCGTCGATGCCGTGCCGGATCAGCACCGGCAGCACCAGTCCGGCCGCCGCGTCCAGGGCGACCAGGACGAGGGCGAGGAGCAGTGGAGTGCGGAAGGAGCGCAGCAGGCGGCGCAGGGTGAAGTCGGGGTCGCCGGCCTCGGCCTCGGTGCGGGGGACGGCCGGGGTGTCGGAGGCCGGCGGCAGGGCCGCGACCCTCTCCAGCAGGTCGGGGTCGGCGGTGCGGGCGGCCTTGGTCAGGGCGGGAGTGGGGAGGACGGGAGAGGGGAGCCCGGGGGTGGGCTGGGGTTCGGGGGTTTCGGGGGTTTCGGGGGTTTCGGGGGTGGCCTGGGTCCCGGCGGTGCCGTCGGTTCGTGGGGCGCCGTCGGTGGGGGCGCCGTCGGCGGCCCGCCGCCCGGTGGCCCGCTCGGACTCCGCCAGGGGCGCCGGGTCGGCGGCTGCCGGATCGGGGGTGGGCAGCCGGTCGGTGCGACCGGCCTCGGGGTCGGTGATCAAGGCCCGGTACTGGGGACATCGGGCTTCGAGTTCCTCGTGCGTTCCGAGGTCCAGCAGCCGGCCGCGCTCCAGGACGGCGATCCGGTCGGCGAGCTGGAGGGTCGAGCGGCGGTGGGCGATCAGCAGCGTGGTGCGGCCGGTCATCACCGAGCGCAGCGCGTCGTGGATCTCCGCCTCGATCTGCGGGTCCACCGCCGAGGTGGCGTCGTCCAGCAGCAGGATCCCGGGGTCGGTGAGGATCGCCCGGGCCAGGGCGATGCGCTGGCGCTGGCCGCCGGAGAGGGTCAGGCCCTGTTCGCCGACCTTGGTGTCGTAGCCGTCCGGCAGCGCGCGGACGAACTCGTCGGCCTGGGCGGCGCGGGCTGCGGCGACCACCTGTTCGTCCGTGGCGTCCGGGCGGCCGTAGGCGATGTTGGTGCGGACCGACTCGGAGAAGAGGAAGCTCTCCTCGGGGACGATGCCCACCGTCGCGCGGACCGAGTCCAGGGTGAGGTCGCGCAGGTCGTGGCCGTACAGGCGGACGGTGCCGGCGGCGGGGTCGTAGAAGCGGGGCACCAGCTGGGCGACCGTCGACTTGCCGGAGCCGGAGGCGCCGACCAGGGCGAGGGTCTCGCCGGGGGCCAGCTTCAGGCTGAGGCCGTGCAGGACGGGGGCCGGGTGCTCGGGGTCGTAGCGGAACTCGACCTGGTCGAACTCCAGGGCGACGTCCGGGGTCCGCGGGCCGACGAAGGTGCGGGCGGGGGCGTCGGCGATGGTGCCGGCATCGGTGTCTGCGTCGGCGTTGGCGGAAGCCTCGGTGGGAGTGTCGCTCGCCGGGGTGCCGCCCGGGGTGCCGGCGTGGGTGAGGTCGAGGGTGCGGGCGTCCGGGCGCTCCTGGACCAGCGGGCGCTCGTCGATCAGCTGGAGGACCCGCTCGACACCGGCCCGGGCCTGCTGGCCGACGGTGATGACCATGGTCAGCATCCGCACCGGGCCGGTCATCTGGGCGACGTAGGTGGAGAAGGCGACGAAGGTCCCGAGCGTGACCCGGCCGTCGACGGCCAGCCAGCCGCCGAAGGCGAGGACGCCGACCTGGGCGAGCGCCGGGATCGCCTGCATCGCCGGGTTGTACCGGGCGTTCAGCCGGATCGACCGGAGCCGGGCCGCGAAGAGGTTGCGGGACGCCACCTCCAGCTTGTCGAGCTCCTGCGCCTCCTGGCCGAAGCCCTTGACCACGCGGACGCCGCCGATCGCGCCGTCCACCACGCCCGCGACGGCGGCCGCCTCCTGCTGGGCGGCCCAGGTGGCGGGGAAGAGGCGCTTGCGGCTGAGCACCGAGACCCACCACAGCGCGGGGGCCATGACCAGGGCGATCAGGGTGAGCGGCGGGGACAGCCAGACCATCACGGCCAGCGACATGACGAACATCAGCAGGTAGCCGGTCATCATCGGCAGCATCGACAGCAGCCCGTTGACCAACTGGAGGTCGGAGGTCGCCCGCCCGATCACCTGGCCGGTGTCCAGCCGGTCCTGGCGGTGGCCGTCGAGCCGGCCGAGCGAGCGGAACAGGTCGCTGCGCATGTCGTGCTGGACGTCGAGCGCGAGCTGGCCGCCGTAGTAGCGGCGGACCTGGGTACAGCCGAAGACCAGGAGGGCGGCGAGCAGCAGCACCACCGCCCACGGGACCAGCGAACGGGTGTGGGCGACGATGACGTCGTCGATGATCAGCTTGGTGACCAGCGGCACCAGCGCGGTGACGGCCATGCCGAGGAGCGAGGCGCCGAAGGCGAGCAGCAGGCTGCGGCGGGACCGCCAGCTGTAGCCGACCAGACGGCGCAGCCAGCCGGCCGACTCGGCGCCCTCGGCAGCCGGCCCGGTGTTCCCGGCGGCGGTCTGCGGGCTGTCGGCGGGAGCCTCCGGGGTCGGGCCGGGGGCCGGGGGGCCGCTCGGGGATTGCTCCACCGTGGATCCGTGAGTCTCAGGCATATTTAGGGATGCTAACCATTTCGTCGGGTGGCCGCCATGACGTTTCCGACCCGGATGGGTTCCGGGTCGGCCGGGGACAGCCTCGATCGTCCGGCCCGGCGGACTGGCCAACAGCCGACGGCCTGCGGTGATTCCCGGACGGACACTCGAACGGCCCACTCCCCCGGCCGTCTCCAGGATCGCCGACGGGCCCGCGTGGCGCCCAGCGGCCGGGGGACGGGCGGGCACCGTCCGCTGGGACTAGGCCTCGGGACGGGCCGCAGCCGATGCCCACACTCGCCCGCCGCGTCCCTCACGTGCCCGCGGCGCCTCTCATGTGCCCGCAGTGCCCCTCATGCGCCCGCGGAAGCCGAACCGTCGGCGGGGACGGAACCGTCGGCGGGGACGGAACCGTCGGCGGGGACGGAACCCTCGACGGAGACCGAACCGTCGGCGGGGACGGAACCGTCGGCGGGGGCGCCGGTCGATGCCGCGGCCGCCGCGAACGCGCCGTGGGCGAGGGCGTGAAGCAGGGCGGCCATGCCGTCGCGCTGGAGGGCGGCGCGCTCGCCCTGGTCGGGGCTGGAGCCGAGGCTGTGCGGGGTCGAGTTGATCAGGCCGAAGACGGCGTGCACGGCGGCCCGCGCCACCGGCTCGGCGGCGGGGTCGGCCAGCGGCGGGTAGGCCTGCCGGACCACGTCCACCCACAGCTCGACGTAGCCGCGCTGGAGCCGGCGGACGGTGCGCCGGTCCTCCTCCTTGAGGTTCAGCAGCTCGCGGTCGTGCAGGGTGATCAGGTCCCGGTCGTCCAGGGCGAAGTCGACGTGGCCGCTGATCAGCGCGTCCAGCGTGGCGGCCGGGCCTTCGCCGCCGCCGGCCCGGCGGCGCCCCTCGTCCAGCAGGCGCTCGCTGATGTTGATCAGCAGGTCCGCGAGCATCGCGTCCTTGCCGGCGAAGTGGCGGTAGAGCCCGGGGCCGCTGATCCCGACGGCCTTGCCGATCTCGTCCACGCCCACGCCGAGGAAGCCCCTGGCCGCGAACAGCCTCGCGGCCTCCCGGCGGATCTGGTCGCGACGGGGGAGTGCGGAGGCGGCGGGGACGTTGGGCATGCCGTCCATCGTAGACAGTCGGGTTATCGGCCGTTAACCTGGGCGCGTAAGTTAACGTTAATTAACCTGCGATCACGGTCGGACCGCACCCGGCTGCCCACCTGGTGCCGAGGGCAAGGGAGCTCTTGGGAATGGTCATCTCAACCGCCGGCACATCCGCCGACGCCAGGGTCGGCACAGCGCCCCGCACGGCGGCGCCCGGTGCCGCACCGTCCGCGGCCGCCGCACCGGCGCCCCGGCTCGGCAGCTCCGTCGACCCTGGCTCCGAGGCCTACCGCGCCAACACCGAGGCGCACCGGGCCCTGGTCGCCGAACTGCGCGCGAAGCTCGACGCGGCGGCCCTGGGCGGCGGTGCCAAGGCCCGCGCCCGGCACACCGCCCGCGGCAAGCTGCTGCCCCGCGACCGGGTGGACACCCTGCTCGACCCGGCCTCCCCCTTCCTGGAGCTGGCCCCGCTGGCCGCCGACGGGATGTACGACGGCGCGGCGCCCGCGGCCGGGGTGATCGCCGGCATCGGCCGGGTCGCCGGACGCGAGGTGGTGGTGGTCGCCAACGACGCCACCGTCAAGGGCGGCACCTACTACCCGATGACGGTGAAGAAGCACCTGCGCGCCCAGGAGGTCGCGCTGGAGAACCGGCTGCCCTGCGTCTACCTGGTGGACTCCGGTGGCGCCTTCCTCCCCATGCAGGACGAGGTCTTCCCGGACCGCGACCACTTCGGCCGGATCTTCTACAACCAGGCCAGGCTGTCCGCCGCGGGCATCCCGCAGATCGCCGCGGTGCTCGGCTCGTGCACGGCCGGCGGCGCCTACGTCCCGGCGATGAGCGACCAGGCCGTGATCGTCCGCAACCAGGGCACGATCTTCCTCGGCGGCCCGCCGCTGGTGAAGGCCGCCACCGGCGAGGTGGTCACCGCCGAGGAGCTGGGCGGCGGCGAGCTGCACTCCCGCACCTCGGGCGTGACGGACCACCTGGCCGAGGACGACGCCCACGCCCTCTCCATCGTCCGCACGATCGTCGCCGGACTCGGCCCGCGCGAGGCCAGGCCGTGGCCGCTCGCCCCGGTCGAGCCGCCGGCCGTCGACCCGGCAGGCCTGTACGGGGCCGTGCCGGTGGACCCGCGCACGCCCTACGACGTGCGCGAGGTGATCGCCCGCCTGGTGGACGGCAGCCGGTTCGCCGAGTTCAAGGCGGAGTACGGCGCCACCCTGGTCACCGGCTTCGCCCGGATCCACGGCCACCCGGTCGGCATCGTCGCCAACAACGGCGTGCTGTTCTCCGAGTCGGCCGTCAAGGGCGCCCACTTCATCGAGTTGTGCGACCAGCGCGGCATCCCCCTCCTGTTCCTCCAGAACATCACCGGGTTCATGGTCGGCCGGCAGTACGAGGCGGGCGGCATCGCCAAGCACGGCGCCAAGATGGTCAACGCCGTCGCCTGCACCCGCGTCCCGAAACTGACCGTGGTGATCGGCGGCTCGTACGGAGCCGGCAACTACTCGATGTGCGGCCGGGCCTACTCACCTCGCTTCCTGTGGATGTGGCCGGGCGCCAAGATCTCCGTGATGGGCGGCGAGCAGGCGGCCTCCGTCCTCGCCACCGTCCGCCGCGACCAGCTGGAGGCGCACGGCGAACAGTGGCCGGCCGAGGCGGAGGAGGAGTTCAAGCGCCCCGTCCGCGAGCAGTACGAGCGGCAGGGCAACGCCTACTACGCCACCGCCCGGCTCTGGGACGACGGTGTGATCGACCCGATGGACACCCGCACAGCCGTCGGTCTCGCGCTCACCGCCTGCGCCAACGCCCCGCTGGCGGCGCCCGCTCCCTACGGCGTCTTCCGCATGTGATCCCTCCTCCTGTCACTCCTGCGTCCGTGACCCCTCCCTTCCGGGTGTGACTCCCCGCGGCGGCGGCCCCCCCCGGCCCGCGCCCCCCCCCCCCCCCCCCCCCCCCCCCATAAAGGTCCCCACCCCCCCGAGGACACCCCCCCCGAGGAAGGTAAACAAAAACCAGCC
>NZ_JBHXLL010000009.1:0-214502 GCF_042721415.1 Kitasatospora sp. NPDC058444 | reverse complement strand
TTTTTGGTTGGGGTTTTTTTTTTTTTATAAACCTACCCCAGACTCTCCCCCCCGTGCGCCGGCCCCCCCCCGGCGCGGGGGGCCCCCCCCGGGGGCCCCCCCCCCCCCGGCCCCCCCCCCCCGACCGCCCACCGCCACCTCCTTCTTACGGCTCCCCTCGACCGGAGGAACGCCTCCCATGTTCGACACAGTTCTGGTCGCCAACCGCGGCGAGATCGCCCTGCGGGTGATCCGCACCCTGCGGCGGCTCGGCGTCCGCTCGGTCGCCGTGTTCAGCGACGCGGACGCCGACGCGCCGCACGTCCGCGAGGCCGACGTCGCGGTCCGGCTCGGCCCGGCCGACCGCAGCGACAGCTCGGCGGCCGAGACCTACCTGCGGACCGACCGGATCCTCGCCGCCGCCCGCCGCACCGGCGCCCAGGCCGTCCACCCCGGCTACGGCTTCCTCGCCGAGAACCCCGGCTTCGCCCGCGCCTGCGCCGACGCGGGCCTCGTCTTCATCGGACCGCCGCCCGGCGCGGTCGAGCTGATGGGCGACAAGATCAACGCCAAGGAGGCCGTCCGGGCCGCCGGCGTCCCGGTGGTCCCCGGCAGCCAGGCCACCGCGCCCACCGACGAGCAACTCGTCGCCGCCGCCGACGAGATCGGCTACCCGGTGCTGCTCAAGCCGTCCGCCGGCGGAGGCGGCAAGGGCATGCGGCTCGTGCGGGACCGCGCCGACCTGCCCACCGAGATCGCCGCCGCCCGCCGCGTCGCCCGCACCGCCTTCGGCGACGACACCCTGCTGCTGGAGCGCTGGGTCGACCGTCCGCGCCACATCGAGGTGCAGGTGCTGGCCGACGCCCACGGCACCACCGTCCACCTCGGCGAGCGCGAGTGCAGCCTGCAGCGCCGCCACCAGAAAGTGATCGAAGAGGCTCCCTCCGTTCTCCTCAATGCCGAGACCCGCGCCGCGATGGGCGCCGCGGCCGTCCGCGCCGCGGAGTCCTGCGGCTACACCGGCGCCGGCACCGTGGAGTTCATCGTCCCCGGCATCGACCCGGACGCCCCCGCCTCCACCTCCGCTTCCGAGGGGGTGCGGGACTTCTTCTTCATGGAGATGAACACCCGTCTCCAGGTGGAGCACCCCGTGACCGAACTCGCCGTCGCGGTCGGCGCGGACTCGGCCCGGCTCGACCTGGTCGAGTGGCAGGTGCGCGTCGCCGCCGGCGAACGGCTCTCCTTCACCCAGTCCGATGTCTCCTTCCAGGGCCACGCCATCGAGGCCCGTATCTGTGCCGAGGACCCGGAACGGGACTTCCTGCCCACCGGCGGCCGCATCCTCACCCTGGACGAGCCCCGGGGCGAGGGCATCCGCGTCGACTCCGGGGTGGCAGCCGGAACCGTCGTCACCAGCTCCTACGACCCCATGCTCGCCAAGGTCATCGCGTACGGGCCCGACCGCCCGACCGCGCTGCGCCGGCTCCGCGCGGCGCTGGCCGACACCCGCATCCTGGGTGTCACCACCAACACCGGCTTCCTGCGCCGACTGCTCGCACACCCCGAGGTCGCCGCCGGCCGACTGGACACCGGTCTGGTGGAGCGCACGGCCCAGGAGCAGCCGGCCCTGCTCACCGCGCCGTACTCCCCCGCGAACGCGACCACCCCGAACGCGACCGCCCCGGACGCGCCCTCGGCGGCCGAAGCACCGTCGCCCGCTCACCTCCTCTACTTCGCGGCCGCGCTGGCGCGGCACCTGGAGCTCACCCCGGCCGCCGACCCCGGCGGCTGGACCGACCCGTTCTCCCTTCCCTCCGGCTGGCGCCTGGGCGGCACCCCCGCCTGGACCACCCACCGACTCCGCACCCCCGGCCAGGACCCGGTGGCGGTGAGCATCCGTTCGATCACTGCGGGCAACGTAGCCGATGCCACTGACAATTCCGCCGGGACCACCCGCGAGGTGGAGCTCCGGCTCGGCGGGGGCCCCGCGCACCGCGCCCGCGCGACCCTGGCCGGCGACCGGCTGCACCTGACCGTCGACGGCCTGCGGACCACGTTCTCGCTGGCCACCGACGCCACCCCCGGCCTCGCCGCCGGACCGGTGACCTGGCTCGGCATCGAGGGCGACGCCTGGCCGCTGCACGCCTACGACCCGGTCGTGGAGAGCGCCGCCGGGGCCGGGGCGCACCACGGTGCGCTGACCGCCCCGATGCCCGGCACCGTCACCGTCGTCAAGACCACGGCGGGCGAGACGGTCCGCAAGGGACAGCCCCTGCTCGTGCTGGAGGCCATGAAGATGGAACACGTGATCGCCGCGCCGCACGACGGCGTGGTCACCGAACTGCGGGCCACCGCCGGCGCCACGGTCGCGATGGAGGACCTGCTGGTCGTGGTCGCCCCGGTCGAGGACGCGGCGGCCGAGGACGCCGGGGCCGAGCCGGTCGCCGCCCCCGCCGAGCCCGCGGAGGTGCGGTCGTGACCGCCCCCGCCCGCGAGCCCGACGCCCTCGATCTGGGCCTGCCCGACCCGGTCCGCGCCCCCGGCCTGCCCGAGGAGGTCCGGATCCACGAGGTCGGACCGCGCGACGGCCTGCAGAACGAGAAGGCCCTGGTGCCGGTCGAGGTCAAGGCCGAGTTCATCGCCCGGCTCGCGGCCGCCGGGCTGCGCACCGTCGAGGCCACCAGCTTCGTTCACCCGAAATGGGTACCGCAGCTGGCCGACGCGGAGGACCTGGTCCCCCGGCTCTCCGACCTGCCGGAGCGCCACCCCGGCCTGCGGCTGCCGGTGCTGGTGCCCAACGAGCGCGGCCTGGACCGCGCGCTCGCCCACCACGTCTCCGACATCGCGGTGTTCGCCAGCGCCACCGAGACCTTCGCCCGCCGCAACCTCAACCGCTCCGCGGACGAGGCCATGGCGATGTTCCGCCCGGTCGTGGCCCGGGCCACCGGGGCCGGGATCGCCGTCCGCGGCTACCTCTCGATGTGCTTCGGCGACCCGTGGGAGGGCCCCGTCCCGGTCGACCAGGTGGTCCGGTACGGCGTGCAGCTGCTGGAGCAGGGCTGCACGGAGCTGAGCCTCGGCGACACCATCGGCGTGGCCACTCCGGGCCAGGTCACCGCCCTGCTGGCGGGTTTCGCGCGGGCCGGCGTCCCGGTCGACCGGCTCGCCGTGCACTTCCACGACACCTACGGCCAGGCGCTCAGCAACACCCTGGCGGCGCTGCGCGAGGGCGTCACCACGGTGGACGCCTCGGCGGGCGGCCTGGGCGGCTGCCCGTACGCGAAGAGCGCCACCGGCAACCTGGCCACCGAGGACCTGGTCTGGATGCTGCACGGGCTCGGCATCCGGACCGGCGTCGACCTGCGCTCGCTCGTCGAGACCAGCGGCTGGATGGCCGGGCGCCTCGGCCGCCCGAGTCCTTCCCGCACCGTCCAGGCGCTGCTCGGCTCCAGCCGGAGCTGACCCGCCCGCACCCGTCCGCGGCGCCGTCCGCCCGCACCACCCGGTCGGCGCCGCGCACCACCCGCACCGCTCGACACCAATCCGTTCATCGCATCGTGCGCCCGTCACACCGTCCGACGGACGCCGGTCACCCCGCTCACGTCCGCGGCCGGCCCGGCCGGGCGCCAGGAGGATCACCGTGTTCGACCACAGGCTCAGCAGCGAGTACGAGGAACTGCGGCGCACCGTCGCCGAGTTCGCCCAGGACGTGGTGGCGCCGAAGATCGGCGAGTTCTACGAGCGGGAGGAGTTCCCCTACGAGATCGTCCGGGAGATGGGGCGGATGGGGCTCTTCGGCCTGCCCTTCCCGGAGGCGTACGGCGGCATGGGCGGCGACTACTTCGCCCTCGGTATCGCCCTGGAGGAACTCGCCCGCGTCGACTCCTCGGTGGCGATCACCCTGGAGGCCGCCGTCTCGCTCGGCGCGATGCCGATCCACCGGTTCGGCACCGAGGAGCAGAAGCGCGAGTGGCTGCCCCGACTGACCTCGGGCGAACTCCTCGGCGCCTTCGGACTCACCGAACCGGAGGGCGGGTCGGACGCGGGAGCCACCCGCACCACGGCGCGCTACGACGAGGCCACCGACGAGTGGGTCATCAACGGGACCAAGTGCTTCATCACCAACTCCGGCACCGACATCACCGGTCTGGTCACCGTCACCGCGCTCACCGAACCGATCGCTCGTTCGAGTGAAGAGGGCGAATTCCGCTCGCCTGTGCGGGAGATCTCCTCCATCATCGTGCCCACCGGGACCCCCGGCTTCCAGGTCTCGAAGAAGTACTCGAAGGTCGGGTGGAACGCATCCGACACCCGCGAATTGTCCTTTACCGACTGCCGCGTCCCCGCGGCCAACCTGCTGGGCCAGCGCGGCCGAGGCTACGCCCAGTTCCTGCGGATCCTCGACGAGGGCCGCATCGCGATCGCCGCCCTGGCCACCGGCCTGGCCCAGGGCTGCGTCGACGAGTCCGTGAAGTACTCCGGCGAGCGCCGGGCCTTCGGCCGGCCGATCGGCGCCAACCAGGCCATCCAGTTCAAGCTTGCCGACATGGAGCTGCGCGCCCACACCTCCCGCCTGGCCTGGCGGGACGCCGCTTCCCGGCTGCTGCACGGTGAACCGTTCAAGAAGGAGGCCGCGATCGCGAAGCTGTACTCGTCCGAGGCCGCCGTCGACAACGCCCGCGAGGCGACCCAGATCCACGGCGGGTACGGCTTCATGAACGAATTCCCGGTCGCCCGTTTCTGGCGCGACTGCAAGATCCTGGAAATCGGGGAGGGCACGTCTGAAGTCCAGCGCATGCTCATCGCCCGGGAGCTCGGCATCGGTTCGTGACGACCGCTTCCATGTCCTGATGGTCACCTCCTGAGCCGCGCCCACCGGGCCGAACACCGCTCAACGCATGCCTACACGACAAGAGTTGGGGGGAGCCCAACGGTGAAGGAGGCATCAGGAGGAGACCACGGGGAGGCTTCGGGAGAAGCCGCAGCAACAAGAGGCGTCAGGGGATCACGATCACCGGGCGGTTGGCCCGCCGCGCCAGCCGTCCGGAGACCGAGCCGAAGATCTTGCCGAGCAGGCCGTGCGTCGTGCCGACGACGATCGCGTCGGCGGCGTACTCACGGCCGACCTCCTCGATCTCGTGGCAGATGTCCCCGCCGCGCTCGACCAGGATCCACGGCACCCCGGTGAGGAAGTCCGCGCAGGCGAGCTCCAGGCCGAGGACCTCGGTCCGGTGGTCGGGGAGGTCGACGAAGACGGGCGGCTCGCAGCCCGCCCAGACCGTGGCGGGCAGGCGGTTGGCGACGTGCACGATCACCAGGCCGCACTGCGAGCGGCGTGCCATGCCGACGGCGTAGGCGAGGGCGCGCTCGCTCGACAGCGAGCCGTCGAAGCCGACCACCACACCGTGCTGGAACACCGGGTCGAGGGACGGCGCCGGGGCCTCCTGCCCGGACGGTTCGGTATGGCCTCCCAACGGGCCGCCCGCGCCGGCTGCCACCTCCGGACGCTCGGCGCCCGGGCCCAGGCGGCCCGTCACCGGAGACCCCGCAGGGTCGGCCGGAGGCCCGCCACGCCGCTGGCGGGGCCCCGGGCGGTCACGGCGGGCGAGGCTGCCCCAACGGGCGAGGCCGCGCAGTGTGCGCGCGAAGCCCGGCGGGCCGTCGTGCCCCGGGGCGGGCTCCACCCGCTCCCCTGGCTCCCCTGACTCCGCTGGCTCCGCCGGCTGTGGCGCGTCGGTCGGGCGGATCGGCTGGATCGGCCGGATCGCACGGGCCACTCCGGCCGCTCCGCCCACTCCGGCTGCCTCGGGCTCCTCGGTGACGTCGGCTCGCTCGTGGCCCACCCGCACGCCCGGGATGCGGCCGGGGGCATCGGCGCACGCGCCGGCTCGTCCGTCGGCTCGTCCGTCGGCTCGCCGGTCGGCAGGGCCGTCCGCGCCTCCGTCCCGGCGGCCACCGCCATGGTCGCCGCCGTGGCCACTGCTGCGGTCGCCGTCCTGGTCGAGGTCGGCGTCGAAGTCGGCGTCGAAGTCGGCGTCGCGGCTGGCGAGGTCGTCGTCGCGGTGGTCACTGCGGTGGTCACGGCCGCCGTCACCGCGCCGGTCGGCACGGATCTCGGCCGGGCCTTCGGGGCTGTCGCAGGCAGACCCGCCCGCCGGACCCACGCTGTGGGACGTGTCCGGTTCAACCGGTCGGGGAGGCTCAAAACCAGCCATGGCTCACGGCTCTTCGATGGAGAGGGGCCGACAGGAGAGGAGAACAACGCTGCCCGGGCAGCAGGCCCGCCCACGGGATGACGTCGGTCTGCGCCGCGCAGCACCGTATGTGACCTGTTCCTTTCAGAGTACGACGGGCCTGGGGCCCAGCCCAGCGAGGAAGCCCCGGAGCGATGTTGTTCCCGCGAAAGAGGGATGCGCCCGCCGCGGCCGTGCGCCCCGCCCACAGACGATCGCGCCCCTCCGGAAAGGAGGTTCCCTGGAGCTTGACTGAGCGGACCGGGCGGCGCAACAGCCCCACGGGACACCGTGACCGGACTGTCATGGATCGGCGACGATCCGTTGCGGCGCGTCGCGAACCGTGACGTCCGACCTGCCCCAACAGTCCCGGACAGCCCACGCGTCACCACGCGCCACCGGCGTGCGGAGGCCGTTTCGGCCACTCCGTACGGCTTCGCGACGCCGTCTGGCATTTGCCAGGTGCATAGGCGTGGCCGCTGGCACCATGCTTGGCATGCCCCTGCTCCTGTTCGACCTCGACAACACCCTGCTGCCCCGGGACGCCGCTTACCTGGCCTGGGCGCAGGACTTCCTGTCCGAACACGATCTCCCACCGGGCGACGTCGACTGGTTCGTCACCCTCGACGGCGGCGGATACGTTCCGCGCAGCACCGTACTGTCGGCGGTCCGGCGCCGCTACGGGCTGGACGTCTCCGCCGACTTCCTGATTGCTCACTACCGACGCGGCATCAACTCCCATATCCACTGCCCGCCCCGGCACATCGAGGCGCTGCGCGCCGCCCGGGCGGCGGGGTGGACGCTCGGGATCGTCAGCAACGGAGGCACCCGGCCGCAGCTGGAGAAGATCCGGCGGACCGGCCTGAGCCCGCTGGTCGACGGCTGGGTCATCTCCGAGGAGGCCGACTGCGTCAAACCGGACCCGCTGATCTTCGAGATGGCCGCCCAGCGGTGCGGCATCGCACCCACCGGGGACTGGGCCGAACACACCTGGATGATCGGGGACCACGCACCCGCCGACATCGCCGGTGCCGAACTGACCGGGCTGCGCAGCGTCTGGCTGCACCACGGCCGGCCGTGGGCGGAGAGCGGCTACCGCCCGACCCTGAAGGCGGCCGGTCTGCCGGAGGCGGTCGGCCAGGTCCTCGCCGCCCGGAACGCGCCCTCGCCCCGGCCGGGCGCCCGTTCCGACCGGCCGCTCCGGAAGGCGGCAGCGGGGGTGCCGGGACGCACGACGGCGCTGGTCGGCGCACGGTCCGGCGCACGTCCCGCGGTGGCCGCCCTGGACCTCGCGAGCGCATCCGTTTCCGCAACCACCGGGCCGGTTCGCGAGCCCGTCCCCGCAGGCGGGCCCGGTGTCCGAAACCGATCAGGCGGGTTTGCCGTGATCGCCGAGGCCCACACGGACACCGGAGCGGAATCCGGGACCCGGGCGGTCGGCCGACCGGGCCCGGCCGCGGACGGCCTCCGCCCCGCACCGGCCACGGCCTCGGTCACAGCCGCAGCGGCGGCCGCCCAGTAGCGCCGGCCGCCCCTCCGCACCGGTCACATCCCCCTCCGAAACCGGGCCGCATCCCCGCCGCACTCCGGCCCGGCCGGCACCCGCACGCACACCCCGCATCACCCCGCATCACCCCGCATCACCCCGCATCACCCCACCCGACCCCGCCCCTCACCTGCTCCCCGCCCCGCGCCGCCGCCACCGATCAGCCGCCGATCAGCCACCGGTCAGCCGGTCAGCCGCTCAGCCGCCGGCCACCACCCGCCACCCCGCTCCGGCCGTCCCACGGGTTCCGGCTACCCCACGGGCTCCGCCGACGTACGGGCCCACCAACAGGTCCGGGCCTGCTCGACGAACCCGAGCTTGCGGTAGAGCGGTTCGCCGAGCGAGGTGGCGACCAGGGTGGCCGGGCGGTCCGGGTGCGCGTGGGCCAGCGCGGTCTGCAGGACGGCGCGGGCCACTCCCCGGCCGCGCCAGTCGGGCAGGGTGGCGACCCAGTACACGCCGGTGGCCCGGCCGTCGTCATAGGTGAGGCAGGTGCCCGCCACCGCGCCGTCGACGCGGCCGAGCCAGCCCCGCCAGCCGGGTGTGTCCAGCAGCTGTTCCGGGAGGGCTTCGCCCCGGACCCAGGGCTGCCGGGCGGGCAGCGGAAAGCCCTCCACGATCGCCCGCTCGACCATGGCGAAGCTGTCGCCCTCGCGTGCCTCATCCACCGTCAGGACGCCGCCTCCGTGCGCCTCCGAGACCGCGGGCAGGACGGTGGTCGCGCCTTCGACCGGTCCGGGGTCCCGGACCATCACCGGCATGAGCGGCATCCGGGTGGCCCCGAGACCCGAGAGGTCGAGCCCGTCGTACGGGTCCTCGACGGTGCAGCGTATGGTCGACCACTCGACCATCAGGTCCGCCAATTCCTGCGCCACGGCCTCCGGTTCGTCGTAGGGGCGGGTCACCACGATGCGGTGCGCGTCGTCCGGGGTCCGGGCGCACCGGACCGCGGTCAGCCCCGGGCGGGTGCGGGACTGCCAGCCGTGGACGCGGGCTTGGGCGAGCCAGAAGGCGGCGGCGTTGTCGTTGGCCCGTTCGAGCCGGCTGTTGGTCTTCACGGCAGGACCGTAACCCGGCGGTCCGGTTCCCTGTTCGGCCGTCCTGGGCTTGGCCGGATGAAGCCTGGGAGGCGCACAACTTCTCCCCGTGCGCCCCCTCGTGCACCGCCGATTTTCGGTCAATTTCGCTCCGATCCCTCCCGCTTGGGCAAATCCGCAGCCCAGACCAGCCGGCCGGGCGCACCGGAGCCGGACGCCCCAGGAACCGCCCCGCGACAACCAGCCACCGTTGCCCCGGCCCTCTTCCCAGAAAGGTCGACGGGTGCCACGCTTCGTGATCGAATGCATCACGCCAAATTGCCATGTCGACATAGCGTCGGATGGTGAACTTGTCACAACGGCAATGGTCCACCCGATAGATTTCGATCTTGGCCAGCAGTGCCGCACCACCCACACCACACCACCGAGGGGGCTTGAGCGCCTTGAGCAGGGTGAGCAGGAGCGACGCGGGTCCTGACAGCGGCCAGGCGGCGGCCGGCGGCGCGGGTCGGTCCGCGAGAGGCACTGGCACCGCCGCGATCGCCACCACCCGCACCTCCGGCACCCCGGGCGCCGCTCCGCACTCCTCGTACCCCGCGGTGTCCTCCCCCGGGTCGGGCGCCGGCGTCGGTCCCGGTGCGGCGCCGACCACCGCGGACCACGGCGTGGCGACGCCCCACGGGGGCCAGTCCCCCTACGGAGGCCAGCCCGCCTTCGCCGGCCAGCACGTCGGCGGACCGCCCTTCGGCGGACAGCCCGTCAGCCGAGGACTCGTCAGTCCCGGCCAGCCCTACGGCGGCGAACACCCGGGCCATTCCGGCCACCCCGGACACCTCGCCCATCCCGGCCACTACGGCGGCCACCTCGGTCACCCCGGCCATTCCGGCCATCTCGGCTACGGCGGCGGCACCCCGGGGCTGAACGGCGCCCCCGTCGCCGCCCCCGGTCAGGGCGGCGGTCCGCTCGGCGGCCTCGCCCTCGGCGCCGGTTCCGGCCACGGCCCGCTGGGCCACGGCGGGCCCGGCGCGAACGGCTCCCCCACCCCGATGACGTCCTCCGCCCCGCGCAAGCTGTCCGGCCGGCGCCGCCGGGAGACCGTCGCGGTGCTGATCTTCGGCGGCGCCCCGATCTTCGAGAGCTCCATCCCGCTCTCCGTCTTCGGCGTGGACCGCCAGGACGCCGGGGTTCCCCGCTACCGCCTGCTGGTCTGCGCCGGCGAGGAGGGCCCGCTGGCCACCACCGGCGGCCTGACCCTCTCCGCCCCGTACGGCCTGGAGGCGCTCGCCCGGGCCGGCACGATCGTCGTTCCGGCCTGGCGCTCGATCTCCCAGCCCCCGCCGGTCGAGGCGATCACCGCCCTGCGCAAGGCCCACCACGAGGGCGCCCGGATCATCGGACTCTGCACCGGCGCCTTCGTGCTGGCCGCCGCCGGCCTGCTCGACGGCCGCCCGGCGACCACCCACTGGATGTACGCGCCGACGCTGGCCAAGCGCTACCCGCGGGTCCACGTCGACCCGCGCGAGCTGTTCGTCGACGACGGCGACGTGCTCACCTCGGCCGGCACCGCCGCCGGCATCGACCTGTGCCTGCACGTGGTGCGCAGCGACCACGGCGCCGAGGCGGCCAACGCGCTGGCCCGCCGCCTGGTGGTGCCGAGCCGCCGCGGCGGCGGAGGACAGGCCCAGTACATCGATCAGTCTTTACCGGAGGAGATCGGCAACGACCCGCTGGCCGAGGTGGTCACGTGGGCGCTGGAGAACCTCAACCAGCAGTTCGACGTCGAGGTGCTGGCGGCTCGCGCCTACATGAGCCGCCGCACCTTCGACCGGCGGTTCCGCACGCTGACCGGCAGCGCGCCGTTGCAGTGGCTGATCACCCAGCGGGTGCTCCAGGCACAGCGGCTGCTGGAGACCTCGGAACTGTCGGTGGACGACGTCGCGCGCCGGTGCGGGTTCCGTTCGCCGGTGGCGCTGCGCGGGCACTTCCGCCGCCAGCTCGGGGTCTCCCCGGCCGCGTACCGGACCAGCTACCGGGCCCGCCGGCCCGGTCAGCAGCCGAGCGCGCCGGCCGGTGCGCTCGGCGACCTGCGGCTGCCCGGAGCGCTGCCGCACCCGGCGGGCGCGGTCGCCCAGGCGGGCGGGCCGCTGTTCGGCGGGGCGCACGGTGTGCCGTCGGCGCAGCCGTTCCCGGCCGGTCCGGGGGCGCCGCTCGCGGTCGGACAGCACGGGCAGCACGGGCAGCCGGTCCCGCACGGGCAGCACGGGCAACCCGGTCAGCACGGGCAGCACGGCCAGCAGGTCGGTCACGGGCAGCCGGGAGCGTCCGGACAGCCCGGCGGGTTCGGTCCGGGTCAGGTCGGGACGCCGACCGGCCAGGGCTTCCACCCCCGGGCCGGTCAGCCGTACCCGCACCAGCAGGCCGCGCAGCAGTCGCACCCCGGGCAGCAGGGTGCGACGGGGCGCGGTCCGCTGCGGCCGGCGGTGGTTCCGCAGCAGGCCGGACCGGGATCGGGGACCGGACGTCCGCCGCGCACCGCCGAGCACGCGGCGGCGGAGGACGGCCTCCCCCAGCCGGGGGTCCGCGGCCAGGGCCAGGGGCACCGCAGCGCGGCCGAGCGACCCGCGGACGAGCCGGGGGTGGCCGGGCGCGGTCACGGCCCGGCCACCGGACGGATGCCGGCCCCGACCGGGCAGCCGGGCTCCGGCCCGGGTGACCTCCGCGGTCGCCAGGCCCGGGCACCGCAGGTCCGCGGCCAGGCCGTCGGCCGGCCCGCGGCCGAGGGCGCCCGGGCGGCGCGCGAGGCCCGGACCGGACGGGACGGCCACGCGGTCCGGGCCGGCCGGGACGGCGAGCACCCGGACGGCCCCGGCGCGCACGACGGGCCGGAGGAGCACCAGGCCGAGGCACCCCGCTCGGCTCCACCGGTCCCCGCGGCGCGTGATCGCGCCGTAGGGTGAGTTGTGTGAATGACCGTTTGGTATGGATCGACTGTGAAATGACCGGCCTCGACCTCGACCGGGACGCCCTGGTCGAGGTCGCGGTGCTGGTGACGGACTCCGAGCTGAACATCCTCGGCGAGGGCGTGGACGTCATCATCCGGCCGCCGGCGGAGGCGTTGGCGAACATGCCCGAGGTGGTGCGCGAGATGCACACCGCCTCCGGGCTGCTGGAGGAGCTGGAGCAGGGCGTGACCCTGGCCGAGGCCGAGGCGCGGGTGCTCGCCTACGTGCGCGAGCACGTGCCGGAGGCGGGGAAGACCCCGCTGTGCGGCAACTCGGTGGCCACCGACCGCGGCTTCCTGGCCCGGGACATGCCGGCCCTGGAGAAGCACCTGCACTACCGGATCGTGGACGTCTCCTCGATCAAGGAGCTGGCCCGGCGCTGGTACCCGAAGGCGTACTACAACAGCCCGCAGAAGGGCGGCAACCACCGGGCGCTCGCCGACATCCGGGAGAGCATCAACGAACTGCGGTACTACCGCGAGGCGGTGTTCGTCCCGCAGCCCGGCCCGGACGCCGACACCGCGCGGGCGATCGCCGGGAAGTACCAGGCGCCGGCGAGCTGAGCCCGGGGCCGCCGTGCGGGCCGATCCCGGGACCGCCCGGCGGAGCCCCGCCGGAGGGTCGGAGAAGGTGCCCGCGTTCGCCGGACGGAAACCCTGGCGCGAGCACCCTCTCGGATCCTGTAGAGTTCTTCCTGTCGGAACGGGAACGCGAGAGCGGGAACGGACCGGACAGATGGTGGGTGTAGCTCAGTTGGTAGAGCACCTGGTTGTGGTCCAGGTGGCCGCGGGTTCGAGTCCCGTCACTCACCCCAGAGCCTGAGGGGCCGATCTCTTCAAGAGATCGGCCCCTCAGGCGTTTTCGCGTTCCCTCAGCTGTGCACGGCCTCAGTTGCACGCCCCCCGCCCGAATGTGCGCCCCCTCACACCCGCCTGCCCGGTCGACTTTCCGGCCGCCCCCCTGCCGCCGGAAGCTACCGGCTAGTAACATCTTCGCCATGACCACACCTACGATCGGCAAGCTGCTCGACGACACCGTGCCGATGGCGCACACCCTCAACCTGGAGTACCTGGAGACCACCCCGGAGCGCGCCGTGCTCCGCCTGCCGGACCAGCCCGCGTACCACAACCACGTCGGCGGCCCGCACGCCGGCGCGATGTTCACGCTGGCCGAGTCCGCCAGTGGCTGCATCGTGCTCGCCGCCTTCGGCGACCAGCTGTCCCGGGCCGTGCCGCTCGCCGTGAACGCCGAGATCGCGTACAAGAAGCTCGCCATGGGCGACGTCACCGCCACCGCCGTGCTCGGCCGCCCGGCCACCGAGGTCGTCGCCGAGCTGGACGCCGGCGGCCGCCCCGAGTTCCCGGTCACCGTCGAGATCACCCGCGCCGACGGCGCCGTCACCGGCGTGATGACGGTCACCTGGACCCTGCGCCCCAACTCCTGACCGCCACGCGGCCGGTGGCCCCGGGAGCGGCGGCCCCGGGGCCACGCCCGCGATGACTGTCCGTGACGGCGGGCGTGACCTCACCGCCCGGCCGCTCGTTCTCGACTCACGTGCGAGCCAATCACGCGACCAAGCCCCAGGAACCCGCCCCTCGCGGCGTCGCCGGTGCCCGCCGCGGGATCACCCGGTGGCTGCCCCGCCCCCGGATCGTCGCGGCCGCGGGAGCCCTGCTCGCGCAGCTCTGGGGAGTCGGCGCCCCCGGGGCCTACGCGGCCACCACCGACCCACCGCCGGACCCGGCCCGGCCCGCCGTCCGGCGCGCGCTGCACGGCGTCCCGGCACTCGACCGGCCGGGGCTCGACGGACCGGCCCTCGACGGGCAGTCAGCCGAACGTCCCGTCGGGTCCGGGCCGTCGGCGGGCAGGCCGCCGAAGGACGGCCCGCCGGACCGCTCCCCCGGGCCCGCCGGGGACGAACCGGGCGGCAACGGCCCGGGCGGCGGGATCACCGAGGGCGCGGGGGCCACCGGAGCGGTCGGCGACACCCTCCAGGAACGCATCCGGGCCGGCGGCCTGCCCCTGCCCGGCCAACGGGCGGCCGTCCCCGACGCCTTCGCCCTCGCCTCCGGCCTGCTCGACGTCGTCCCCGCCCAGGCCCGCTCCGACAGCTCCCGCTCCGACAGCTCCCGCTCCGACGGCTCCCGCGCCTTCCGCGAGGGCGGACCCGTCGGTCCGCCGTCCGCCGACCGACGCCGCACCGACGCCGCCCTTCCCGCCGTTCCCCGGCAGCGCGGGGCGGCGGAGGAACCGCTGGTCCAGGAGGCGGCGGCCACGACCGCCGACGACACCGGGCCCACCGCCGATCCCGACCGCCCGACGGACTCCACGACTCCCACCGCACCCGGGCACGGCAGGACACCCGCGACGGTGGCCATCGCCGACACCGCGACCACCTCCCATGACGGCTCCGCCACCGCGACCGCCGTCCTCGCCCCCATCGCCGCCGGCCTGCTGCTCACGGGGGCCGCCATGTGCAAGCACCGCGGGCTGCCGCGCGGGCACTGAACGGGCCGGGGCCTGACCCTCCCCCACCCGCTCGGCCGCCCGTCGTTCGCCCGAAGGTGTCGGGGTGTGTGCGTCGCCGGACGGCGGTGGGACATCTCCCGGCCGAAGCCCGGGGCTCGTTGCCCCTGCGGGCCGCGGGCGGGAGGGCGAGGAGTGGCCCGGGGCGTGGTCGGGTCAGGGCGTCGGCGTGTTGTGCGTCCCGCGGCCGAGGAGGCACCTCCCGCCGCCAGGCGCGCGGCCCCTGCCTATTGCGCGGCCAGCTCCAGGACCAGCAGCGGGAGTTCACGCCCCGGGATCGAGCCGGACGGGACGCTGCCGATCCGGGTGGCACCCATCGCGAGGTAGAACGGCTCGGCATTCGGGTCGGAGTCGATGGTGAACCGACGCAGGCCGAGCTCCACGGCCAGGCCCCGGGCCCGCTCGAACAGCGCGCGGCCGACGCCGCGGCCGATCGACTCGGGCTCGACGAAGAGCTGGTCCAGCGATCCGGTCGGCGGTGCGCCGGAGAGCGAGACGAATCCCAGCACCCGCCCGTCGTCCTCGGCCACCATCGTGGCCGACCGCTCGATCACACCGGCGTCCACGGTCAGCTCCGCCCGGCAGGCGGCCATGAACGCCTCGTCGTAGCCCCAGTACGCCTTGGACCGCAGGGCGATGCCGGTGAGCCGCGCGGCTTCCTCCGGCCGGGCCGGCCTGATCTCCATGGCTCCCCCTCGGGTCGGTGGCCGAAACGGCAGCGCCATTGTCGGCCTCGATTCGGTCGTCCGCCAACGGATTTACCCCAGACTTCACGGCGCCGGCGAACGGCCCGGGGTGCGGCGGGCGGCAGCCGTCAGCGGACGGCTCCGGCGGCGAATTCGGTGAGGGCACGGCCGTGTTCGACCCTCGCGTGGGCGTTGTCGCAGGCCGCGCAGAGGATGAGCTCGGCGACCGGAAGCCGGAAACCGGCCGTCAGCGGAAGACCCCCGGCGGCGGCTCCGGCGAGGGCGCCGCCGTGGCATCCGTCGCCGGAACGGCCCCGGCCGCGAAGTCAGTGAGGGCGCGCCCGTGTTCGACCCGGGCGTGGGCGGAGTCGGAGGCGGCGCGGCGGGTGAGTTCGGCGACCGGGAGCGGGGTGTGGGCGGCGGCCAGGACGAGGTTGCCGAAGCGCTTGCCGCGCAGCACGGCGGGGTCGGCGATCAGGCACAGCTCGGGGAAGACCGTGCCGAGGGTGGCGACCTGGGAGCGGGCGAAGGGCAGGGCGCCGCCGTCGGCGATGTTGGCGGCGTACCAGCCGCCGGGGGCGAGGGCGCGGGCGGCGAGGGTGGTGAACTCGACGGTGGTGCAGTGGGCGGGGGTGCGGGCCCCGGAGAAGACGTCGGTGATCACCAGGTCGACGCTGTCCTCGGGAGTGCGCTCCAGCACGCTGCGGGCGTCCGCGCCGCGCACCTTGATCTGCCAGCCGCGCTCCAACGGGAGTTCGGCGCGGACGAGTTCGGTGAGCGCGGTGTCGATCTCGGCGACCTGCTGGCGGGAGCGCGGCCGGGTCGCGGCGGTGTAGCGGGCCAGGGTGAGGGCGCCGCCGCCGAGGTGCAGGACGGTGAGCGGACGCCCGGGCGGGGCGACCAGGTCGATCAGGTGGCCGAGCCGGCGCTGGTACTCGAATCCGAGGTGGGTGGGGTCGGCGAGGTCGACCAGGGACTGCGGGGCGCCGTCGATCAGCAGCGACCAGGCGGCGGGCCGGTCGCGGTCGGGGCGCAGCTCGGCGAGGCCGGAGCCGACGGGACGGCGGAGCGGGCCCTGGGCGTGGGTGCGTCCGCCCGGTCCGGTGGTGGCCGCCGGTTCCGGGCCGCGCGCGGCTCTGCTGCTTCGTCCCATACCGGCCATTATCGCCGTCGGGGTGGAACACCCGCGGGTCAGGGGCGTGCCGCGGGGACCGGGCCGGAGGCTCGGGCGCCCGGCGGGATCCGCGCGGCGCGCCCGCTAGAACGGGCCGAGGCCGCCTGCGGTGAGCGTGCAGGCGGCCTCGCAGAGGGCTGAGCGGAGCACCCAGGCGTCGGTGGGGCGGGCGGTGCGGCCGGCGCCGGAGGGCGGGATCACCCAGCGCGGGTCGGTGCCGGCGGGCACGAGCGCGCCGGCGGTACAGGAGCTGCCGGGCAGGTGCCAGGTCTCCCAGGTGCCGGCCGGGACGAGGAAGGAGACGGTGCTGCCGTTGCGGCTCTGCAGGACGGCTCCGCAGGCGCGGCGCAGTCTCAGGATGTCGACGGCTTCCAGGCCGTGCCGCAGGGCGACGGTCACGGTGTCGCAGGAGGTGACAAGGGTGCCCTCGTCGGGGGTCGTGCGCTCGCGCCGGCGGCCGCCGCAGGGGAGGCGGCCGCCGCCGACCGGTCCCCGGCCGGAGAGCCGGTCGTCGGCGGGTTCGGGGAGCAGGGCGGGAGCGGCGCCGGCGGGCATCCCCCCGCGGACGGGGCGGTACTGCGGCAGTCCGGTGGCCATCATGGGCTCTCCTGTACCTCGTCGGTCCGGAAGCACAGCCGTCGGGCGGGGCCGCCGGGCCGGGACGGGCCGGGGCTACGGCATGGGCTTTTTTTCCGCGTACCAGGACAACGTGGCGGCCACGCTCCAGGCCACGGGGCGCCTTACAGCAAGGCATGGCATTTCATGGCGGATATCCCGCAACATCGCCCCTTTTGCCATGGTTTGACGGCAGATGTCCTGCCAACCGAATGTGGCCGGTCGGTGACTCCGAGTACTCTCGGCGCCATGGCAGCCACCCCACCGGCCGAGCCGAACCGACCGTCCCCCAACGCCGTGATGCGCGCACTGCGCGGCGACCGTTCACCGGGCGAGTTCGCCACGGCCGTCCGCAGGGCCGCCCGCGAGATCGGCGAGCACGTGTCCTGCGACGCCCGCTACGTCGGACGGGTCGAATCCGGTGAGATCCGCTGCCCCAACTACGCCTACGAGCGGGTATTCCGGCACATGTGGCCGGACCGCACGCTCACCGACCTCGGCTTCGCCCCCCGGACCGCCGTCCGCCGCCGCCCGGCGGCCGGACCCGGCGGGTGGAGCGAACCGCCTCCGCTCCACCCGACGTTCCCGCCCCCGTCCGCCCCGCGCTCACCACTCTCCACTCAACTCCCGTACGCTGCCTCGCCGTACGCGGATCCAGCCGCTCCGGACGGGCCCCGCTGGCCGAGTCCCGGGACGGCGCCCCGGGGGCCCGATGGATCGCCCAATCTCGACGAGGAGAACGACGACGTGCGTCGCCGTACGTTCCTGGCCGGCGGCACCACCGCGCTGGCCGCCGTGATCGGCATCGACCGACCGGCCGCGGCCGCCGGTCGGCCGGCCGGTGCCGACCGCGCCCTTGCCGTGCTCAGCGGCCAAGGCGCCTTTCCCGGTGCGGAGTTCACCGCACCGTCGCTGCTCGGCGGCGAACCGCTGGTGCCCGGCCGGCCCGGGCCGGTGGCGCCGTCGCGCCGGGTCGGCGCCGCCGAGGTGCTCGGCGTCGAACAGGCCGTCCGGGAGATTCGGCTGGCCGACGACGCGCACGGCGCGGACACCCTGTACGAGCTCGCCGGGCAGTCGCTGCGCAACGCCTACGTGCTGCTCAACGAGTGCGAGTACAGCGCCGAGACGGAGCGCCGGCTCCAGGCCGGGGCCGGCGAACTCGCCATCTCCGTCGGCTGGTTGGCCCACGACTCCAACCGCCTCGCGGACGCCCGCTCGTTCTACGCCGAGGCGCTCGCCACCGCCCGGATGGCCGGGGACTCCGCCCTGGAGGCGCACGTCTTCTGCAACAGCGCCTTCCTCGCCCGGGACGCCGGCCGCCCGCGCGAGGCGCTGCGCGCCGCCCAGGCCGGGCAGGTCGCCGCCCGGGAACTGGGCTCCGAGCGGCTGCTCGCCCTGCTGGGCATGCGCGAGGCCGGCGCCTGGGCGCTGCTCCAGGACCGCGCCTCCTGCGAGCGCGCGCTCGGCCGGGCGTACGCGCTGTTCGACCGGGGCCCGGGCGAGCGGGACCCGGAGTGGATGTCCTTCTTCGGCGAGGCCGAGATCGCCGGCCTCCAGTCGCAGTGCTGGTCGGCGCTCGGCGACTGGGACCGCGCCAGCGAGCAGGCCGGGCTGGCGATAACGCTCCAGAAGCCGCACTTCGTCCGCAACCGGGTGCTGTACACCGCCGAGCTGGCCCACGACCGGCTCGGCCGCGGGGACCTGGCCGGCGCGGCGCACCACGGCTCGGCCGCCGTCGCGCTGTTCGGCGCCGTCCGCTCGGCCCGGATCCGGAGCATGCTCGCGGACACCGCGGGACGGCTGCGCCCGCACGTCGCGGTACCCGAGGTGCGGCGGTTCCTGGCCGACTACGACCGGGCGGCGGCCGCCTAGAGCCCGGGCGGCCCCGGAGGGATCCCCCGGATCCCTCGGCGCCGCCGAGCCGACCGGGGCTCCGCGGTCAGTGCCCGGCGGTCAGGCCGTCCAGGTGGGACAGGTCGTTCCAGATCTCCACCGCCGGCGCGCCGTACTCCCAGGACAGCACGCAGAGCGCGGCCGTACCGAGCTTGAAGCGCTGGGCGAACTCGGGCGGCAGGCCCAGCCAGCGGGCGGTCAGGATCCGCAGCAGGTGGCCGTGCGCGAACAGGACGACGTCCCGGTCGGCGCAGTGCATCACGGTGGTGTCCGGCTCCGGGACGCCGTGCTCCTCCTTGAGGCCGGCCAGGAAGGCGTCCACCCTTTCGGCCACGTCGGAGAGCTTCTCGCCGCCGGGCACCCCGTCGCGCCAGATCAGCCAGCCGGGGTGGTCGGTGGCCCGGATGTCCGCGCCGGTGCGGCCCTCGTACGCGCCGTAGTCCCACTCCATCAGTTCCGGGCGCTCCACCGCGCGGTCGCCGAAGCCGGCCAGCTCGCAGGTCTCCTCGGCCCGGCCGAGCGGGCTGGTGTAGACGAGCGCGTCCGGCAACCCGTTCCAGGGGGCCTTGGCGAGGCGGGCGCCGAGGGCCCGGGCCATCGCGCGGCCCTCCTCGGTCAGCGGGATGTCGGTGCGACCGGTGTGGCGGCCGGTGGCGGACCACTCGGTCTCGCCGTGGCGGACCAGCACGATGCGGGCGGGCATGGGGGCTCCTAGCAGCTGCAGGGCGGTGGCAACGGTTTCGGTCTCACCATTGAGCACCGGGTTCCATGATCCCCCACCCGGGCGGCGGAGACGATCGCGGGGCCGGTACCGGCGGCCGCGCCGCGCGCGCCGGTGGGCACGGTCCGCCGGGCGCCCCCTTCCGGGCCCGCGGTGTGCCGTCCGGTCGTCCGACGGCCGGTCCGCACCGCGTTGTCGGACCCGGATGCGACACTGGGCCGCACCATGAACGTCTCGACGAACGTCCCGCCGGGCGGGCCCGCTGAGCCGCTCGCCCAGCGGCTCGCGGAGCTGCGCGGACCGGCCCCGCAGCGCAGTCTGAACGCCCGCTCCCTCGCCGCGCTCGCCGCCAATCCGGGCTGCCACCGCCGTGCCGTGCTCGACGCGGCCGGGGTGGACAAGTCGGCGCTGGCGGCCCGGCTCGGCCGCCCCGCCCCCTTCGGCCAGTCCCCCTTCGCCATCGCCCGCGGCGTGATCTTCGAGTCCCGGCTGAAGGCGGACGGCTACGCCGCGCTGCTGGAGCCGCTCCGCCACCACCTGGGCGTCCCGGCGGACGACCGGACCCCGCTCCAGGTGCCGGACCTGCTGCACCGCTCCGGCCCGGCCGTCCGCGCCGACCGGACGGCCGAGGCGCTGGCCCGGGCCGCCGCCGACCCGGAGGCCTGGACGCTGCTCGACCACCCGATGCTGCGCCTGGGGGTGGCCGGCAGCACCGCCTACCTGGAGCCGGACGCGCTGGTGGTGCACGGCGGGCGGTGCACCGTGGTCGAGATCAAGTCCTTCCCGGTACTGGACGGCAGCGCGGACCCGGCCAAGGTCGGCGCCGCCGCCCGGCAGGCCGCCGTGTACGTGCTGGCGCTCCAGCAGGCCGCCGCCGCGGCGGCCGGGCAGCCGCTCGCCGAGGACCCGTACACCGAGCAGCGGCTTCCGGGCAGTCCGCGCACCGGCGTGCTGCTGGTCTGCCCGAAGGACTTCGGCAACCGGCCGACCGCGGTGGCCGTCGACGTCCGCCGCGAACTGGCCATCACCCGGCGCCAGCTGAGCCGGCTGACCGGCATCGGCCGGCTGCTGGAGGCGCTGCCGTCGGGGACCGACTTCGACCTGGCCGCCGACGAGGAGGGCGCGCCGGCCCGGACCGCCGAGCAGCTGGCCGCCTCGGTCGAGGCGGTGCCCGCCGCGTACAGCCCGGACTGCCTGTCCACCTGCGAACTCGGCTTCCACTGCCGCGCCCGGGCCCGCTGCGGCGACCGGGTCGAGCAGCTCGGCCGCGGCGTGCGCGGCGAACTGGGCAGCATCCGTACGGTCGCCGAGGCGCTGGCCGCCGCCGGCACCAAGAGCGAGGACCTGGACGGCGCGGACGACGCCGCCGAGCGCCTCGCCTACGCGGCCGCGCTGCGCGCCGAGGCCCTGGGCGCCGCAGCCCTGGGCGCCGCGGCCACGGCCCCGGGGGCGCACGCATGAGTCTGCTCACCACCCTCGCCCGGCTGGAGGCCGTCCGCAGCGGCCGGGCCGAGCCGCTGGCCACCGTCCGGCACCGGCACCTGTCCGACCGCCCGATGGTGCTGGTCCCGCTGACCGCCGCCGGCGAGTCCGGCGCGCCGCTCGCGGTGATGCTCGGCACCGACCGGGACGCGCCCCGGCTGCACCTGGTGCCGCAGCCGCTCAACCGCACCCTGCGGTTCGACTTCCTGGCCGAGCTGGCCGCCGACCTGCTGCCCTACCTGGAGTCCTTCGCCGAGGACGTGGAGCAGATCGAGGGCTCCGAGAAGGATCCGGAGACCGGCGAGAAGACCCAGGTGTTCCGCGAGCTGTGCGCGGACGCCCCGCAGCTGATCGTGCCGAACAGCGCGGGCGTGCGCCACCTCGCTCTGATCGGCCGCTCGACCCGGTTCCGCCGCACCGCCGAGGACGAGGAGCCGGGCCCGTACCCGGCGCCGGTCCGGGTGCCGCTGCTCGGCCGCTGGCTGACCCACCTCACCGACCGCGCCCAGGTGCCCGGCTCCTCGCTGCTGCTGCCGATGACCGGTCTGCTGGCCCGGCACTGGGCGACCGGCCAGAGCCACCTGGAGGACCAGCACCTGGCGGCCCGGCTCGCCTGGCACCACCCGCCGGCCGGCCTGACCGGCGCGCGGGCCGCCGAGCTGGCCGAGTCCGCCCGGGACGACCGGGGGCAGCTGCTGCACCCGCCGGCCGGACCGGCGACCGACCCCCGCTTCGACGAGTCCGTGCTCGCCCCGGCGATCGCCCGCTACGACTCCGCGGTGGGCGCCCTGCAGCACAGCACCGAGGAGCGCGACGAGGCCGCCGCCGCACGTGCCCGGGCGGCCGTGCGGGCCGCGGTGGCGGCGCTGGAGGAGGCGCTGTCGTCCGTCCTGCTGCCCACCTGGCGGGACGTCTGGCGGGGCCTGGACCTGCTGCGCGCCCTGCCGCCGGCCGGCCACCTGGAGGAGCGCTGGACCGGCGACCGCTGGTCCTACACCGGCCACCGGGACCGGCTGGCGGCCGGCGAGCCGCCGCAGCCCCGGCAGGACGACGCCGTCACCGCGGCCCGCAAGCTCGCCCAGCGCGAGCGCGAGCAGGCCCGGCTCGACGTCCAGGAGGCGCTGGACGACCCGCTGGCGATGGCCGAGCACCGGCTGGCCGGCGAGGCGTTCAGCGGCGTGGTCACGGAGGTGGTGCCGGACTGGGACACCGCCGGCCGCTCCCCCAAGCCGCGCCCGCTGGTCACCCTGCGCACCGTCGACCGCCCGCACGCGGACCTCGGCCGTGAGGTGCACCGCGTGCACGGCCCGTCCGCGCAGAAGGCGGAGATCGTCGCGGTGGACGCCGCCGAGGGCACCCTCACCCTGCGGGTGCTCTCCGGCATGGGCCGCAGGAAGGACCCGGAGCCGGGCAGCCTGCCCGAGCCCGGCGAGTCGGTCACCTTCACCCTGTTCGAGCTGACGGTGCGCCAGTCCGCGCCGCTGCCCGAGCCGGACGACACCCCCTGGACCCACGGGGGCCCGCCCGGCGCCGCGCCCGTACCCGCCCCGTCCGTCTCCGAGGAGTGGGAGTGAGCCGTCCGATGATCCCCGAGCAGACCCCGGGCGAGCAGGCCCCGGGCGAGGCCGCCGACGCCGCGGTGGCCAGGATCCTGGCCGCCACCGTCCGTCCGCCGGCCGGCGCCCCGCGCGGTGTGGTGGTGGACTCCCCGCCCGGCGCCGGGAAGTCGACGCTCGTGGTGCGGGCCGCGCGCGAGCTGGTCGAGGCCGGCGAACGGCTGATGATCGTCGCCCAGACCAACGGCCAGGTGGACGACCTGGTCGGCCGACTGGCCGGGAAGGCGCCGGAGCTGACGATCGGCCGGCTGCACGCCGCGGACTCCCGGCCCGGCCCGGAGGTGCTGAAGCACGCCAACGTCACGCCCTCCGACAAGGTCGCCGACCTGGTCGAGCACGACGTGGTGATCTCCACCTCGGCCAAGTGGCAGTGGGTGCGGGCCGAGGCCCCGTGGCGGCACGCGATCGTCGACGAGGCGTACCAGATGCGCTCCGACGCCCTGCTCGCGGTGGCCCGGCTGTTCGAACGGGCGCTGTTCGTCGGCGACCCGGGCCAGCTGGACCCGTTCACCGTGGTCGGCACCGAGCAGTGGGCCGGGCTGTCGTACGACCCGTCCGGCAGCGCGGTGGTCACCATGCTGGCGCACAACCCGGAGATCGAGCCGCACCGGCTGCCGGTCTCCTGGCGGCTGCCCGCCAGCGCCGCTCCGCTGATCTCGCGGGCCTTCTACCCGTACACGCCGTTCCGCTCCGGCACCGGCCCGGACGACCGCCGGCTGACGGCCTCCGTGCGCGCGGACGGCTCGGCCCTGGACGCGGTGATCGACCGGGCCGCCGAGCACGGCTGGGCCCTGCTGGAGCTGCCGGCCCGGCACACCGTACGGACCGACCCGCAGGCCGTGGCGGCCGTCGCGGCCACCGTCCGCCGGCTGCTGGAACGGGGGCTGACCGCCCACTCCGAGCAGGGCGGGACCCCGCTCACCGCGGACCGGGTCGCCGTCGGCACCGCCCACCGGGACCAGGCGGCGGCCGTGCGCGCGGCGCTGCTCAAGGCGGGCGTGCCGGTGGACGGCGCGGCCGGTCCGGCCGTCACGGTGGACACCGCCAACCGCCTCCAGGGCCGCGAGTACGACGTCACCGTGGTGCTGCACCCGCTCTCCGGGCGTCCCGACGCGACCGCCTTCCACCTGGAGACCGGCCGGCTCTGCGTGCTCGCCTCCCGGCACCGGCACGCCTGCATCGTGGTGGCCCGGGCCGGGATCGCCGAGCTGCTGGACGAGCACCCCGCGACCGAGCCGGTGCAGCTGGGCGTCCCGGTGGCCTTCCCGGACGGCTGGGAGGCCAACCACCAGGTGCTGGACCACCTGAGCGGCCACCGGGTCCGCCTGCGCTAGCCAGTCAGCTGGGTAGGGCCTGGGTCAGTCCTCGGTCTCGCAGACCGCGAAGGCCACCACCGCGCCCCGCTCCGCCCGCGCGCTCCACCCGCGTGCGTCGGCGGTGGGGCCGTTGGTGCGCACCGGGCCGTCCGCGTCCGGCTGGAGCCGGTAGCCGCCGCCGGTCAGGTGGGTGCCGGACGGGCAGGTCGCCGTCGAGACGCCGCCCGGGCCGCTCGGATCCCCGGCGACCACCAGCGCCTCCTCGGCGGCCGCGGCGGGCGGGGCGACGGAGGCGGCGGCCGCGGACAGCGCGCCCAGCAGGGACAGGACGGACAGGGCGGGGGCCGCGAGGCTCCTTCTCACGCGCATGGGGGTGCTCTCCAGCTTCGTCGGACGGCCGGGTGCACCGGCGCTTCCGGGCACCGACCGGGTACACCGGGACAACCGGTTCGCCTGCGATCCGGAAGCGCAGCGCGCGGGGCACCCGTCCGGCGCGCGCCGGGGAATAGCGCTCGCGTGCGCACCGTTCCGCTACCGGCCACCGCCGCGAGACAATGGACGGCGGCCCCGACCGGGCGGCGCAGCCCGGAGCAGATGTCCTTCCACCCCCACCCGAGACCCGGAGGTGTCCGTCCATGCCCGACTCCCCAGAGTCGTCCGAACCCACCAGGCGCCTGCGTCCGGTGCAGCTGCTGTTCGAGCCGCAGTCCGCCGAACCCGAGCCGGAACGATTCTTCGACCTGGAGTCGATCGAGGACCCGGCGGAGCTGCTGCGCCGCTCCACGGAACTGGCCCTGGCCTTCCGGGCCGCCGCCGAGCGGGCCACGGACTTCCAGGCGGTCGCCGCCGCGCAGCTCGCCGACCCGCGCCGGTTCGACGCGCAGTCCGACGCCGAGATCGCCCAGCGGGCGGACTGGACCCCGGACTACGCCGCCAAGATGATCGAGTACGGCCGCACCCTGCTCCAGCCGCGCCGGCACGAGGACTGAGCCCCCCGCGCCCGCCGGCCGGACACGGGCCGCCGGCATATGCGCGGCGGGGAAGGGTACGCCGCCGCCCGCCACGCTGTCCGGCGAACCGCGCTTTCCGTCCCGGCCCGGGCGTGCGCCGCACAGGCTGCTCCCCGTGGAGATCTGGACACCGCAGTCGGTGACGCAGCAGTCGGTGAGGTACCCGTCGGTGATGCAGCCGTCGGTCGAGTACGTCGGCGCGGCCGGGGAGGCCTGGCTCGCCTCCGCCAGCGAGTACCCGCGCAGCATGCGCGCCCTGTGGGAAAGCCGCCCGTGGGCACCGTCGGTGCTGCCCTGCGGGCGTGCCTTCGACGTGATCAGCATGCCGGCGCTGTTCGGCCGCCGGGTGCTGGACGAGCTGTGGGCCTCCGGGCCGGGCTGCGGGCCGGTGGCCTCCCACCGGGGGCGGCTGCTGCTGTTCGTCCAGCCGGGTGCGGCGCCCCGGCTGCGCCGGCTGCTGGCCTGGGAGGAGTGGGCCCGGGACGTGCCGCCGCTGCTGTGCCACGGCAAGGGCGACACGGTGACCGTGCCGCCGCTGCAGCGGATGGTGAACAGCCCGGACTCCCCGGGGCAGGGCGCCGGCCGGTGGATCGTCGCACCGGAGCGGCGCGACCCCCGGCTGCCCGGCGCCGCGGTGGTGCTCTGGGCCTGCGTCCGGGCGGCGCGCGAGGAGGGCGAGCCGGTTCCCGCCAGGGCGGCCGTCGTGACCGGGGGGTGAACGCGGGGCGGCCGGTATTCGATTTTGGCTCGGCCGCAGGGCGCTGCTAGAGTCTTCTCTGTCAGCAGGCGCCGCTAGCTCAGTTGGTTAGAGCAGCTGACTCTTAATCAGCGGGTCCGGGGTTCGAGTCCCTGGCGGCGCACAGACAGCCGGAAGGCCCTTCGCGAGAGCGAAGGGCCTTCCGGCGTTTCCGGCCTCCCCCAGCTCGGGCCGACCGGGCCGACCGCCGGAGCGGACGGCCCGACCCGGGCTCAGCGGCCGCGCAGCGCGCGGTAGCGGGCGACCAGCTCCGCGGTGGAGCTGTCCAGCTGCTCGGCGCCCTCGCCGGTGAGCAGCACCGGCTCGATCCGCTTGGCGAGCACCTTGCCCAGCTCGACGCCCCACTGGTCGAAGGAGTCGATGTTCCAGACCGCGCCCTGGACGAACACCTTGTGCTCGTACAGCGCGACCAGCTGGCCGAGCACCGAGGGGGTCAGCTCGCCGGCCAGGATGGTGGTGGTCGGGTGGTTGCCCTTGAAGGTCTTGTGCGGGACGAGCTCGGCGGGCACGCCCTCGGCCGCGACCTCCTCCGGGGTCTTGCCGAAGGCCAGCGCCTGGGTCTGGGCGAAGAAGTTGGCCAGCAGCAGGTCGTGCTGGGCGACCAGGCCGGGGAGCAGGTCGGCGACCGGCTTGGCGAAGCCGATGAAGTCGGCCGGGATGACCTTGGTGCCCTGGTGCAGCAGCTGGTAGTAGGCGTGCTGGCCGTTGGTGCCGGGGGTGCCCCAGACCACGGGGCCGGTCTGCCAGTCCACCGGGGTGCCGTCGCGGGTCACCGACTTGCCGTTGGACTCCATGTCCAGCTGCTGGAGGTAGGCGGTGAACTTGGACAGGTAGTGCGAGTAGGGCAGCACTGCGTGCGCCTGGGCGTCGAAGAACGCGCCGTACCAGACGCCGAGCAGGCCGAGCAGCAGCGGGACGTTCTGCTCGGGCGGCGCGGTGCGGAAGTGCTCGTCGACCAGGTGGAAGCCGTCCAACATCTCGCGGAAGGCGTCCGGGCCGATGGCGATCATCAGCGAGAGGCCGATCGCCGAGTCGTAGGAGTAGCGGCCGCCCACCCAGTCCCAGAACTCGAACATGTTGGCGGTGTCGATGCCGAAGTCCTGCACGCCCTGGGCGTTGGTGGACAGCGCGACGAAGTGCTTGGCCACCGCGTCGGTGCCGGCGCGCAGCCCGGTGAGCAGCCAGTCGCGGGCGGAGACCGCGTTGGTGATGGTCTCGATGGTGGTGAAGGTCTTCGAGGCGACGATGAACAGCGTCTCGGCCGGGTCGAGGTCGCGGACCGCCTCGTGCAGGTCGGCGCCGTCCACGTTGGAGACGAAGCGGACGTCGAGGTCGCGCTTGGCGTACGAGCGCAGCACCTCGTAGGCCATCGCCGGGCCGAGGTCGGAGCCGCCGATGCCGATGTTGACGACGGTGCGGATCGGCTTGCCGGTGTGGCCCTTCCACTCGCCGCCGCGGACCCGGTCGGCGAAGGCGGCCATCTTGTCGAGGACCGCGTGCACCTCGGGCACCACGTTCTCGCCGTCGACCTCGATCACGGCGCCGCGCGGGGCGCGCAGCGCGGTGTGCAGGACGGCGCGGTGCTCGGTGTTGTTGATCTTCTCGCCGCGGAACATGGCGTCCCGCAGCTCGGCGACGCCGGTGGCGGCGGCCAGCGCGCGCAGCAGCTCCAGCGTCTCGTCGGTGACCAGGTGCTTGGCGTAGTCCACGTGCAGGTCGCCGACCTGGAGGGTGTGGCGGCGGCCGCGCTCGGGGTCGGCGGCGAACAGCTCGCGCAGGTGGGTGTCGCCCAGTTCGGCCCGGTGCTTGGCCAGGGCGGCCCACTGGGGGGTGCGGTCCAGCGGGGTGCGGGCGTCGGCGCGGGTCTCCGACATCGGTGGGTCCTCGATTCATCTGGGTGCAGAAACCGGCAGGGCCAGGCGTGAGGGTTCGCCGAGGTCGTGCAGGTACTGGTGGTGTGCCGACTCCGTTGACGGCCTGCCCGGGTTCAGCCTATGCAACCCCGGAGCCGGTCACGCGCATTCCGCCCCGCGGACGCGGACGGTGCGCCCGCGGGGGTTTGGACGCCCCGTCACTTCCGTTCGGAACGCAGGTCGAGTCCGCGCAGCACCTGGTCGACCAGCTCCGGATCGGCGCCGAGTTCGCTGCGGGCGGCGAGCATCTCGCGGCGGGAGGCGGCGATCATCTCCTGTTCGACGTCCCGGGCGGCGCGCCACTGGGCCATCCGCAGCTTGGCCTCGGCGGCCTCCTCCTCGGCGTAGTTCTCCGGGCAGAGCCGGGCCAGCCGGTCGTGCTGACGGTCCCGCAGGCGGTCGGCGACCTCGGAGGGCAGCCGGTCCTGCTCCTCCAGCTCGCCGAGCCGCGTGAGCCCGGCCTTGGCGGCCCGCCACCAGAGCCGGCGCACGGCCTGCTCGTGCTTGTCCTGGTCGATGTCCAGCTCGAACCGCTTGGCCAGCCAGGGCAGGGTGAGGCCCTGCACCAGCAGGGTGAAGAGCACCACGCTGAAGGCGATGAAGACCAGTCGGCCGCGCTCGGGGAAGTCCTCGCCGGAGTGCAGGGTGAGCGGGATGGCGAGCGCCAGGGCGACGGTGGCCACGCCGCGCATGCCGGACCACCAGAGGATCACGCTCTCCTTCCAGCTGAACGGCGTGTCCTCGTCGTCGCCGGAGCGCAGCTTCTTCGACAGCCAGCCGGCCGGCAGCAGCCAGAGCAGCCGGACCAGGACGACCACCGCGATGACCACGGCGGCGTCGCCGAGGAACCCGGTCCAGCCGTTGCCGGCCTCCTTGAGCACGGTGGCCAGCTCCAGGCCGATCAGGCCGAAGGCGACGCCGGTGATCAGGATCTCGACCACCTCCCAGAAGGCGTTGCCGACCAGCCGGTAGGCGACGGCGTCCGCGTCGGAGGCCCGCTCGGCGAGGTAGAGCGCGCAGACCACGACGGCGAGCACGCCGGAGCCGTGGATCTCCTCGGCGAGGGTGTAGGCGGCGAAGGGCACCAGCAGGTTGAGCGCGACCTGCTGGGTCGGGTCGTCCAGGCGCTCGGCGAGCTTGGTGTTGACCCAGCCGAGCGCGACGCCGACCACCACGGCCAGCACCGCGGACAGCACGAAGCGCAGCACCGCGTCGCCGGCCGAGAAGTCGCCGCTGACCATGGCCTCGATGGACAGCGAGTAGATGACGATCGCGGTGACGTCGTTGAACAGCCCCTCGCTCTCCAGGATCGCCACCAGGCGGCGGGGCAGCCCGACGCTCCCGGCCACCGCGACGGCGGCGACCGGGTCGGGCGGGGAGACCAGGGCGCCGACCGCGATGGCGGCGGCTAGCGGCAGGGTGGGCAGCAGCCAGTGCACGGTGCCGGCCACGGCGACCGTGGTGACCGCCACCAGGGCGACCGCCAGCAGCAGGATCGAGCGGGCGTTGGCCTTGAAGTAGCGCACCGAGGAGCGCCGGGCCACCGCGAAGATCAGCGGCGGCAGGACCAGCGGCAGGATCAGCTCGGGCTCGACGGTGACGTCCGGGATCTGTGGGACCAGTGCCATGACGATGCCGAGCAGGGTCATCAGCACCGGTTGTGGCACTCCGGTCTTCCGTCCGAGCGGCATGGTCACCACGGAGGCGAGCAGCACCAGGAAGAACAGGGGCAGCTGGCCCACGGGGAGGTTCCTCTCGACGACGGACGGCTGAGCGCCGCCCAGGATAAATCTGACAATGCGCCCATCGGTGTCGACACGCTGAACGGGGGCTTGACCTCAAGCGCACTTCAGGTCGGATCATCGTCGGCACCGGAAGGATCGAAAGCGATCGACGGGGATCAACGGCGGACGAGAAGGGGCGGGAACAGGCATGAAGGCGGTCACCGTGACGGGGAACGGCGGTCCGGAGGTCCTGCGGGTCGCCGAGGTGCCCGACCCGGCGCCCGGGCCGGGCGAGGTACGGGTCCGGGTGTACGCCGCGGGCGTGCAGCCGGTGGACCTCGCGATCCGCGAGGGGTTCCGCCCGCCGGGAGCGGCGGTCGAGCCGCCGTTCGTCCTCGGCAACGAGTTCGCCGGGGTGGTGGACGCCCTCGGCCCGGACGCCGGGGACTGGCGGGTCGGGGACGAGGTGCTGGGCTTCCGGCTGCTGGGCTCCCAGGCCGACCTGGTCGTGGCGGACGCGGGCCGGCTGGTGGCCAAGCCGGCCGGGATGCCGTGGGAGCAGGCCGGCTCGCTCTCCGCCTCCGGCCAGACCGCGCACGTGGCGCTCACCGCGCTCGGCGTCGGCCCCGGCGACACCGTGCTGGTGCACGGCGCCGCGGGCGGGGTCGGCACGGTCGCCGTCCAGCTGGCCCGGGCCTGGGGTGCCACGGTGATCGGCACCGCGAGCGAGCGCAACCACGGCTACCTGCGGGAGCTGGGCGCGGTGCCGGTCACGTACGGCGAAGGGCTGGTCGAGCGGGTCCGGGCGGTGGCGCCGCAGGGGGTGACCGCGGCCTTCGACGCCGCCGGGCGGGGCGCCCTGGAGGCCTCCGTCGAACTGGTCGCCGACCGGGACCGGATCGGCACCGTGGTCGACTACCCGGGCGCCGAGCGGCTGGGCGTCCGGGGGCTGCGGGGCGAGCGGACGGCCGGGCGGCTGGCCGAGCTGGCGGAGCTCTGGGAGTCCGGCGGGCTGCGGCTGGAGGTCGAGGAGTCGTTCCCGATCGAGCGGGTCGCCCAGGCCCACCGGCTGGTCGGCGCCGGGCACGTCCGGGGCAAGGTCGTGCTGACCATGTGAGCGCGCCGGGCACCCGCTCCGGGCCGATTGTGAGTTTCGGCTGCTGACCAGGTAATGTTCTCCACGTCAGCAGGCGCCGCTAGCTCAGTTGGTTAGAGCAGCTGACTCTTAATCAGCGGGTCCGGGGTTCGAGTCCCTGGCGGCGCACAGACAGCCGGAAGGCCCTTCGCGAGAGCGAAGGGCCTTCCGGCGTTTCCGCGTCCGCCTGCCTGCCTGCCTGCCTGCGCGGAGCACCTCACCCGCCCGGAGCAGCCCGCCCGGCGCGGTCCGTCCGACCGCGCGGCCGATGGCAGGAAAGGTGGGAAACCGGTCATTGCTGCCACCGCCTCCCGTTGGGAGGCTGGTCGCATGAGAGCGCGCAGCGTGGTCATCGTCCTCTTCGAGGGCGTGCAGAGCCTGGACGTGACCGGCCCCCTGGAGGTGTTCGCGGGTGCGGTCCAGGCCTCCGGGCGGCGGGACGCGTACCGGGTGACCACCGCCTCCCCGGGCGGGGCGCCGGTGCGCAGCCACAGCGGACTGCGGCTGCTGCCGGACGCGGACCTGGCCGAGGTCGGGCCGGTGCACACCCTGGTGGTTCCGGGCGGGGAGGGCACCAGGCTCGTGGACCCGGCCCTGGTGGCGCGGATCCGGGAGCTGGCCGGACGGGCCGAGCGGGTGGTGTCGGTGTGCACCGGCGCCTTCCTGCTCGCCGAGGCCGGACTGCTGGCCGGGCGCCGGGCGACCACCCACTGGGCCTACGGCGAGGAGCTGGCCCGGCGGTTCCCGGACGTCGAGGTGGACCCGGACCCGATCCACGTCCGGGACGGGCGGATCGCCACCTCGGCCGGGGTCACCGCCGGGATCGACCTGGCGCTGGCCCTGGTGGAGGAGGACCTCGGGCGCGAAACGGCCCTGCTGGTCGCCCGCCACCTGGTGGTCTTCCTGCGCCGGCCGGGCAACCAGGCCCAGTTCAGCACCCAGCTGGCCGCCCAGGTGGCGGCCCGGCAGCCGCTGCGCGAGGTGCAGCGGTGGATCGCCGAGCACCCGGAGGCCGACCTGTCGGTCGAGGCGCTGGCCGGACGGTCGGCGCTGTCGCCGCGGCACTTCGCCCGGGCCTTCGCCGCCGAGGTGGGGGTGACCCCGGGCCGGTACGTGGACGGGGTCCGACTGGAGGCCGCCCGGCGGCTGCTGGAGGACACCGACGACGGCATCGAGGAGATCGCGCGCTCCTGCGGCTACGGCACCCCGGAGGCGATGCGGCGCGCCTTCGTCCGGGCCCTGGCCGCCCCGCCCGCCGAGTACCGACGCCGCTTCCGACCCGAACCGACCGGAGGTCACTGATGCGCATCGCCATCCTGCTCTACCCCGACTTCACCACCCTGGACGCGGTCGGCCCGTACGAGGTGCTGTCCCGGCTCCCCGGCGCCGAGGTCGTGTTCACCGCCGCCGAACGGGGGCCGGTGCGCAACGACGTCGGCAGCCTGTCGGTCACCGCCGAGGCCGCCCTGCACGAGGTGGACTCGGCCGACCTGCTGCTGGTGCCCGGCGGCCCCGGCACCCGGGCCCAGCTGACGGACGAGGCCGTGCTCGACTGGGTGCGGCGGGTGGACGCGACCACCACCTGGACCACCTCGGTCTGCTCCGGCTCGCTGATCCTCGCCGCCGCCGGGCTGCTGGAGGGCCGCCGGGCCACCAGCCACTGGGGCGTCCTGGACGAGCTGCCCCGGTACGGGGCGGTGCCGGTCGGGGACGAGCGGGTCGTCATCGACGGCAAGTACGCCATCGCCGCCGGGGTCTCGGCCGGCATCGACCTCGCGCTGACGCTGGCCGGCCGGATCGGCGGGGACACCACCGCGCAGGCGATCCAGCTGCTGATCGAGTACGACCCGCAGCCGCCGTACGCCTCGGGCGCGCTCGCGAAGGCGTCGCCCGAGGTGGTCGAGGCGGTGAACCGGCTGATGCAGGACTAGCAGGACTAACCGCGAACGGAGGGGAAGGCGTGGCGGCGGGCGGCGGTGGCCACGGCGAGGACGGGGAGCATCAGCGCGAGCACCGTCCAGGGCAGGGCGCCGGTGCCCAGTCCGCTCAGGAGCAGGCCGCCGACCACGCCACCGCCCGCCATCGCGGCGTTCCACAGGGTCACCAGGACGGCCTGGGCGGTGTCCGCCCGCTGCCCGCCCGCGTCGCCGAGCGCGGTCTGCAGCAGGGTCGGGGCGCCACCCCAGCCCAGGCCCCAGAACACCGCCGCGACGTACACCGGCGGCGCGCTGCCGGAGGCCACCGCGAGGACGGCCGCCGTCAGCGCGACCAGCAGCGCGCCGCCGATCGTCAGCCACCGCAGCCGGCGGTGGATGTGGGCGCCGATCAGCCAGACGCTCGCCAGCGAGGCCAGCCCGAAGACCAGCAGCACGGTGCCGGTGGCACCGCCGAGGCCGGCCCGCTCCAGGAAGGGCGCGATGTAGGTGAACAGGATGGTGTGCGCGAGCACCCAGAGCACCATCACGGTGAGCACCGGCCGCACGCCGGGCACGGCGAGCGCCTCCCGGACCGGTGCCCGCCCACCGGCGGGCTGCCCGGGCTGGTCCGGCAGCAGTGCCGCGATCCAGCCGATCACGCCGACCGCCAGTGCCGTCATGGCCAGGAAGGGCACCCACCAGGCGAGTACCTGCCCGAGGAACGTGCCGACCGGCACTCCCAGCGACAGCGCGACCGGCACACCCGCCATCGCCACCGCCATCGCCCGGCCCTGCTGCTCCACCGGCACCAGCCGGCGCGCGTACCCCGCGAGCAGGGCCCAGGCGAGGCCGGCCGCGACGCCCGCGAGGAAGCGGGCGGCCAGCGTGAGCGGGTAGCTGGTGGAGACCGCGGTGACGGTGTTGGCGAGCACGAAGCCCGCCATCGCGGCGAGCAGCAGCCGCTTGCGGCCCCAGCCGGCGGTGGCCGCGCTGAGCGGGATCGCGGTGGCGGCGGAACCGATCGCGTAGACGGTGACGGTCTGCCCGGCCGCGGACTCGCTGACCCCGAGTGCCTCGCTCATCCCGGGCAGCACGCCGGCGGGCAGGTTCTCGGTGAGGCCGGTGACGAAGACGGCGGTGGCCAGGGCGAGCAGGGCCGAGAGCGGAAAAGGCTTGAGGGGTACCGGAGTTGTGAGCTGTGTGGTCGCCATGGGGACCATGCTCGGACCTCACACCAGTGTCAGGTTCAAGCATGGTCCCGTCGGGCCGGCGGGCCGGCGGCTCGGCAGCTCACCGAGTCACCGGATCACCGAGTCACCGAGTCACCGGCCGAAGTAGGTGTTGAAGTTCCTGGAGAACTCCTGACCGCCGAACCGGTCCCAGTTGATCGACCAGGTCATCAGCCCGCGCAGGTTCGGCTGCGCGCCCGAGCGCGGCACGTACGTCCCGCAGTTGGTCAGCTTGGTCAGGCAGTCGAGCGCCTTGTTCACCTCGGCCGGGGCGACGTAGCCGTTGCCCGCGTTGGTGGTGGCCGGCATGCCGATGGCGACCTTGGAGGCGGGCAGCGCCGGGAAGACGTTGTTGGCGTTGCCCGCCACCGGGAAGCCCTTGAGCAGCATGTCGGTCATCGCGACGTGGAAGTCGGCGCCGCCCATCGAGTGGTACTGGTTGTCCAGGCCCATGATGGAGCCGGAGTTGTAGTCCTGGACGTGCAGCAGGGTGAGGTCGTCGCGCAGCGCGTGGATGACCGGCAGGTACGCCCCGGCCCGCGGGTCCTGGCCGCCCCAGGGGCCCGATCCGTAGTACTGGTAGCCGAGTTGGACGAAGAAGGTCTCCGGCGCCATGGTCAGCACGAAGCCCGGGCCGTACTTGGCCTTGAGGGTCTTCAGCGCGGAGATCAGGTTGACGATGACCGGGCTGGTCGGGTTCCTGAAGTCGGTGTCGCCGGTGTTGAGGGAGAGCGAGTGCCCCTCGAAGTCGATGTCCAGGCCGTCCAGGCCCCACTTGTCGATGATCGACGAGACCGAGCCGACGAAGGCGTCCCGGGCGGCGGCGGTGGTCAGCTGGACCTGGCCGTTCTGGCCGCCGATCGAGATCAGCACCTTCTTGCCCTGGGCCCGCTTGGCGGCGATCGCGGCCTTGAACTCCTCGTCCGACTCGACGCCCGGGCACTCGGTGGCCGGGCAACGGTTGAAGCGGATGTCGCCGGAGGTGACGGAGGTGGGCTCGCCGAAGGAGAGGTTGATGAAGTCCCAGGAGTTCGGGACGTCGGCCATCCGGGTGTAGCCGGCGCCGTTGGCGAAGCTCGCGTGCAGGTAGCCGACCAGGGCGTGGCTGCCGGCGGGCGGGCTGGTGGGCGTCCCCGTCGGGGTGCCGGTCGGGGTGCCCGTGGGCGTGCCCGTGGGCGTCCCCGTCGGGGTGCCGGTGGGGGTCCCGGTCGGGGTGCCCGTGGGCGTGCCCGTCGGGGTCGCGGTCGGCGAGGCGGTGGCGGTGGCCGTGACGGTGGGCGTCGGCGTGGGGGTCGGGCTGGGCGCGCCCGGGCCGTCCAGCGAGATGTCGTCCGCGTAGTACGTGCCCTGGCCGTACCAGCCGTGGGTGTAGACGGTGGCGCTGGTCTGGTTCGCACCGGTGGTGAAGCTGAGGCTGAGCTTCTGGTACGAGCCGCCGGTGCCGGGCGTCCAGGTGCTCGGGCCGCCGCCGTCCACGCCCAGGTAGACGTACGAGCCGTTGACGAAGGCGCTGAGCGTGTAGGTGGTGTTCGGGGCGACGGTGACGGTCTGGCCGCACTGGGCGGTGTCGCCGGCCGTGGCGGCCGCGGCGAGCGCGCGGCCGCCGCCGTGCACCGGGGCGGTGACGACGCTGCCGGAGTTTCCGGTGCAGCTCCAGGGTCCGAGCGAACCGGACTCGAAGCCGCCGTTGACCAGGAACTCGCCGGCCGAGGCGGCGGGCGCCAGGCCCAGCGTGACGCCGACCAGGGTGGCCGCGGCGACGGCGGAGGCGGTTCCGGCGGCGACGGCCGCGCGGCGGCTGCCGGCCGGGGTTCCGGGGGTGGGTGTTCTGCGCATGCGGGCGCTCCTGCGATGGCGCGGTCGTGGGGGACGTCCGAGGGCACGCCGGAGCACGCGCCAGTGGGGGGAACGGCCCGGCCTGGCACCCAAGTTGGACTAGACCACTGAAGTGGATTCGGCGGGGCGGTGTCAATGGTCCAGACCGGTTCCCGGCTTCTCCGGTTGCCGGGGGTGACACCCCGTCGAAGGATGGAGGGGTGACCCCGCCCGGCTACCTCCGCTACCCCCACCTGCACGGTGGCCTGCTCGCCTTCACCGCCGAGGACGACGTCTGGGTCGCCCCGCTGGACCCCGACGGCGCCGGCACCGGCCGCGCCTGGCGGGTCGGCTGCGACCGCACCCGGGTCAGCCACCCCCGCTTCTCCCCCGACGGCACCACCCTCGCCTGGACCAGCTGGCTCGCCCTGACCCCCGAGGTGTGGACCGCCCCGGTCGAGGGCGGCGAAGCCTCCCGGCTCAGCTTCTGGGGCAGCCAGGACACCCGGGTGCGCGGCTGGCTGCCGGACGGCGAGGTGCTGGCCGTCACCTCCTTCCACGAGCCCTTCGGCCACTACACCTGGGCGCACGCCCTGCCGCCGGACGGCTCCCCCGGCCGCCGGATGCCCTGGGGCCCGGTCGGCGACGCCCAGATGAGCCACGAGCGGACGGTGCTGCTCACCGGCGCCGCCCCGCACGAGCCCGCCGCCTGGAAGCGCTACCGGGGCGGCGCCACCGGCCGGCTCTGGGTGGACGGCGAGCGGATCCTGCCCGGACACACCGGCCACCTCGCCTCGCCCATGCCGGTCGGCGGCCGGGTCGCCTTCCTCTCCGACCACGAGGGCATCGGCAACGTCTACTCCTGCCGCCCCGACGGCACCGACCTGCGCCGGCACACCGACCACGCCTCCTACTACGCCCGCGAGGCCGCCAGCGACGGCACCCGGATCGTCTACCAGCACGCCGGCGACCTCTGGCTGCTGGACGGCCTGGACGCCCCCGCCCCGCGCCGGCTGCACGTCCCGCTCGGCGGCGCCCGGGCCGGCCGCCGCCCGTACCAGGTCGGCGCCGCGAGCCAGGTCAAGGACCTCGCCTGCGACCAGACCGGCCGGGCCGGGGTGATCACCGTGCGCGGCAGCCAGTACTGGCTCACCCACAAGGACGGCCCGGCCCGCGCGCTCGCCGACACCCCCGGGGTGCGCACCCGGCTGCCGGTGGTGCTCGGACACACCGGCGAGGCGGCCTGGATCACCGACGCCGAGGGCGCCGACGCGATCGAGGTGGTGCCGCTGCCCGGCCACGCCGAGCCGCCGGGCCACGGCGGGCCGCGCAAGCACCGTCACCGGGTGCTCGCCGCCGGGCGGATCGGCCGCGTCCTGGAGCTCACCGCCTCCCCCGACGGCAGCCGGCTCGCCGCCACCACCTCGAACGGGCGGCTGCTGCTGGTCTCCGCCGACGACGGCGAGGTGCGCGAGGTGGCCGCCTCCGGCTACGGGCCGCTCTCCAGCGCCCGCTTCTCCCCCGACTCGCACTGGATCACCTGGTCCGAGCCGGTCGCCGGGCGTTCACTGCGCCGCATCCGGCTCACCCGCGCCGACGCGCCCGCCGCGACCACCGACGTCACCGACGGCCGGTTCGAGGACGAGCAGCCGGTGTTCACCCGGGACGGCCGCTACCTGGCCTTCCTGTCCTGGCGCGGCTTCGACCCGGTCCACGACGTGCACACCGGCGACCTCTCCTTCCCGCTCGGCTGCCGCCCGTACCTCGTCCCGCTGGCCGCCGACACCCCCTCGCCGTTCTCCGCCCCGCCCGAGGACGGCGCCCCGCACGGCGACGGCGACGGCACCGTCCGGGTCGACCCGGACGGCATCGGCGAACGGCTGCTCCCGTTCCCGGTGATCGCCTCCAAGTACTCGGCCACCGACGCGGTGCGCGGCGGCCTGGTCTGGCTGCGCTGGCCGATCTCCGGGACCCTCGGACAGACCTTCGCCAGCCCGGAGGACACCTCGGGACGCCCCTCACTGGAGCACTTCGACCTGACCCGGGGCACCCGCAGCACCCTGGCCGAGCGGCTGGACGGCTACGCGGTCTCCGGGGACGGCGGCTCGATCGCGGTCTACTCGGCCGGGACGCTGCGGGTGGTCCCGGTCGGCGCACCCTCCGCCGGGACCACCGTCGACCTGCGCCGGATCACCCACACCGTGCACCCGGCCGCCGAGTGGCGCCAGGCCTACCACGAGGCGGCCCGGATCGTCCGGGACCAGTTCTGGGACGAGCGGATGTCCGGCCTGGACTGGCCCGCGCTGGTCGCCCAGTACGAGCCGCTGCTGGACCGGGTCTGCTCCCCCGACGACTTCGCCGACCTGCTGCGCGAACTCCTCGGCGAACTCGGCACCTCGCACGCCTACGTCACCCCGTCCCGGCGCGCCGAGGGCCCCACGCTCGCCCAGCAGCCGCTCGGCCTGCTCGGCGCCAACGCCCGCCACGCCCCCGACGGCCGCTGGCTGGTCGACCGGGTGCTGCCCGGCGAGACCTCCGACCCGCGCGCCCGCGCCCCCCTGGCCGCCCAGGGCGTCCGGGACGGCGACGAGCTCCTGGAGGTCGGCGGCCGCCCGGTGGACCCGCTGCGCGGACCGCTGCCGCTGCTGGCCGGCACCGGGGGCTCGACGCTCGAACTGGCCCTGCGCGGCGGTCCGGACAGCCCGGTGCGGCGGATCGTGGTCACCCCGCTGACCGACGAGCGGCCCATCCGCTACCAGGACTGGGTGACCAGACGACGCGCCCTGGTGCGGGAGTTCAGCGACGGGCGGTGCGGCTACCTGCACATCCCGGACCTCGGCGGCTCCGGCTGGGCCCAGTTCAACCGGGACCTGCGGCGCGAGCTGGACAAGCCCGCGCTGGTCCTGGACGTACGCGGCAACGCCGGCGGCAACGTCTCCGAACTCGTGCTGGAGAAGCTCTCCCGGCACGTCCTGGCCTGGGACTTCAGCCGGGACCGCCGGCCGGTGCGCTGGCCCCGGCACGCACCGCGCGGACCGCTGGTGGCCCTGGCCGACGAGGCCACCAGCTCGGACGGCGACGTGATCATCGCGGCGATCAAGCTGCTCGGGCTCGGCCCGGTGATCGGCACCCGCACCTGGGGCGGGGTGGTCGGGATGACCGGGCGCCACACCCTCGGCGACGGCACCCAGATCTCGGTGCCGAAGAACGCCTCCTGGTTCGGCGGCGGGCTGGGCTGGTCGGTGGAGAACCGGGGCGTCGAGCCGGACGTGCACGTGCTGCGCACCCCGCGCGACTGGGCCCGGGGGCGCCACCCGGAACTGGTCGCGGCCGTCCAGCTGGCCCTGGAGCTGCTGGAGGACGCCCCCGCCGCGGCGCCCCCGCCGGAGTCCACGCCCCGGCCGGACCTGCGGCGACCGCCGCTGCCGCCGCGCACGAGGTGACCCCCGCACGCCGCGGACGAGGCGGTCCGCAGGACGGGGCGGGCCCCGGTACGGGTCCCCGCGCTCAGCCCCAGGGGTCGCCCTCGGCGGTCATGTTCTCGGCGGCACGCCGGTCGTCCTCCTCCTGGGCGAGCCGCTCCTGCTGCTCCCGGGTGCGTTCGACGTCGTCGCCGTACGCGTCGGCGGCCTCGTCGTGGGCCAGGGCGGCGCGCTGGGCGGTCTCCTGCCCGGCGGCCTCGTGCTGCTGCCGGTGGAACAACCTGTCGAAGATGCCCATGACTCCTCCAAACGGGATGGACGGGAGGTCGGAATATCCGGGCTGCCCCCACTCTCACACCGGGTGCGCACGGGCGCACCTTGAGCCTTTGGTCCCTGGTGGACGCGCCCAACGGCCGTAGCCGCGGGCCCCCGGCCGGGCGCAGATTGGGGCCGTCGGCGAAATCGACGCCACCCCCTGGAGCCCGCTGTGACCGTCGTACATCCCGGAAGCCACGCCCGGCGCACCGCCGAGGACCCGCACGACGGACCGCGCCGGCGGGTCGGCCCGCTGGCCGCGCTCGACGGCCGGCTGCCCGGCGCCCACGACCTGCTGCTGATGCAGTGCCCCAGCTCGCTGCGGCCCCTCGCGGGCGGCGAACTGCCGGACTGGGCACGGGCGGTGCTGCGGGCGCACCCCTGGGTGACGGTCGGCCGGGCGCCCGCCGTGGCCGGCAACCCGGTGGACCTGCCGCACCCGCAGCGCTGCACCCGGGACCCGGAGGCGGCGCCCGAACTGTGGTTCCCGGTCACCGTGCGCGGCCCGCGCCCCGGGCAGCGGATGGACGCGCTGGCCCCCTGGGCGGCGGTGGCCCGGACGCTGCGGCCCGAGCAGCTCCCCGAACGGCGCGAACGCCTGGCCCCCGAGCGGCTGGCCGGCATCCCGGCGCTGGCCCTGCTGCCGGAGGTCGGCCGGCTGGTGGCGGACCACCGGCTGCCCTGGGGGCCGATCGGCGCGGTCGGCTACGAGCTGGGCAGCGGCGTACCCGTGAGCGGACCGCTCAGCCCGCTGCGGCTGGTGCTGCGCTGCCCGCAGCCGATCAGCCGGCGCGACGCCCTGCAGCTGCGGCGGGCACTGACCAAGCTGCCGGTCCCCGTGCAGGCCGAACTGGAGACCCGGCACGGCTCGGTCCAGCTGGCCGAGTACGCCTCCGGCGCCCACGGCCTCACCCTGCTCACCCCGGACGGGCCCCGCGAGGTCCACGACCCGTGGTTCCCCCGGGGCCCGTTCGGCTGACCGGGCGAACCGGGCGGCCGTCTGCGGGCGGGCTGGTCCGGTCGGGCGGCTGGGTCTCGGGCGACTGCGGGGTGGGCCCGATCCCGCCGGGACCAGGGCAATCTCGGAGTTGGCGCGACGGTGCGACACTCGCGACGATGGAGTGTCCTCCGCCCGTTCCACACAAGGGAGTTGCCCCGTGCCGCACATCGCGATCGACAACGGACAGCCGGGAATCAGCGGTCTGCTGGCGCTGCGCCCGGACACCGCCGCCCCGCTGGGGATGCTCGCCGACGCGCTGCTGCGGGACCCGGCCCCGATGAGCCGGGGCGAGCGCGAGCTGGTCGCCGCCTACGTCTCCCGGCTCAACGGCACCCGCTTCTGCGAGGGTTCCCACAGCGCCTTCGCCGCCGCGCAGTTGGACGGCGGCGAGGAGCTGGTGAAGGCGGCCCTGACCGACCCCTCGTCCGCGCCGCTCACCGAGCGGATGCGGGCCCTGCTGCGGATCGCGGCGGAGGTGCAGAAGCAGGCCAAGCCGGTCTCCCGGGAGGCGGTGGCGGCCGCCCGCGCGGCCGGCGCCGGTGACACCGAGATCCACGACACCGTGCTGATCGCCGCCGCGTTCTGCATGTACAACCGGTACGTCGACGCCCTGGACACCGACCTCCCCGAGGACCCGGGCTACTACGCCGAGGGCGCGAAGCGCATCGTCGAGGCCGGCTACGGCCTCGAGAGCTGAACCCCGGGAGACCGGGCCGCCCGGGCGGTGCCCTCCTCGGACCTCGAGGAGGGCACCGCCCGTGGCCGTCGAAGGGCACGACGGACAGCGCGCGGTGAGCAGGGCGGGCTGAGCAGCGCGCTGTGAGCAGGGCGAGGCGGACAGCGCAAGGCGAACGGGGCACCGCGAACAGGGCACGGAGGAAGAAGCGTCCGGCCGACAGGGCCACCAGGATGTCAGCGCTCGCGCACCGGTCCCCTGTCGAAGAGAGACACGCCATGAGCACGTTCGCCTCGGGTCAGCCGAAGGCACTGGCCGACCCCGCCCCGCGCCACTCCGCCTCCCGCACCTCGCTGTTCGTCACCGGCGACTTCCCACGGCGCCGCTGGCTCACCCTGCTGCTCAGCACCGCCGGCGGGCTCCTGCTCGCGTACGCCTGGAACGCGAAGCTCGTCGACGACGAGATCGGCTTCACCAGCGCCGACGCCCTGCTCGGGCACGACGCCCACGGCACACCGATCGCCGGCGTGCTCTCCGGCGTCCTGTTCGCGTTCGTCTCCGGACTGGCCGGCTCGTTCACCGCCTGCAACATCGCGGCCTTCGGCGCGATCGGCCCGCTGGTCGGACAGGCGCCGTCGCTGCGCGGCCGGCTCCTGCACGTCGCCCGCCCGCTGGGCTGGATCTTCGCGGGCATGGCCCCGGTCTCCGCCGCCTACGGGGCCCTGGTCGGCCTCGTCGGCACGCACATGCCGCAGTTCTCGACGGCCGCGAGCAAGGGCCTCACGCCCCGGTCGATCCAGTCGATGACGACCTTCGGCCTGATCGGGCTCGTGATGATCGTGCTCGGCCTGGCCGCCGTCGGCCTGGTCAGGGACCCGTTGGCCGGGCTCTCCCGCCGCTTCCCGAACGCCCCGCTGGTGCTCGTCGGCGCGCTGATCGGCGGCTTCCTGGTGGGCCGGCCGTACCCGCTCTTCCGCGACCTGTTCCGGCACGCCGCCGGTACCCACAACCCGTTCTACGGCGCCGGAGCGTTCCTCCTGCAGTCGATCGGCAACATCGTGGTCATGGCACTGCTGTTCGTGCTGCTCACCTACGCGGTGGGCGGGCGGCTGCAGCGCCGGCTGGCGGCCGTTCCCGCCCGGATCAGCGTGCTGACCGCCGCGGCCTTCCTGGTCGCCGGGGTCTTCACCGTCGTCTACTGGGACCTGCGGATCCTCGGGAAGCTCGGCTACATCTGGTTCCCGGCCTCCCCCTGGACCTGAGGCCCCTCCTGCCGCGGCGCGGGCCCCGGCCGCCCGGAGGGCCCCGGCCGCCCGGGAAGGGTGGTCGGGGCCCGCGCCGCCCGGTGCGTCCGGCCGTCAGCCGGTGACGCTCGGCGCGCCCGTCTCCAGGTGGCCGGTGAAGCGCTGGGACCAGCTGCTGTCGGCGTCCACCGTGACGGTGAAGTCGTACCAGCCGTTGGTGCGGGCCACCGCGTTGAAGAAGTCGCTGACGCTGCCGCCGGCCGGCACCTGGTACGTCCAGGGGCCGTCCGTCCGGTAGTTGTTCGAGGCGATGGTGAAGGTGATCGGCGTGCTGCCGGAGTTGGCCAGCTTGAACCAGAGCGCGAGCTTGCCCGTCCCCGGCTCGACCGCGTACGAGGCGGTGACGGCCGCGTTCTTCCCCGCCTTGGTGAGGTCGCCGGTGAAGCGGCGCAGGAAGCGGTTCGGGCCGACCACGGTCAGGTCGTACTTGCCGTTGCCGAAGCCGTTGGTGCCGCAGTTGAAGAAGTCGGTGACGGGGCTGCCGGAGTCGACGGTGTACTGCCAGGGGCCGCCGCCGCGGTAGGCGTTGGCGTAGGCGGCGAAGTGCGAGGCCCGGGCGGCGCCGTCGTTGGACATCTTCACCCAGACGTGCATGACACCGCTGGCGTCGGCGTCCCAGCGGTCCAGGTTGGCGTTCGGCTGGTACGGCAGGGCGCGCGCCGGGCGGGTGCCGGACTCCTGCACCGGCAGCTGGTTGTTCACCGGGGCCGGGTTGGGCAGCGGGCCGCAGGCGGACAGGCCGATGGTCTGCGAGGTGTCGGGCAGCGCGGGCAGGCCGTACACCGGGTTGGCGAAGTCGAACACGCCGGTCAGGTCGCCGCAGACGCGGCGGCGCCAGTCACTGATGTTCGGGCAGGTGGCGGGCTTGCCGAGGGCCGCCGTCCAGACCTCCAGGAAGCGCAGCACCGAGGTGTGGTCGAAGGTCTCGGAGTTGACCCAGCCACCGCGGGTCCAGGGCGAGACGGCGATCAGCGGGACGCGGAAGCCGAGGCCGATGTTGGTGCCGTTGTAGAACTCGCCCGGGGTGCCGGCCGGGGCGGCCGGCGGCGGGACGTGGTCGAAGAAGCCGTCGTTCTCGTCGTAGTTGAGGAACAGGACGGTGGAGTTGAAGACGTTCGGGTCCGCGTTGAGCGCGTCGATCACCATGTGGACGAAGTGCGCGCCGTCGACCGGGGTGGCGTACGGGTGCTCGGAGGAGGCCTGGTCGGCGACGATCCAGGAGACCTGCGGGAGGGTGCCGGCCAGCACGTCGGCCTTGATCGCGGCGGCGATGTCGTCCGGGGTCCTGCCGGTGGCCTTGGGCACCGAGCCCATGCCCTTGACCGCCAGCGGGCTGCCGGCCGGGGCGCCGGTGAAGTTGGTGAAGTACGCCAGGGCGTTGTCACCGTAGTTGTCGGCGGCGTTCTGGTAGACCTTCCAGCTGACGCCCGCCGTCTCCAGTGCCTCGGCGTAGGTCTGCCAGCGCAGGCCCTTCTCCTCGCCGCCGTCGTAGGCCGGGCCGCCCGCGGCGCCGGACGGGTCGATCTGGCCGGACCAGTGGTAGGTGCGGTTGGGGCCGGTCGCGCTCAGGACGGAGCAGTGGTAGGCGTCGCAGATGGTCCAGTTCTCGGCCAGCGCGTAGTGGAACGGGATGTCCTGGCGGGTCAGGAAGCCGAGCGTGCGGACGTTGCCCTTGGCGGCGACCCAGGAGTCCAGCTTGCCGCCGTTCCAGGCCTTGTGCTGGTCGGACCAGCCGTGGCTGAGGTCCCCGTTGCACTGGGCGAGGCGCTCGGGATCGGCGCCGCCGGCCGGCTTGGTCTGGCTGAACTGCCACGGGTACTGGCGGCCGAACAGGCCGTTGGGCTGGTTGAAGACGCTGTAGCCGCCGGAGATCTGGATGGCGCTGCGGTCGGCGAAACCGCGCACGCCGCGCAGCGTGCCGAAGTAGTGGTCGAAGCTGCGGTTCTCCTGCATCAGGATCACCACGTGCTGGGCGTCGGTGATGGTGCCGGTCGTACTGAGCGCGGTGGCGGCGGCGGTCGCGGCCGTGCCGCCCGGAGCGGCCCCCGCGGCACCGGCGCCGGTGCCGGCCACGGCGAGGCCCGCCGCGGCGGCACCGGACAGCGTGACGAACTTCCTACGACTCAACTCGGCCATCAGCCCGGCCCGTCCCTTCGCTGGCGTTGTGTTGTGCACACAAGTCGGGGCTCACTCGATCGCGCAGCAGTCTCCACCGCGCGCGAAGCGGCCCACCAGATGCGCGCGGCAGGATTGGCGGACTGTTCGTCCGGGCGTCACCGAGCGACTCCCGGCTGAACGGGCGAAGGGGGTCGGGTGCTCAGCGGTCCTTGACCTCGATCCCCAGCGCGTGGGCGAACTGCGGCGCCAGTTCGAGCAGTTGGGTGGAGCTGATGACCGCGCCGCGCAGCCCCTGGTGGCCGTCGGCCAGGCCCAGCCGGACGGCGCCGCGCAGATCCGTCCCGCTCAGCTTCGCGCCGCGCAGACGGACCTCCTCCAGGGTGGAGCCGGGGAAGGACACCCCGGTCAGCTTCGCCTCGCCGAAGTCCACGTCGCGCAGCAGGCAGTCCTCGAAGACGACGTCCCGCAGGACGGCCGAGCGCAGGTTGACCGCCTCCAGCTTGCAGCCCCGGAACACCACCCGGCGCAGCGCCGAACCGTACCCGGCGACCCCGGCGAGCACCCCGCCGACGAAGGAGCTGTCCTGCCACTCGGAGTCGCTCAGGTCGCAGGCGACCCACCGGCCGGCCTGCACCCACACCTCGTTGAACCGGGCCTGGCGCAGCTTGACCCCGCTGAGCGCGACACCGGTGAAGGCGCACTCCAGGAAGGCCGCTCCGGCACCCGACTCGTCGGTGTGCTCGCCGCCGTCGAAGTGCGCGGTGTCGTACCGTCCGTCGCTGCGCAGCGGTCCGGTGTGCGGGCGCAGCAGCTCGGCGTACGGGAGGTCGGCGAGCCGGTCGGGGACGGCACGGGACATGGCGGTGGCTCCTGGCGGTCGGGGCGGAGGGGTCTCGCCCGCATGCTCGCACGCGGCACCGACAGCGCCCGGCACCGACAGTGCCCGGCAGCGACGACGCCCGACGGCGCCCGGCAGCCGTGACGACCCGACGGCACGCGGCCGCCCGACGCGGCGGCGCCCCGGACCGGCCGCGCCTGGGCGGGCCGGTCCGGGGCGCTCACGGCTCGGGTCAGCCGCGCGCCCAGAGCGAGTTGACGCGGCTGCGCTCGGTGCTGTTCGGGTACGGGTTGGTGCAGGAGGTGCCGGGGCCGCCGCCCGACATCAGCTCGCTGCACGGACCGCTGTAGTGGTCCGGCAGGCCGAGCACGTGCCCGGTCTCGTGCGCCACCACGCGCACCGAGGCGTACTGCTGGTTCTGCTGGTAGTCGAGGAAGACGTAGCCGCGCCCGTGGCCGTCGGTGCTGGCGTAGGAGCCGCGGCTGTCGTTGCCCTCGTAGTAGCGGAAGTCGGCCGCCGAGCCGGACTGCAGCTTGACGTTGGCGACCGAGCCGTTCCAGATCTGCGCGGACTGGGATATCTGGTTGCGGAAGGTCGGGGCGGAGCTGGCGTCGTAGGTGACGGTGACGACCGCCAGGCCGGGGTTGGCGGCCTGCTTGGCCTTGGCGGAGGTCATCACGGCCTGGAAGAAGGCCTGGTTGTTGGCGGCCTCCTCGGCCGAGCCGGCGTACGTCGAGGCGGTGTAGCCCTGGACGGCCGGGGCGGCCGGCGCCGCGGTGGCGGCCGTGGTGGGCAGGATGGCGAGGCCGGCCGCGAGGGCGAGGCCGAGGGTGGCGGACAGCACGGAACGCTTCATGTGGGGGCTCCGATTCCTGAGGTGACGTGGCCGGTTGGGGGCCGGCCGGGGGGAACACCTGGTCAACGGGTGGTGTCCCCAGAGCTTCGGGCAACCCGGTGCGCGCGCGGATGATGCCAACCCGCGATAGCCCCGTCCAATACCCCCGCCATAAAGGCGATTTGAGCTGTCTTTTTCCTCGCCTTGACCCGATCGTGCCCCTGGCATTCCGTTCCGGCGGCGACTAGGCTCCGGCCCGGGGAAGTACCCGGAGCGGCGGGTCGCCCGATTCCGGCCGAGCGGCCCGCCGCGCCGAACCCGTCGGCGGTCGCGCCGGTCCCGCGCCGCGAGTCCGTTCACCGGGGGCAATCGGCCTGACCGCGCTCCCGCCCGGGACTCCTGCCGCTTGAATGACTGTCATGTCCTTGGCGAGTCGGCGTGACGGCGTTTATGCTCCGGACGTGGAGCTCGACGTGAGACACCTCCGGGTGCTGTGCGCGATCGCCGACAGCGGCAGCCTCCGCAAGGCGGCGCTCCAGCTCGGCATGACCCAGCCCTCCCTCACCACCCAGCTGCACCGCATCGAACGGGCCATCGGCGGCACCCTGTTCACCCGCGAGCAGACCGGCAGCCGGCCCACCGCGCTCGGCCACTCGGTGCTCTCCCGGGCCCGGCCGGTGATCACCGAGATGGCCGCCCTGGTGACCGCCGCCCGCCAGGAGGCCCGGGAGGCGGCCGGGCCCGGGAGGCAGCGGCGGCTGCGGATCGGCAGCGTCGGCAGCCGGGCGGTCGCGGCCTGGCTGCGCCGGGTGCACGAGCGGCTGCCGGACACCGACACCACCATCCACGTGGACGTCTCGGCCAGCGCGCTGCTGCGGATGGTCGCCGCCGACCAGCTGGACGTGGCCTTCGTCCACGAGAGCGAGGGCTTCCCGCTGCGGGTGCCGCCGGACGCCGAGCAGCGGGTGCTGATGGCCCGGGAGCCGCAGTTCGTGGCGCTCGCGGCCGGGCACCCGGCCGCCGCCCGGCCGGTCGTCCACCTGACCGACCTCGCCGAGGACACCTGGATGGTCGACCCGACCGCCGACCACGAGTACGCGGCGATGCGCCGGGTGTTCAGCGAGGCCGGGCTCAACCCCCGGGTGGTGCAGGTGCGGGACAACGCCACCGCCGCCGAGCTGGTCGCCTCCGGCGAGGCCGTCCGCCCCTGCCAGCCGACCTCGCTGCCCGGGCCCGGCACGGTGGTCCGCCCGGTGCACGGGGACCCGCTGGCCGTCCGGCTGCTGTTCACCTGGCGTCCGCGCGTGCTCAGCCCGCCGGCGCTGGACGCGCTGTACGGCGAGCTGCGGGCCGCCTACCTGGACCTGGCCAGGGTCAACCCGGCCTACCTGGACTGGCTGGCCCGGCACGAGCCGGTGCTGTTGGAGCGGGTCGGCTAGCCGGTGCTGCCCCGCCCGCTCACCCGCCGGCGCCCGCCCGCCCGCTCACCTTCCGGCGCCCGCCCGCCCGCTCTCCCGGCCGTGGATCAGCACGCCCACCGCGACCGTCAGCGCGCAGACCAGGCCCGCCGCGAGCACCCCGGAGCCGCCGAGCGCGGTGCAGGCCAGCACCAGCACGGCCCCCGTCGGCGCCACCGCCTGGGCCACCGCACCCCGCTTGGTGTGCCGGGAGTGCAGGAGCCAGACGGTGAGCAGGTAGAGCGCGGTGGGCACGGTGACGGTCGCGGTGGCGGCGGTCTCCGAGATGTGCGCCTTGTGCACCGCCGACTCCACCGCGACCTCCAGCCCGGTGCCGATCGCCGCCGCCGCGCCGAACACCAGGTAGTGCCCGTACCCCCAGACCAGCGCCTGCCGGTTGGACCGCAGGTGCTCGTGGACGGGCCGGGCGAAGTAGATCCACCAGGCCGAGAAGCAGATCAGCAGCCCGCCGGCCGCGACCGGCACCAGCCGGCCCAGCTCCTCGTGCTCGTCCACCGCCGACTGCATCGCGACGGTCGCCGCCGCCACCGTCTCGCCGAGCACGATCAGGGTGAACAGCCCGTACCGCTCCGCGATGTGGTGCGGGTGCCAGGAGGTCCGCATCCGCAGCTCGGCGACCACCGGGACGGCCAGCTCGCACAGCACCCCGATCGGGACGAGGTACAGGAGGACGTCGTGCGGCAGGAACAGCATCGCCACCCAGCCGACCTGGCAGAGCGTGATCCCCGCCGCGTAGCCCAGCGCGACCCGGCGCGCCAGGCCCTGCTCGCTGGCGGCCGCGCGCAGCCACTGGGTGACCATCGCCAGGCGCATCACCACGTAGCCGGCGATCACCAGTGTCAGGTCCTGGGTGGCGAACAGCCGCGGCACCCCGGCGGCGAGGATCAGCACCCCGGCGATCTGCACCAGCGTGGTGACCCGGTACGGCACGTCGTCGACGTCGTACGCGGAGGCGAACCAGGTGAAGTTCATCCAGGCCCACCAGATCGCGAAGAACGCCAGCGCGTAGCCGCGCAGGCCCTCGCCGTAGTGCCCGGCCGCCAGCGAGTGGGCCAGTTCGCGCCCGGCCTGGCCCACCGCGACCACGAAGCAGAGATCGAAGAAGAGCTCCAGCGGGGTGGCGACCCGGTGCGGCTCGTGCCGGTCCCGCGGGACCATCCGGCGCACCGGCGGCGGGTCGACGGGGTGGCTTCGGGATGCCGCGGCGGCGGGGTCACTGGCCATCGGTGCTGCTCCGGGAGTCGGAAGGGGGAGGCGGGGAGGCGGGTCGGGGAGGGGACCGTCCCGCGCATCCTGGCAGCGCTCCCGGCCCGGTGCACGCATCGGCGCGGCAGGTGTGCACGCTCCGGCACAGTGGTGTGCACGCTCGGGCGCGAACCGGGAACGTCCCGCACGCCCCGGTCACGATGGCCCGTATGTCCCTTTTTTCCTTGCCGTCAGCCGCAGTTGACGCTCCGGTGCGCGAACCGGGTGACAGCTCGGCGGGTTTCCGGGCGCGCCCCGCGCGCTGACTGGCGGGCGACCCGGGCGCCGCTAGATTCTTCCCCGGTTGGAAGAGCGCGGGCCCTGCCGGGCCCCACGACACGGGCGGCCTGCGGGCAACGCGGAAGGTCAAGGCGGGTGGTGGGACAGCGGGGGCGGCAGAGCCGGTCCCCCGCGTCCGCGCCACCCGCCTCGTGATCACCGCGCTGCTCGCCAGCGCCTGCCGTGTGTCCCGTCCCGCCTTGGTGGCTACTTCTCCCAGCCGACCTTGCTGTAGTCCTCCCCCGCCAGGCCGAAGGCCCCGTAGTTGGCCAGACCCTTGCGGGTCGCCACCACCTCCGGTCGCTGGTAGAGCTCGACGGTGTGGCCGAGCTCCCAGATCCTCGCGTCCGCCTGGTTGTAGAGCTTCGCGGCCTCCGTCGGGTCGACCGTCCCGGCCGCCTTCTTCAGCAGGTCGTCGATCTCCTGGCTGCCCAGGCGCGAGGGGTTGCTGAAGCTGTTGTCACCCACCGGCAGCCGGAAGTTGGTCAGGCTCTTGGACAGCGGGAAGGAGTCGGTGTTGCGCCAGCTCGCGATCTCGAACTTGCCCGGGTTCACGTACTTGGTGAAGAAGTCGTTGGCGGGCACCTTGTCCAGGCTGACCTTGACGCCGGCCGCCTGCCACATCGCCACCGCCGCGGTGGCCAGGTCGATCTGGGCCTGCGGGGTGGCGTCGTTGAGCACCCAGTGCAGTTCCAGCGTCGCGCCGTCCTTGGTCCGCGGCTGACCGCTGCCGGCCTCCTTCCAACCCGCCTCGTCCAGCAGCTTCTTGGCGGCGGCCGGGTCGTACCTGGCCCAGTCGCCGGAGGTGTCCTGGTAGCCGGTCTGGTTGGGCATGAAGATGTGGTTGCCGAGCGGCTTGAACTCCACCGGCACCCCGTTGTTGGCGATCTTGATCAGTGCCGAGCGGTCCAGTGCCCTGCCGAGCGCCTGGCGGACCTTCCGATCGGCCAGCGCACCGGTGCCGCCGAAGGAGATGTGCACCTCGTCCCACGGGCTGGCGGCCCGGATCACGGTGTCCTTGGCGTTCTTGAGCTGCCCGTAGGCGGCGGCGGTGCCGGCCGCGGCGTAGTCGATCTCGTTGTTGAGGTACGCCTGGGTCGTCGCCGACTGGGACATCACCCGGAAGGTGATCTTGTCGGCCTTGGCCCTGGTGCCCCACCAGGCCGGGTCCGGGACGAGGGTCAGGGTCTGCGCGGTCTTGTCCGCCGTGCCGACCTTGAACGCGCCCGCGGTGATCGGGATCCTCTCCACCCAGCCCTTGTTGAAGTCCTCCGGGGTGGAGATGCCGGCCGCCGGGATCAGCGGGCGGAACAGGTTCTGCCAGTCGGCGTACGGCTCGGCGAAGGTGACCTTCACCTCGGTCGGGTCGGCGCCCTGCTCGACCGCGGAGATCTGCTCGTAGCCGGAGGGGTCGGAGACGTTGTACGCCGGGTCCTTGCCGCCGGCGGTCTGCCAGTCGGCCCTGAAGTCCAGGTAGCTCAGCGGCTTGCCGTCCGACCACTTGGCCTTGGGGTTGAGCCTGTACGTGACCACCTGCGGCGAGGTCGAGGTGACCTTGGCGTCCACCAGGTAGTCCGGGTCGGGCACGAAGGTGCCGGCGGCGTCCGTGGCGAAGAGCGTGGGCTCCAGGTTGCGCATGATCGAGACCGCGGAACCGTAGTAGCCGTCCACCTGCAGCGGGTTCCACTGGGTGATCCACTGGTACAGCGGGAAGCGCACCTCCCCACCGTCCTTGACCTGGTCCAGCGGCTTGGGGTTGAGGTCGTTGGCGCCCTGCCCCGGGGGCTCGCTCTTGGCCGCGTTGTCGGCCGAACCGGCGCCGCCCGAGGTGCACGCGGTGGCCGCGAGCGCGACGGCCACGGCGAGGGCGGCCGTCCGGCCGAGACGGCGGGCCGTGCTGGAAGCGTCCATGAGGGTCCCCCTGGGATCGATGACGGGAGTTGGGGCGCGAGAGGTGTGACGGAGCTTGAGCGTGGGCAGCCAATTCGGCACCGAGCGAGCAGAACGTAACAGCGGATCAGATCCGCCACCAGGGGGAGGAACGCACGTCTGATCCAGAAGTCACACGCGGCAACACCGCCGCAACACCGCCTCAGTGCCCCGGTGCTTCACTCTGACCTGCGCGTTCCCAACTCCCCCACGAGACAATCCGACTGACGCCCCAACGGGCCCGGACCGAAGGCCACTCGATGCCCACCAGACCCGTCGGCCCCACCCGCACCGCGACGGGCGGCCGTTGATGCTCCGCTACCTGGCGAAACGGCTGGGCTACTACGCGGTGCTGCTGATCGCCGCCGTCTTCCTGGCGTACGCGATATCGGCGACCGCCCTGCAACCGCGCACCTACTTCGACGCCAAGGTCCCCCGCCCGGCCGCCGAATCGGTCGAACGCCAGCTCACCGCGCTCAACCTGAACGACCGCACCCCGGTCGTCGAGCGCTTCGGCCACTGGGCCGGCGGGCTGCTCCACGGCGACCTCGGCCGCACCATCCACGACACCCCGGTCACCGACGACTTCGGCCGCCGGGTCTGGGTCTCGCTGCGGCTGCTCCTGGTCGGCAGCCTGCTCGGCATGGTCCTCGGCGTCGCGGCCGGGGCCTGGAGCGCCGTGCGCCAGTACCGGATCTCCGACCGGCTGCTCACCGTGCTGTCCTTCGTGCTGCTCTCCACCCCGGTCTTCCTGGTCGCGCTGTTCCTCAAGAACGGCGCGATCGCCGCCAAGGACGCGGTCGGCCACGAGGTGGTCCCGTTCACCGGCTACGAGACCCCCGGGCTCACCGGCGGCCTCGGCACCCACCTCGCCGACTGGGCGCTGCACCTGCTGCTGCCCACGATCTCGCTGGCCCTCGGCGGCCTCGCCACGTACAGCCGCTACCAGCGCGGCACCATGCTCGACGTGCTCGGCTCCGACTACCTGCGCACCGCCGAGGCCAAGGGCCTGACCCGCGGCCGGGCGCTGCTCAAGCACGGGCTGCGCACCGCGGTGATCCCGATGTCGACCATGTTCGCCTACAGCTTCCTGGGCATCTTCACCGGCGCGATCTTCACCGAGACGATCTTCGGCTGGCACGGCATGGGCGAGTGGCTGATCCAGTCGATCAACGAACAGGACGTCAACTCCGTGGTGGCCGTCAACCTGTTCACCGCCGTCGTCGTCCTCGCCTCCGGCTTCCTCGCCGACACCCTGCACGCCGCCCTCGACCCGCGCGTGCGGTCCTGACCCGAGGTGACCTGAGATGACCACCACCGTCGCCGACTCCCCCGCCCCGGCCGCCCCCGCCCGGTCCACCGGCCGCGGCCGGCTCGTCCTCGGCCGGCTGCTCGCCGCCCGGGGCGCCGTCGCCGGGGCCGTCGTCGTCCTGCTGCTGTTCGCGCTCGCCTTCGGCGGCCCGTACCTCACGCCCTGGGACTACGCCACCCCCGACTTCTCCGCACTGCACCAACCCCCGTCCGCCGAGCACTGGTTCGGCACCAACGGAGTCGGCCAGGACGTCTTCGCGCAGACCGTCCGCGGCCTGCAGAAGTCACTGGTCATCGGTCTGCTGGTGGCCGTGTTCTCCACCGTGCTGGCCTCCGTGGTCGGCGCCTGCGCCGGCTACTTCGGCGGCTGGGCCGACCGGGCGCTGATGTTCCTGGTGGACCTGCTGCTGGTCTTCCCCTCCTTCCTGATCATCACCATCGTCTCGGCCCGGCTGAAGGGCGCCGGCTGGATCGCCTTCGTCCTGCTGCTCGCCCTGTTCAACTGGATGATCACCGCCCGGGTGGTCCGCTCGATGACCATCTCCCTGCGCGAGCGCGAATTCGTCCGCGCCGCACGGTTCATGGGGGTGCGGCCACTGCGGATCATCAGCCGGCACATCCTGCCGAACGTCGCCTCCTTCCTCATCATCGACGCCACCATCGCGGTCGGCGGCGCCGTGATGAGCGAGACCGCGCTCTCCTACTTCGGCTTCGGGGTCAAGCCGCCGGACGTCTCGCTCGGCACCCTGCTCGCCGCCGGGACCGGTGAGGCACCGGTCTTCCCCTGGCTGTTCTACTTCGCCGCCGGGCTGCTGGTGCTGTTCGTCCTCGCCGTCAACCTGATCGGGGACGGGCTGCGCGACGCGCTCGACCCCACCTCCGGGGCCGCGCCCCGCCGTTCGCGCCGAACCCGCCGTACCCGTCGTGTCCCTCGTTCGCGCCGTACCGCTCGCTCGCACCCCGCCACCGTCTCCGCCGGCCGTAGGAAGCTCCCGTGACCACCACCGTCGAAACCCCGCTGCTCGCCGTCCGGGACCTGCGGGTGGACTTCGCCGGGCCCGACGGCCCGGTCCCCGCCGTCCGCGGGGTGGACCTCACCCTGCGGCGCGGCGAGACCCTCGGCATCGTCGGCGAGTCCGGCTCCGGGAAGTCCGTCACCGCGCTGTCCGTGCTCGGGCTGCTGCCCGGCACGGCGAGCGTCAGCGGCTCGGTGCGGCTGGACGGACGGGAACTGGTCGGGCTGCCGGGCCGGGAGCTCGCCGCGATCCGCGGCCGCCGGATCGCCATGGTCTTCCAGGACCCGCTCTCCGCCTTCACCCCGGTCTACCGGATCGGCGACCAGATCGCCGAGGCGGTCCGCGTCCACCAGCGGGTGGACAAGGCCGCCGCGCGCCGCCGGGCCGCCGAACTCCTCGACCTGGTCGGCATCCCGGCGCCCGACCGGGCCCTGGACAGCTTCCCGCACGAGTTCTCCGGCGGCATGCGGCAGCGCGCGATGATCGCCATGGCCGTCGCCAACGAACCCGACGTGCTGCTCGCCGACGAGCCCACCACCGCGCTCGACGTCACCATCCAGGCCCAGGTGCTGGACGTGCTGCGCACCGCCCAGCGGGAGACCGGCGCGGCGCTCGTCCTGGTCAGCCACGACCTCGGGGTGATCGCCGGAACGGCCGACCGGGTCGCCGTGATGTACGCCGGACGGGTGGTCGAGACGGCCGGGGTCGACGAGCTGTTCGCGGCCCCCCGCCACCCCTACTCGCTCGGCCTGATCGGCGCGGTGCCCCGGCTGGACGGGCGCGGCGGTCCGCTCGTCCCGATCCCCGGCACCCCGGCGCCGATGGCCGAACTGCCCCCGGGCTGCCCGTTCGCGGCGCGCTGCCCGCTGGCGGAGGAGCGCTGCTCGGCGGCCGAGCCCGTCCTGGAGGGGGCGGACGGTCACCTGTCGGCGTGCGTGCGGTCGGCGGAACTCGCCGAGCGGCGGCCCGCGCCGGCCGAGGTCTATCCCGTCCCGGAGCTGCCCGTCCCGGAGCCGCCCGTCGCCGCGGGCCCGGGGGGCCACTCCGCCGGCCCGGGGGACCGCTCCGCCCGGACGCCGGTGCTGTCGGTGAGCGGCCTCGGAAAAACGTTTCCGCTCCTCAAGGGCACGGTCTTCAAGCGCAAGGTCGGCGAGGTGTACGCGGTGGACGGCGTCGACCTGGACCTGCGGGAGGGCGAGACGCTCGGCCTGGTCGGCGAGTCCGGCTCCGGCAAGTCCACCACCCTGTTCGAACTGCTGCGGCTCGGCGCCCCGGAGACCGGCCGGATCGAACTGTTCGGCCGGGACACCGCCACCCTCACCCGGGCCGAGGCCCACCGGCTGCGCGCCCGGGTGCAGATCGTCTTCCAGGACCCGATGGCCAGCCTGGACCCCCGGATGCCGATCGGCGACATCGTCGCCGAACCACTGCTCGCCCAGCGCGCCCCGCGCGAGGAGATCGCCCGCCGGGTGCCCGAGCTGCTGCGCCAGGTCGGCCTCGACCCGGAGCACGCCGTCCGCTACCCGCACCAGTTCTCCGGCGGACAGCGGCAGCGCGTCTCGATCGCCCGGGCGCTCGCCGTCCGGCCCGGGCTCCTGGTGCTGGACGAACCCGTCTCCGCACTGGACGTCTCCATCCAGGCCGGCGTGCTCAACCTGCTCCAGTCGCTCAAGGCCGAGCTGGGCCTGTCCTACCTGTTCGTCTCGCACGACCTCTCGGTGATCCGGCACCTCGCCGACCGGGTCAGCGTGATGTACCTCGGCCGGACGGTCGAGCAGGGCGAGGTGTCCGCTGTCTTCGACCGCCCCCGCCACCCGTACACCCGCGCCCTGCTCTCCGCCGTCCCGCTCCCCGACCCCGCCGCCGAGCGTGCCCGCGACCGCGTCCTGCTGGCCGGCGACCCTCCCCCGCCCACCGAGCGCCGCACCGGCTGCGTCTTCCGCACCCGCTGCCCGCGCTACGCCGCGCTCACGGCCCCGGCGGACCGGGCCCGCTGCGAGCGGGAACGACCGGCCCTGGTCGGCGGCGCGCCGGGGGCGGACCACCAGGCGGCCTGCCACCATCCCGAGCCCGGAAACGACCACGCAAAGTCATCACTCGAACACGATTCGGTGGATCCGCTCGACGCCGTGTAAAGTCTTCGACGTCAGCAAGCGCCGCTAGCTCAGTTGGTTAGAGCAGCTGACTCTTAATCAGCGGGTCCGGGGTTCGAGTCCCTGGCGGCGCACATGGCAAGGTCTCAGGCCGTCCACTCCGGTGGGCGGCCTGAGGCGTTTTCCGGGCAGTGCCTCGGCAGCACCTCGGCGGCGTACCGGCAGTGCCTCGGCGGGGCCTCAGCGGGTGTCGAGCACGGCCGAGGCCACCGCGTCCGGGCGGTCGAACATCACCAGGTGCCCGGCCGGGGCGGTGGTGCGGAAGTCCGCCCCGAGCAGCGCCGCCAGCTCCCGCTGCCGGGCCAGCCAGTCCTCGGTGCGACCGGTCCGGCAGCCGTCGTCGGCGGCCAGCACGGTGATCGGCAGGTCCTCCGCCAGCGGCCGGGCACTCCGCAGACCGTCCAGCTCCGCGGCCGTGTCGAGGTAGCGGCCGTTCTCCCGCAGCAGCGCGCGCAGGGCCCGCCCGGTGCGGTAGCAGTGCCGGACCAGCGGCGCCGGGGCGAGGTCCTCGCGGCGGACGGTGGACAGCCTGGCCGTGGCCCGGCGGACGGTCGGGCCCAGCAGGTACGGCACGGCGAGGGCGGTGGCGGCACCGGCCAGCGCGCGAGCCGCCAGGTCGCGCGCGCCGGGCGCCGGGTACGGCCGGGCGGCCGCCTCCACGCTGCCGTCCACCAGCACCAGCCCGGCGGTCCGCTCGGGGTGCAGCCGGGCGAAGGCCTCGACGTGGAAGCCCGCGAGCGAGTGCCCGACCACCGTGCAGGGCTCCCGCAGCCCGAGGCCGTCCAGCACCGCCCGGATGCGGCCGGCCTCGCCGGCCGCCGTCGGCGCGGGCCGCCCGGTGGCGGGCTCGGGGGCGCTCAGCCCGTAACCGGGCCGGTCGAAGCGGACCACGGTGCGGTACGGGGTGAGGAAGGGGACGACCAGGTCCCAGTCGAACCAGCTGCTGCCGAGGCCGCCGGAGAGCAGGCAGACCGGGCCGCTGCCCTCGGTGCGGACGTGCAGCGGGACGCCGTCGACGCGCAGGAAGCGCGCCGCGCCGACGCCCTCCGCTCCGGGCGGACTCATGTCGGCCTCCGTTCCGGGAGCGGCTCGGCGGGAGGGCGCCGCTCCTCGCCGTCGATGCCGTCCTCCGGCGGGTCGGGCGCGCCCGCGCGGGCGGAGCGGGCGACGTCCAGGGCCAGCAGGCCGAGCCAGAGCGCGACCAGCAACACCTGCAGGCGCTGCCCCGCCCCGAGCGCCCAGGTGCCGTGCCCGGCCTGGAAGGCGGCGATCGAGGCGAGGCTCCAGCCGGTGGCGAGCAGTTCGGCGCCCAGCAGCCAGGGCCCGAACCGGCGCACGCCCGGCCACCAGCGGTAGCGCCGGGCGGCCACGGTGAGCGAGACCAGCGCGGTGAGCGCCCCGGCCATGGCGAGGCTGCTGGTGACGGCGTGCGCGGCGTGGGTGGCGGGGACGAGCCCGGCGGTCTCCCGGGCGGCGCACATCTCGTCGCTGGTGGGGGCGCAGCTGAGCGGCAGCCGGGAGTCGGCGGCGGTCGCGGCGCCGAACAGGGCCAGCGCGGACCAGCCGGCCAGCGCCCAGCGGTGCCGCCGGGAGGCGCCGACCCGCCCGGTGGCGAGGGCGGCGCCGGCGGCGGCGAGCAGGCAGAGCCCGGCGGCCAGGTCGGTGGCCCGGAACAGGCCGCCCAGCGGCTGGTCCTCGGCGGCGAGTTCGCTGATGTACACCTGCACCGGGTCGAGCCCGGTGCTCAGCACGACCTCCAGGACCCAGGCGGTGTACGCCACGGCACTGAGCAGCAGCAGGACGGCGACGGCCGTCCGCGCGGCGCGGTGCCCCGACCTGCCGCGTCCTGGCCTGCCGGGTCGTATTCGGGGGTGTGCTGGCTGGGGGCTGGGCACCGTTCCACCCTAACCAGCGGCGAACTCCGGCCCAACCGGAAGGAACGGGACGGATCGGGCGGCGGCGAGCTGGGCAAGTCCGGGGGCGAGTCGGGAGGCGGGCGGGCGGCGGCGCGACCGTGGGTCGACGGTGGTTCGAGGCATCCCCCGGAAGCGTGTATTGTTTTCCAGGTCAGCAGGCGCCGCTAGCTCAGTTGGTTAGAGCAGCTGACTCTTAATCAGCGGGTCCGGGGTTCGAGTCCCTGGCGGCGCACAGACAGTTGGGGAGCCTCTCGCAGCAGCGAGGGGCTCCCCGATTTTTTGGCCTCCGACGTCCGATTTGCGTGTGATGTCGGTCTCGATTGGCGATCCGCCGGAGCCATCCGGCCCGTTCTGCTCGTCCAGGGCAGTAGAACCGGAATCGGGACAAAGGTCCCCAACCGCCGATGTCCCCGTCCGTGCAGGCTGCCTCGACGCGCCCGCAGGAAAGGCCGCGCTTTGTCCAGAAACGCCCAGAGCGGCCGTGGCACGCCGTCGATCAGTCTCCGCCCGGTCAAGCGGTTCAAGCGCTCCACCGGCCCGGCCGGCGGGTCCGGCGGGGCGGGTCGCTCCGGCGGCTCCGGCGGCTCCGGCGGCAGGAAGTCGCGTCGCCCGAAGCGCACCGGCTGGCGCCGGCTGATACCCACCTGGCGGATGACCCTGCTCGGCTTCGGCTCGGCGCTGCTGCTCGGCATCGGCCTGTTCGCGCTGGGGATCACCCTGGTGAAGGTGCCGGACGCGCACGCCGCCGCGACCGCCCAGAGCAACACCTGGCTCTACTCGGACGGTTCGGTGCTCACCCGCACCGGTCAGACCAACCGGCAGAACGTCGCCCTGGACAAGGTCTCCCCCGCCGCCCAGCACGCCGCGCTGGCCGCCGAGGACCGGAACTTCTACAACGAGGGCGCGGTCAACGTCCAGGGCCTGGCCCGGGCCGCGATCAACACGGCCAAGGGCCAGGGGACCCAGGGCGGCTCCACCATCACCCAGCAGTACGTGAAGAACACGTACCTGAACCAGAAGCAGTCGATCACCCGCAAGGTGAAGGAACTGTTCATCGCCATCAAGGTGGACGCCACCGAGAGCAAGGACGAGATCCTCGCCGGCTACCTGAACACCTCCTACTACGGCCGCGGCGCCTACGGCATCCAGGCCGCCGCCCAGGCGTACTTCGGCATCGACGCGTCCGCCCTCAACCCCGCCCAGGGCGCCTACCTGGCCACCCTGCTGAACGCCCCGAGCGCGTACGACGTCGCCACCGCGACGGCCGCGGGCAAGCAGAACGCCGTCAACCGCTGGAACTACGTGCTCGACGGCATGGTCAAGGAGGGCTGGCTCTCCGCGGAGGAGCGGGCCGCGACCACCTTCCCCGAGGTCCGGGACCCGCAGCCCAACCCGGGCCTGTCCGGCCAGGCCGGCTACCTGGTCGACGCGGCCACCCAGTACCTCACCGCCGGCGGGGTGATCACCGAGACCGAGCTGGCCAAGGGCGGCTACACGATCAAGCTGAGCATCGACCCGGCCCGCCAGCAGGCCCTCCAGGACTCCGTCCAGGCCCAGCTGCACGACAACCTGAGCCCGGACAAGCGGAAGAAGGACGCGGCCGCCCAGGCCGGCGCCGCCTCCGTGGACCCGAAGACCGGCGCGGTCGTCGCCCTGTACGGCGGCGTCGACTACGTGAAGCACTACGTCGACAACGCCACCCGGCGCGACTACCAGGCCGGCTCGACCTTCAAGGCGATCGCACTGGCCGCCGCGTTCGAGAACGGCGCCAAGACCCAGGACGGCCGCACCGTCACCCCGCACACGGTCTACGACGGCACCAGCGGCCGCAAGGTCCGCGGCGGCAAGGGCACCCCGTACGCGCCGCCGAACGAGGGCGACAAGAGCTACGGCCAGATCAGCCTCCAGCAGGCCACCGACTGGTCGGTCAACTCGGCGTTCGCGCAGCTCGCGCAGGACACCGGGCTCCAGAAGGTCAGGGACACCGCCGTCGCGATGGGCCTGCCCGGCAACACCCCGGGCCTCGACCCGGTGCCGTCCATCCCGCTGGGCGCGGCCACCCCGAGCGTGCTCGACATGGCCGGCGTGTACGCCACGCTGGACAACGGCGGCAAGCAGATCACCCCGTGGCTGGTGCAGTCGGTGGACCGCGAGGGCGAGAACGTCGCGCTGCCCGCGCACAAGACCACCCAGGCGATCAGCGAGGAAACCGCCAACCAGGTCACCTCGATGCTCCAGGGCGTGGTGAACGACCCGGGCGGCACCGGCTGGCGGGCCAAGGCGCTCGGTCGCCCGGCGGCCGGCAAGACCGGCACCACCGACGACCAGAAGTCGGTCTGGTTCGTGGGTTACACCCCCGAGCTGGTCACCTCGGTCGCCCTGTTCGGCCAGGACCCGGGCACCGGCGCCCAGGTCAGCCTGAGCGGCGTCGGCGGCATCGACGGCGCGGCCGGCGGCCAGTTCCCGGCCCAGATCTGGACCAGCTACATGAAGGCCGCGCTCAAGGGTCAGCCGGTCGGCGACTTCCCGACCCCGGCCGACGGCGGCTCCTCGGGCGCCACCGACCTGCCGACCGCCCCGAGCACGCCGAGCGGCACCCCGTCGACGAGCGCCCCCACCGGCGCTCCGAGCACCGGCCCCACCACGGCGCCGGGCGACGGCTCGACCCCCTCGGGCGGCACCGACGGCGGTGCGACCACCGCGCCGACGGCTCCGCCGACCAGCCAGCCGACCACCCAGCCCACCCGGCCGCCCCGGCCCACCTCGAAGCCGACGCCGACCACCCAGCCGACCGCGCCCCCGACCTCCCAGCCGACCGGCCAGCCCACGGGCGGGACGGACGCGTTCGCGGGGGCGGGCGCCTCGTCCGGCGGCTGACGGGGAGCTGTGGCGGGGGCCGTTGCGGGGCCTGGGGCGGGGCTGTTGCGGGGCCTGGGGCGGGGCCGTTGCGGGCCCCGCCCCGGTTCGGGTGATTGCGCCATTGCGCACAGTTGAGGGCAGGACCAAATGACGGAATGGCGCCTTACCCGATCATCAATGTGACTGTCACAATGCGGCGGTGCACAGATCATCGGCCTCGCCCACCCTCCCCTCGGGCAGAACCCTCGGCCTCGGCCTCGCGCTGGTCTCCGCCGTCGCCTTCGGTGGCTCCGGCACCGCGGCCAAACCGCTGATCGAGGCCGGGCTCTCCCCGCTGCACGTGGTCTGGCTCCGGGTCACCGGGGCGGCGGTCGCGCTCCTCCCGATCGCCTACCGGCACCGGCACGCCGTACTGCGCCGCCCCGGCCTGCTGCTCGGCTTCGGCCTGCTCGCCGTGGCCGGCGTCCAGGCCTGCTACTTCGCGGCGATCTCCCGCATCCCGGTCGGCGTCGCCCTGCTCATCGAGTACCTCGGGCCGCCGCTGCTGATCGGCTACGTCAAGTTCGTCCAGCGCAAGCCGATCACCCGCGGCGCGGCCATCGGCGCCGGCGTCGCGGTGGCCGGACTGGCCTGCGTGGTCGAGGTCTGGAACGGCCTGAGCTTCGACGCGCTGGGCGTCCTGTTCGCCCTCGGCGCGGCCTTCTGCCAGGTCGGCTACTTCGTGCTCGCCGACGCCGGACGGCGCGGCGAGCGCCCGGTCGACCCGCTCGCCGTCAGCGCGTTCGGGCTGCTCATCGGCGCCGTGCTGCTCACCGCCCTCACCCGGCCGTGGCAGGCCGACTGGAGCCCGCTCGGCGGGTCGGTGGTGATGAACGGGCACACCCTGCCCGCGTTCCTCCCGGCCGTCTGGATGGTCCTGATCGCGACCGTGCTCGCCTACGTGACCGGCGTGATCTCGGTCGGCTACCTCTCGCCGCCGATCGCCGGGGTGGTCGCCAACCTGGAGGCCGTGGTCGCCACCGTGACGGCCTGGGTGCTGCTCGGCGAACACCTCGGGCCGCCGCAGATCGCGGGCGGCCTGTTGGTGCTGACCGGCGCCTTCGCGGCGCAGTCCAGCAAACCCGCGGAGGCGGGCGCGGCTCCGGGGGCCGGGACGGCCGAGGTGGACGCGGGTCCGGGAACCGACGGCTCCGGCACTGCCGGGCTCGGGAATGCCGACCGGGTGGCCGCCGAGCGTGGGGTCAGCGGCCGGTCCAGCCGAACCAGTCGAGGTGATTGAGCGGCCACACGACGGCCGACACCGGGCCGACCACGTTGTCCACCGGCACGGCGCCGCCGCCCGGGCCGTGCTGGTGGTAGCGGGAGTCCGCGGAGTCGCTGCGATGGTCGCCCTCGACCCAGATGTAGCCCGACGGCACCTTCACCGGACCGAAGTCCAGCCCCGCGCAGGAGTCGTCCCCTGGGTGCAGGTACGGCTCGTCGACCTTCCGCCCGTCGACGGTCAGCGTGCTGCCCTCGCACTGCACGGTCTGTCCACCGGTCGCGATGACCCGCTTGACCAGGTAGTTGTCGTCCTTCGGCGGCACCAGGCCGACGAAGCTGAGCGCCGAGCTCACGGCGTTGGTGACCGGGTTCGGATCGGTCGGCTGCGGCGGCAGCCAGCCCCCCGGGTCCTTGAACACCACCGGCTGCCCCGGCTCCGGCTCCCAGCCGGTCAGCGGCGCCAGCTTGTTCACGCCGACCCGGTCGCCGATCCGCAGGGTGTTCTCCATCGAGCCGGACGGGATGGTGAACACCTGGAACAGGCAGGTCTTGATCAGCAGCGCCACCACCAGGCCGACCGCCGCCATCACCGGCAGCTCGATCCACCACGGCCGCGGACGCCGACCCGAACGGGCCTTGCGGCCCCGCGCACCGCGCGCCCGGCGACGGGCCTCGGCACGACCACCGGACACCTCGTGGGCGTTCGACGCGGAATCGCCGGGAGCTCCGGTTCCACTGGGCGTTTCGGGCAGGTTCACCGCCATCGTCGCTGCTCCACCTCTCCGGCTGGGGAAGTCTGCACGCTACGCCAACCGTGGAGCCTGACGAAATCGGTCATTTAGCCGCCGCCGACATCCCCGGACGTCCCGATGTCCCGGGGCCGCACAGGCCCGGGTTCCAGGCCCGGGTTCCAGGCCCGGGTCCAGGCCCGGGTTCAGGAGCGGGCGATGGCCTCGTGGTGGCGGATGACCTCGGCGATGATGAAGTTCAGGAACTTCTCGGCGAAGACCGGGTCCAGCTTCGCCCCCGCCGCCAGCTCCCGCAGCCGCTTGATCTGGTCCCGCTCGCGCGTCGGGTCGGCGGGCGGCAGCTTGTGCTCGGCCTTGAGCCGGCCGACCCGCTGGGTCGCCTTGAAGCGCTCGGCCAGCATGTGGACCACCGCGGCGTCGATGTTGTCGATGCTCTCGCGCAGGCTGGTCAGCTCGGCCCGTACGGCGTCGTCGATCCCCTCGGGCAGGCCGACGCTGGGGGTCGTGGAGTGGTCCGTCATCGGGGCGGCTCCCGGTGTCTGCGGTGGGCGCCCGACCGTACGGCGGCCGGGCTCGGGCCCGGGCAAATCTAACAGGGCCCCGCTCCGGCCCCGCACCGTCGGGCGGAACCGTCCACGATCCGGACGGCGGGCCGGACGGCCGGCCGGACGGCGGGCCGGAACCTGACGTCGGCCCGGTGCTCCGCCCGGCCCGCGCGGCGTGACGCACCGGGGCGGGAGCCCTCTGCCCGTAGGCTGGGGTGTGCATGACCGGAAGTGACCGCTCGAACACTCCCTCAGCACTGGAGGAACCGACCGTGGCTACCACCCGCACCGCCACCACCGAGTGGGAGGGCAACCTCCTCGACGGCAAGGGGCTGGTGACCTTCGCCTCCTCCGGGATCGGCGAGTACCCCGTCTCCTGGCCGTCCCGCGCGGAGGCGGCCAACGGCAAGACCAGCCCCGAGGAGCTCATCGCAGCCGCCCACTCGGCGTGCTTCTCGATGGCCCTCTCGCACGGTCTGGCCGGTGCCGGCACGCCGCCCGCCAAGCTGGACACCCGGGCCGACGTGACCTTCCAACCCGGCACGGGCATCACCGGCATCCACCTGACCGTCGTCGGCCAGGTCCCCGGACTCGACGAGGCCGGCTTCGTGAAGGCCGCCGAGGACGCCAAGGCGAACTGCCCGGTCAGCCAGGCCCTGACCGGCACCACCATCACCCTCACGGCCTCGCTGGCCTGAGCCCCTTCCCTCCCTCCCTTCCTTCTCCATCACCACGTCCGGCCCGGCCGGCCCCGGCCGGCCCCGTCCGGCCCTTGGCTCTCGGCCCGCTCCGATCCACGTGCGGCGCACGACCGGCGCCCAGGGGCGCGGCTTCGGCGCACGCGCCCCTGGCGCACATCATGTGATGTGCACCGGGGGCGTCTGCACGTACCGCCATTCATGATCACAAAGCGGGCGAATCACCCTGCCGGCGGTCACCGCGTGTTGCCGTCGCGGCCTATGATCGGCCGCAGCGCCCTGTCCTTCAGGCGGGTCCCCGCGCACCGGCGCCCCTTCGACGGGCGGCCCCGCAGCGGACCGACTCCGAGGACCACGACAGAGTGCGGAGCCGACCGCCGGGTCCCGACTGGCCGGCCGGACCATCGTCAAGCGTCAGCAGCGGACGGGAGCAAGCCGTGCCGGGCCAGAACGAGGGGGCCGACGCACACCACCCGGGCGTGCGGCACGAGGAATCACCACGCCACCGCCCCCTCGCCTCGCCTCTCCTGAAGCCGACCGCCCTCGTGGAACCGGCCGCCGGCTCCGGCGGCCCGGCTGTCGACCCCGCCACGGGAGCCGTCCCGGCCCTCAACGCCTGCGGGACGCCGACGGAGCCGGGGCTGCTGCTCTGCCCCACCTGCTCGGCCCCGCTCACCGACTCCGCCCACCGGGCCCGGGGGCTCACCGGCATCGGCCGGTCGGACGGCGGCACCGGCCGGGAAGAGGACGGCTCCGACCGGCTGCTGGCGGCACTGCGGGCCAGCGAGTCCCGGTTCCGGGCCGCCTTCTGCGACGCCGTCATCGGGATGGCCCTGATCGACGCCGAGGACCGGATCATCGAGGTCAACCCCGCCTTCGCCGCACTGATCGGACGGGGCGTCGGCGAGCTGGTCCGCACCCACCTGCACGAGATCATCGACCCGGAGGGCATGCCGGACCGGCTCTTCTCCGAGCTCGTCCACGGGGAGCGGGAACGGTTCCGCGTGGAGAAGCCGCTCAAGCACCGCGCGGGCAACACGGTCTGGAGCAAGGTCACCGTCTCGCTGATCCGGGACGGCGCCGGCGATCCGCTCTACACCCTCGCCCTGGTGGAGGACATCACCGAGCAGCGCCGCCTCGGCGACCGGCTGGAGTACCAGGCGCTGCACGACCCACTGACCCGGCTGCCCAACCGGGCCTACTTCTTCGAGCGGCTCGACGCCGCCTGCCTCGCGCCGGTCGACCGGCCGGGTCCGGCCGAGTCCGCGGACGAACGCCGGGTGGGGGTCTGCTACCTGGACCTCGACGGCTTCGCGGCGATCAACGAGGCGCTCGGCCACCACATCGGCGACCAGCTGCTGATCGCCGTCGCCACCCGGCTGCGCCGCGGCTTCGACGGACGGGACACCCACCTGGTGGCCCGGATGGGCGGCGACGAGTTCGCCGTCCTGGTCACCGACAGCGCGGGCAACGAGCAGCTGACCGAGCTCGCCGCCCGGATCCTGGAGGTGCTGGAACGTCCCTTCGACGTCGCCGGGCACCGGCTGGTGATCACCGCCAGCGTGGGCGTGGTCGAGCGGTCCGTGCACGAGACCACCCCGACCGACCTGGTCAAGGACGCCGACTCCACCCTCTACTGGTCCAAGGCCGACGGCCGCGCCCGCTGGACCCTCTACGACCCGGACCGCGGTGCCCACCAGCTCACCCGGCAGCTGCTCGCCACCTCGCTGCGCCCGGCCCTGGAGCGCGGCGAGTTCACCATCGAGTACCAGCCGCTGGTCGGCCTGGCCGACGGCACCGTGCACGGTGCCGAGGCACTGGTCCGCTGGCGCCACCCCCGCTACGGGACGCTCTCCCCGGACCGCTTCATCCCGCTCGCCGAGGAGACCGGCGCGATCGTGCCGCTCGGGACCTGGGTGCTGGAGGAGTCCTGCCGGCAGGCCCGGCAGTGGCTCACCGAGTTCCCCGAGACCGAGACCTTCGTGAGCGTCAACCTGGCCGCCCGCCAGATCTGGGACTCCGACATCGTCGCCGACGTCGCCCGGGCCCTCGAACGCACCGGACTGCCGGCCCGGCTCCTCCAGCTGGAGATCACCGAGAGCGCCCTGCTCGGCCCCGGCGGCCGCCCGCTCCAGGCCCTCCAGTCGCTCGCCGACATGGGCGTGCGGATCGCGATCGACGACTTCGGCACCGGCTACTCCAACCTGGCCTACCTCTCCAGGCTGCCGGTGCACGTGCTCAAGCTCGACGGCACCTTCATCGAGGGCTTCCGCGAGCCCGCCCCGACGGACCGTCCCGGCCGCCCGGAGCTCGGCTCCCGCCGCAGCGACGCGGACGAGCAGATCGTCGGCGCGATGGTGCAGCTCGCCCACACCCTCGGCCTGACCGTCACCGCCGAGGGCATCGAGAGCGCGGCCCAGGCCGAGCGCCTGCGGCTGACCGGCTGCGACACCGCCCAGGGCTGGTACTTCGCCCGCCCCGGCGAGGCCGAACTGGTCGCGGCCATACTCCGCGAGGGCCGACCCGCCCTGAACGGCCGGTAGCCGCAGGGCGGGGGCGGGGGGTGGGGGAGGCAAGGCGGGCGGGTGTGCGGCCCGAGGCCTGCGGCCCGGCCTGCCGATGTGCGGCGCCGGGGCCGCAGCAGGACGGTGGCCGTCCGTCCCCGTCCCCGGTCACGCCGTCGCTGTCGGGCGGCAGGCGTCGGCGATCAGGCCGCACCAGGTGCGCCCAGCCTCCCGGGACGAACGGTCGCCGCCGTCGGGGCCGCCGGGCGGCGGCCCCGGTGCCCGGTCACGCCGCCGTCACGCCATCGCCGTCACCCGGTCGCCGTCACGCGGTCGCCGTCAGGCCGTAGGCCTCGGCGATCAGGCCGTACGAGCGGAGCCGGGCCTCGTGGCCGTGGATGTGCGAGGTGACCATCAGCTCGTCCACGCCGGTCCGCTTGCGCAGCGCCTCCAGCCCGTCGGCGACCTGGCCCGGATCGCCGAGCACGACGTTGTCGAGCCAGTTGTCGATGAAGTCGGCCTCGACCGGGCTGTACGGGTACTCCTCGGCCTCCTGCGGGGTGGGGATCGGTCCGGGGTTGCCGCGCCGCAGGCGGAGCATGCCGAGGGCCGCGGAGCGGGCGAGGCGCCGGGCCGAGGGCTCGTCGTCGGCGGCGACCGCGCTGACGCCGATCAGCGCGTACGGCTCGGCGAGCACGGCGGAGGGGCGGAAGGACGAGCGGTAGAGGTCCAGCGCGGGGATGGTGTTGGCGCTGCTGAAGTGGTGGGCGAAGGCGAACGGGAGGCCGAGGCGGCCCGCCAGCTGGGCGCTGAACCCGGAGGAGCCGAGCAGCCAGACCGGCGGGCGGCCCTCGCCCTTGGGCACGGCGGTCAGCCGGGCGTACGGGTGGCCGTCCGGGAAGTCGCCGTCGAGGAAGTGGGTCAGCTCGGCGAGCTGCTGGGGGAAGTCGTCCGCGCCTTCGGTGAGGCCGCGGCGCAGCGCTCGGGCGGTGGCCGGGTCGGTGCCGGGGGCGCGGCCGAGTCCGAGGTCGATCCGCCCGGGGTGCAGGGCCTCCAGCAGGCCGAACTGCTCGGCGATGGCCAGTGGGGCGTGGTTGGGGAGCATGACGCCGCCGGAGCCCAGCCGCAGCGTCGTGGTGTTGGCCCCGAGGTGGGCGAGCAGGACGGCGGGGGTGGAGCTGGCCACCCCGGGCATGCCGTGGTGCTCGGCCACCCAGAAGCGGTGGTAGCCCCACTGCTCGGCCCGGCGGGCCAGCTCGGTGGTGGCGGTGAGGGCCTCGGCGGGCGTGTAGCCGACGCCGACGGTGGCCAGGTCGAGGATCGAGAGCGGGGCGGGCGCCGTTCCGCGGGCGGTGGCCCGGATCGCCGCATCGGCCGCCGGTTCGGTCCCGTGCTCCTGGTGGTCCTCGGTGGTCATCCCGTCCGCCCTCCTGGCTGCCGTCCTTGGGCCGGCCGTCGTGGGTGACCGCGCGGTCCCGGGTGGCCCGCCGGTCGCTGTCGCCGACCGGGGTCAACCACGGCCGGGGGCTCGCTGTTCCCGCCTCCGGGGTGTCGTCCGGCCATGGTCCAGGCTGGTTTCGGCCATTTCGGGCGGAAGTCCGACCGACCGTTCGGCTGACGCAGAGCCAGTGGGCGAACACGGCTGGCGACTTTCCGCCAGCGCCGGAAGTCGCCAGTGCCAGGTCTCGCGACCGGGTGCCGACGTCCGGCAGGCTGGGTCCGGGAGCGGGTCGCCGGAGCGGGATCCGCACTCCACCAGCAAGATCGTCGGGCTGGACCAGCACCGGACGATCACTGCGAGCCCTCGGCGCGGCACCCCGCCCCGGGGGCTCGTTCGGCTTCGGCGGCAGTCCGCCGTGCCGGCGCCCCGCCTCGCGGGGCCGGGGCGGGCGCCCGGTTCGCCGCCGCGGGGTTCGGCCGGAATCAGCATGCGTGAGCTGTGCCATACCGGGGTGCTTCATGACATGAAAAGTCGAGGCGCTAGCGTTGACCCCTGCAGCCACCTGCTCCCTCGGGAGGCATGGAGGGAGTAAAGGGCCTTGAACTTCGTGGCGGCGATCGGATCCTCGTGGATCTGCGCGCTGGCGCTCGTCGCCGTGCTCGGGGACGCCCTCCTTCCGTTCATCCCCAGCGGGACGCTGGTCATCCTGGCCGTGCTCAAGACCGCTCAGATCGACGGTGCGCCCCTGATGCTGGGGCTGGGTGTGGCGGTGGCCTCCTTCCTGGGCGACCTGCTGCTGCTCAACCTGGCCCGGCGCGGCGCCCCGGTGCTGCACCGCCGGCTCGCCCGGCGCCCGAAACTGGCGGCCAGCGTGACCCGGGTCCAAGAGGCCCTGATCGAGCGACCGCACGGGGCGGCCGCCGCGATGGTGGTGGTCGCACGGTTCGTCCCGGCCGGCCGGACCGTCCTCGACCTGGCCATCGGCCACTCCCCGGCCCATCCGCACCGGTTCCTGCACTGGTCGGCGCTGGCGGCGCTGGTCTGGGCCGCCTACATCGTGACGCTGGGCTGGCTGAACAGCCACTGGTTCAACACCGCCTGGCTGAGCCTGGTGGTCTCCTGCCTGGCGGCCACCGCCATCAGCACCGCGATCGCGCGCATGGTGCGCCGCACCCGGCGGCTCGCCGCACTCTGACGGCCCACCCGGCGGCCGCTCCCGACCGGCCCCGCCGCGGCCCCCGACGGTCCCGCCGCGGCCGGCGCACCCCTCTTCTCCGTGCTGCTCCGGCCCTTCGCCATCCTGCCCGGGCGAGCCCGCCCCCCTTGCGGCGGGCTTCGGGCGGCGTGGCGGGCTTCGGGCGGCGTAGCGGGCTTAGGGCGGCCCGACCCCGCCAGGGGCAAAAGTTTTCCCAAAAGGGCGACCAATCGGGCCCGACGACGACGAACCCCGGCGGTGAGCCGACCGACCGGCGGTACCGTACTGACCGGGCCGGACGGGGTGGAAAGCGTCACAGGACGGCAACAGTCGACGCATCCCCGCAGCCCAGCCGGATGCGCCAGGCGTGTTGAGAGTCGTCAGCGCTCGGCGACCTTGGAAGCCGCCTCGGCGACATGACATGCTAACGGCGGAATACTCATCAATTGCCCGATTTGACCGGTGCGGCTGCGGGCCGCCCTCACCACCGGCGTCGGCACCCAGGGGAGACCATGACCAGCATCTCGCGCAGGACGGTGCTCAGTGCAACCGCCGCGACCGCGGCCCTCGGCGCGGTCGCGGCCTGCTCCAGCGGCGGATCCGGCTCGGGAAACGGCGCCGCCTCCCCCGGTCCCGGCGCGGCGAGCACCACCCAGGGCGGCAGCCCCGACCCTCAGGCCGTGGTGCCCAAGGGCACCCCGATCGGCGACGGTTCCAACGCGGACACCGGGCCGCAGCCGAACCAGCCCAAGCCCGAGAAGCTCAAGCCGGGCGAGCGGCCGCCGCAGTTCGTGGTCTTCTCCTGGGACGGCGCCGGCGGCACCGAGGACGGCCAGTTCCCCCGCTTCCTGAAGCTGGCGGAGCAGCACAAGGCCACGATGACCTTCTTCCTCTCGGGCATCTACACCCTCCCCAAGGGCAAGGCCGACCTGTACCACCCGCCGAAGCACTCGGTGGGCGCCTCCGACATCCCGTACCTGTCGGACGGCGCGGTGAAGAGCACCCTCAAGCTCATCAGCCAGGCCTGGCTGGCCGGGCACGAGATCGGCACCCACTTCAACGGGCACTTCTGCTCCAGCCGTCCGGACAAGAACGGGGTCAACATGTGGACCCCCGAGGACTGGCAGAGCGAGATCGACCAGGCGATAGGCTTCGTCACCCAGTGGCGGACCAACACCGGTTTCACCGACGTCGACCCGCTCCCCTTCGACTACAAGAAGGAGCTCATCGGCGGCCGCACCCCGTGCCTGGAGGGCCAGAAGGCACTGCTGCCGACCATCGCCAAGCTGGGCTGGAAGTACGACGCCAGTTCCTCGGGCGGCCTGCAGATATGGCCGCAGAAGGTCCAGGACGGCAAGGTCTGGGACTTCCCGCTGCAGTCCATCCCGTTCCCCGGGCACACCTTCCAGGTCCTGTCGATGGACTACAACATCCTGGCCAACCAGTCCAGCGGCAGCACCAAGGGCGACCCGGCCAAGTACGGCGACTGGCGCACCCAGGCCGCCAACTCCTACCTGGCGGGCTTCGAGCGGGCGTACAACAGCAACCGCGCGCCGTTCTTCATCGGCAACCACTTCGAGCAGTGGAACGGCGGCATCTACATGGACGCCGTCGAGGAGACGCTCAAGACCATCGCGGGCAAGCCCGACGTCCGGCTGGTCTCCTTCAAGCAGCTGGTCGAGTGGCTGGAGGCGCAGGACCAGTCCACCCTGCGCAAGCTGCGCTCGCTCAACGTCGGCCAGGCGCCGACGGGCGGCTGGGAGAGCTTCCTCGGCACGGCGGGCTGACGCCGCCGAGGGCGGAGGGGCGCTGCGGCGGCACCGGCCCGGACGACACCGGCCGGCGGGGGTGCGAGCCCCCGTCGGCCGCTGTTGTCCGGGCCTGTTTCCGAGTCCGGCCGGCCTACCCGGCGGTGAGGGCGTCCGCGAGCAGGATGCGGACGATGCGGTCCGCCCCGGCCTCGCCCCAGAGGATCGAGTAGTGGTTGGTGCCGGGCACCGGTGAGGCGGGCACCCGCTCCTGGTCCAGCCGGGCCAGCGCGAGCCGCGACCGGTCGTAGAGGCCCTGCGGCTCGTCGAGCAGGCCGCGCTCGGCCCAGAGCAGGTCGGCCGGGCAGGGCAGCCGGTGCACGGCGGCGGCCGCGTCCTCGTCCAGCAGGACCTGAGCGCCGTCGGTCTGCACGGCCTCCAGCACGCAGGAGGAACGCAGTTCGGGCTCCGTGCCGACGAGGTCGCGCTGGGTGTAGGCGTCGATCCCCTCGGTCCACTCGCCGACGAAGGCGGGATGCCCGCGCCAGAACTCCCGGTAGGCGTCCCGGTCCGGGAAGCTCGTGGACAGCCGGGCCAGCGCGGGGCCGAGCACCGCGGCCAGGGCGTCCTCCTCGCGGACGCCCTGGGGCAGCGGGAAGGTCACCGCCCCGTCGACCAGCAGGACCCGACGGACCAGGCCGGGGTGCCGGACGGCGGCCAGGGCGGCGACCCAGGCCCCCATCGAGTGGCCGACCACCGTGACGGGCCCCGGGCCGAGGGCGCCGATCAGCGCGGCCACGTCGTCGGCGTGCCGGGCCAGTCCGTACGGTCCGGCGACCGAGCGGCTGGCACCGCGGCCCCGCAGGTCGGGCGCGAGCAGGGTGACCCGGCCGGCGAGCCGGCGGGCGACCTCGTACCAGGCGAGGCCGTTGGCGGTGATGCCGTGCACCGCCACGACCGTGGGGGCCTGCGGGTCGTCGGCGGGCCAGCGCAGGACGGCCAGGTCCCCACCGGGCACGGGGACGGTCGACTCCTCGGGCTTCAGCGGCGACTGGCTCACGCGGGGGTACCTCCGGTGGGGTGGGCGGTTCCGAGACCGGCCGGCGCCGAAGCGGAGCGGGCGGACCGGGCGGTGCGGATGCGGGCAGGCAGTCTAGCCAGGCCGCCGGGCAGCAGGTAGACCACGGCGACGAACAGGGCGCCCAGCAGGAACAGGGGCTGGGAGAGCGGTACGCGCAGCACCGCCGGCAGGTCGGCGACGGTCGACGAGTTGGCGAGGTCGCCGAGCCGATGGCTCGCCCAGGTGTACAGGACGCCGCCGAGCAGCGGTCCCCAGCGGGTGCCGGAGCCGCCGAGGACGACCATGACCAGGAGCGCGAGCGTGGCGTCCGAGGTGGCGGCCTGCGGGGTGGCGCCACCGGTCAGCAGCAGGTAGACCACCCCGCCGAGCCCGGCGAGTCCGCCGGCCAGCACGAAGGCGACCAACTTGTAGCCGTAGGGCCGCAGTCCGAGCACCTCGACCCGGCGCTCGTTCTCCTTGATGCCCTCCCAGACCCGGCCCATCGGCGACGTGACGGCCCAGTGGACCGCGGCGACCGTCAGCACCAGGTAGCCGACGGCGATCCAGTACAGGTTGGCGGTGTTCTCGATCCCGAGCAGGCCGGAGGGCAGCAGGTCGGCCGGGGCGGAGCGGCCCTCCTCGCCGCCGGTGACGCCACCGGGGTTGCGCTGGACGAGGATCGAGCCGGCCTGGGCGAAGGCGAGGGTGACCATGGAGAAGCCGATGCCCGTGACGCGCAGGCTGACCGAGCCGAGCAGCAGGGCCAGCAGCACGGAGCAGGCGACGCCGAACACCGCGGCCGCGGCGAACGGCAGTCGCAGCTCCAACATGCCGAGATCGGTGGCGTACAGGCCGGTCGCGAAGTAGAGCGCGTGGCCGAAGGAGAGCAGTCCGGTCCGACCGAGCAGGAGGTCGTAACCGGTGGCGAGGGCCCCGTAGAGCAGGCACAGGGCGAGCAGCTGGAGGCTTCCGGGGCTGCCGAGCGGGCCGTCGAGCAGTCCCGGGACGGGAAGCGCACTATAGGGGGCGACAAGGAACGTGATCAGCAGGGCGATCGGCCACCAGCGTAGCGCTCTGTGCACGCCTGTCCAGCGGTTAGTGACTGAATCACCTGTTCGAGGGATGGCGCCGGACTCGGCCTTGTGTTCACAATGGGTCTCGGCAAGGCCGGTGTCAGTCCCCCTTGCCACAGTGGCGGTGTCGGCGGAGCTGGTGTCAGTCCCCTCTTCCGGCAAGGTGGTCACGGCAGGGCTGGTGTCAGTCCCCCCTGCCGGAGCGGCTGCGCTGCGGCCGGCCGCGGGGCCACCGGTGCTCGTGATCGGTGTTTCGGCGCTCACGCGAGCCTCCCGGTGAGTCCACGGGGTCGGACGAGAAGCAGCACGGCGAGCAGGACGACGACCGAGAGGTCGCCGAGCCCGGCGCCGGTGTAGTAGTTGGCGAACTGCTGCACGAGGCCGACGCCCACCGAGGCGACGGCGGCTCCGGTCACGGAGCCCATGCCGCCCATGACCACGACGACGAAGGCGAAGATGAGCAGGCCGGTCCCCTGGCCGGGATTGACCGAACCGAAGTAGAGGCCGCCGAGGGCGCCGCCGAGCGCGGCGGCCGCCCCACCGAGGGCGAAGACGAGGGTGAACGCCTTCCGGACGTCGATGCCGAGCGCCGTGACCATCGCCCGGTCCTCGACGCCGGCCCGGACGATCAGCCCGTAGCGGGTGCGGGCGAGGAACAACCGAAGAGCGAGCAGCAACAGTGCGGCGGCGGCCACCAGCACGAAGCGGTTGACCGGGACGGTCGCCCCGAGCACGTGCCAGGTGCCGGACAGCAGTTCCGGCTGGGGGAAGGGGCGGGAGTCCGCGCCCCAGATCCCCATCAGCAGGGCGGGGACGGCCAGCCCGACCCCGACGGTGGCGAGGATCTGGTCGCGCGGGCGGCTGTAGAGCGGCCGGATCAGGAAGAGCTCCAACAGGACGGCGGCCGCCGTCCCGACCAGGGTGCCGAAGGGCACCGCGAGCCAGAAGGGGAACCCGGCCTCGACGCCGGCCCACCAGGTGGCATAGGCGCCGATGGAGAGCAGGGCGCCGTGCGCGAAGTTGAGCACGTCCATCAGACCGAAGATCAGCGACAGACCGGAGGCGACCAGGAAGTACAGCGCACCGAGACCGAGCCCGGTACAGGAAAGGAGGACGACGGTGTCCATCAGGGCTTCACCTCGGCGGTGACGACAGGGGCGGCCGGGGAGGCGGCGGGCCGGGGCCCGCCGGCGAGCGGGTGGCGGGAGCCGACGCCGAGCAGGCGGCGGGCGGCTTCCTCATCGGCCAACAGCTCGGCGGTGTCGCCGCGGTGAGCGGTACGGCCGTCGGCCAGGACGGCGCAGGTACCGGCCAGCCGGCGGACGAGGGCGAGGTTCTGCTCGACCAGCAGGACGGGCACGGCCTCGGCCGCACGCGCCAGCACCTCGGCAACCTCGGCGACGATCTTCGGGGCCAGGCCCTTGGTGGGCTCGTCGGCGATGATCAGCCGGTTGCGGTTGAGCAGCGTCCGGCCGATCGCCACCATCTGCTGCTGGCCACCGGAGAGCGTCCCGGCCAACTGCCCTGCTCGCTTCTTGAGTTCGGGGAAGAGCTCGTGGACGAGCGCGTAGTCCGGTTCACCGGCCTCGGCCCCGCTCCCGGCGGCGCGCTCGGCGAGGCGGAGGTTCTCGGCGACCGTCAGGCCGGCGAAGATCCCCCGGTCCTCGGGCGCGTAGCCGATGCCGTGACGAACGACCAGATGCGTGGGAAGGGAGGAGAGTTCGGCGTCCGAGAGCCGGATGCTACCGGTGCGCGGCACCAGGCCCATGACGGCCTTGACGGTGGTGGTCTTGCCGGCGCCGTTGCGGCCCAGCAGCGCGGTCACCCCCGCTGGGGCCACGTCGAAGTCGACACCGTGCAGGATGTGCAGCCCGTCGATGACCACCCGCAGATCGCGGACGGAGAGGAGGGGCCCGGCGGTGGAGGGCAGCGAGGAGGAGGGCGCCGAGGAAGCGGGGCGCTGAGCGGAGAACGGAGAGGAGGTCACAACGCCTCACCCAGGTAGGCCTGTTGCACGGTCGGGTCGGCCATCACGGCCTCGGGGGCATCCAGGGCGAGCAGCGTGCCGTGGTGCATCACCGCGAGCCGGTCGGCCAGGCCGAGCAGGACGTCCATGTGGTGCTCGACCATCAGGACGGTCCGGCCCAGGTCCCGGTGCACGGAACGGATCAGCTCGGTGAGGGCGGGTACCTCCTCCGCGCTGACACCGGCCATCGGCTCGTCCAGCAGGATCAGCCGGGGCTCGGACACCAGCAGGACGGCCAGCTCCAGCTTGCGCTTCTCCCCGTGCGAGAGCGCACTGGCCAGGGTGTCCGCACGGTGGGTGAGGTCGGTGCGTTCCAGGGTGTCGGCCAACTGCTGCTCGTAGCGGTCGGCGCGGCGCCAGAGGCGGTACGAGGTGCGCGGCCCGGCGGCCGCCTGGGCGGCCAGGCGGACATGGTCGGCGACCGTCATCCCCGGCCAGAGGGAGGAGGTCTGAAAGGTACGGCCGAGCCCGCGGCGGGCCCTGGCGTGCACCGCCTCGGCGGTGATGTCCGCGCCGTCGAGGTGGAGGCTGCCCCGGGTCGCCGGGTAGATGCCCGAGATCAGGTTGAAGAGGGAGGTCTTGCCGGCGCCGTTGGGCCCGATGAAGGCGATGAACTCGCCTTCGCCGACCGAGAAGGAGACGTCCTCGACGATCGGCACGCCGCGGACGGCCCAGCCGAGCCCGTCCAGCCGCAGCACCGGAGAGGAGGACGACGAGGGCGAGGAGGACGTGGAGGAGCGCGCGGACGAGGCGCCCGGAGCGGAGGAAGCGGAAGGAGTGGAGACGGTACGGGCGGACACCGGGATCAGCCCGCCATCGGGGTGACCGGAGGTGCGGCCTCGTCCGGGGTCAGGGTCTTCTCCACCGAGGGCTTGGCGGCGGCACCACTGCCGGTCAGTCGCACCTGGAACATCGGCTGGAGCAGGGCGTGGTCCTCGGCGCGGACCGTGGTCTTCCCCTTGACCCCGTCGAAGCTCCAGCCCTCCAGGGCCTTGATCAGGGCCGAAGTGTCCTCGGCGGAGCCGTGGTTGGACTCGACGGCGTGCACGATCATCTGGGCGGCGGTGAAACCGTCCGGGGTGAAGATGTCCGTCTTCCCTCCGGCGGCGGTGACGGCCTCGGTCATGGCCTTCTCCACCGGGGTGCCGGCGGCACCGTCGAAGTAGTGGTTCAGGAAGGAGATCTTCTCGCCGGCCGGGCCGAACAGCGGGTAGGAGGCGGCCAGGTCGAGGCCGGTGACGACCTTGGTGTCGGTGAACACGTCCTGCTGGTTGAGCGCCGTCCACAGGGCCGAGGCGGTGTCGCCGGCCCAGGCGACGAACAGCAGGTCGGGCTTGGCGGTCTTGGCCTGGGTGGCGAAGGGGGTGAGGTCGGTGGCGCTCGGCGGGGCGAGCACCTGGTCCACGGTCGCGCCCTCACCACCGAGCACCGCCTTCACCGCGGCCACGTTGGCCTGGCCGAAGGCGTTGTCCTGAGCGAGCACGGTGACCTTCTTGCCCTTGGCGTCACCGACGAACGAGGCCGCGGTCTTGATGTCCTGGTAGGACTGGCGGCCGGAACGGAAGGTGTACTTGTTCAGACCGGTGGCCTTGTCCGCGGCGGCCGGGCCGCTGATGAAGAGCACCTTGTTCTGGGCGGCGATGGGGCCGACCTGGAGGGCCACACCGGAGGCGGTGGAGCCGGCCAGCACCTTGTAGCCCTTGCCGATCAGGTCCTTGGCGGCGGACACCGCCTTGGCCGGGTCGCCGGCGTCGTCCTGCTCCTCGAACTCGATCTTGTGCCCGTCGACCGCGCCGGTGCCCTTGGTCGCGTAGCTCAGGCCGGCCTTGAACCCCTCCAGGTACTGCTTGCCGTAGGCGGCCAGCGGACCGGTCTTGGAGTACACCAGGCCGACCTTGATCGGGCCCTTCGCGCCACCGTCCGCCACACTCGTCCCGGCCGTGCCGGCCTTGGCGCAGCCCGCGGCGAGCAGGACGCAGACCGCGAGGGCGGCGAGCTTCCGGGTCGGGCCACCGGTCAGGGAGTCGCCCAGGCGGGCGCCGGAGGAGGTCCTGGAGGGGGATGTCGAGCTGCGCATGGTGACCGACTCCTGAGGTGCGGCGGGGTGATTGCGGGAACCGTAGGTGTGCGGTGGGAGCGGCGACATGTGCCCGGTCGACGTATCACCCCGTCGGGATGTGGTCTCGGCTGACATACCGTCGGCCCTCCACCATCCTCCGGGCGGCCGAATGTGGCCTGGCCACACGGATCCGCACCCACCCATGGGGGTGGCCGACATGGCTGTGGCGACCCCCGCGCGGTGACGGTGGAGGGGCGCGGAGCCCGTCCGGCGGCAGCCACCTCAGCGGCATGCCCGCCCGGTCCGGCCCAGGCAGAACCCCAGCACGGCCCGGTACGGCCAGGGGCTCCGCGCAGCTCCCGAGCCCGCCGGCCGCCCCTGCCGCCTCCCCGACTCCCGCTACCCCGCATCCCCCTGCCCCGCCGCCATCCCTTCCCCCGCTTCCTCGCCGCTCCTGCCCCGCCGCCATCCCCTCCTCGCCGCTTCCTCGCCGCTTCCTCGCCGCTCCTGCCCCGCCGTTCCCTCGGCGCCCCTCCCTTCCTCCCACTCCCTCATGAGGTGACCCCTTGGACAAGGTCCTGGACTCCCCCGCCGACGCGGTCGGGGACATCCCCGACGGCGCGGTGCTGGCCGTCGGTGGCTTCGGCCTCTGCGGCATCCCGAGCACGCTGATCGGCGCCCTGGTGGACTCCGGCGTCACCGGACTACGGGTGGTCTCGAACAACTGCGGGGTGGACGACTGGGGGCTGGGCCTGCTGCTGCGGGCGGGCCGGATCGCCCGGATGACCTCCTCGTACGTCGGGGAGAACAAGGAGTTCGCCCGGCAGTACCTCTCCGGCGAGTTGGAGGTCGAGCTGACCCCGCAGGGCACGCTGGCCGAGCGGCTGCGGGCGGGCGGTGCCGGCATCCCCGCGTTCTTCACCCCGGCCGGGGTCGGCACCCAGGTCGAGGAGGGCGGGCTGCCCTGGCGCTACGCGGCCGACGGCTCGGTGGCCCTGGCCTCCCCGCCGAAGGAGGTCCGGGAGTTCGGCGGCCGCCGGTACCTGCTGGAGGAGGCGATCACGGCGGACTTCGCACTGGTCCGGGCCGAGGTGGCGGACCGGCACGGCAACTGCGTGTTCCACGCCGCCGCCCGGAACTTCAACCCGCTCTGCGCGGCGGCGGGCCGGATCACCCTGGTCGAGGCGAACCGGATCGTCGAGCCGGGCGAGCTCCCTCCGGACGCGGTGCACCTGCCCGGGGTGTACGTCGACCGGGTGGTGGCCGCCGACCCCGGGGACCGCCGCGTCGAGCGCCGCACCGTCCGCCCCGCACTCCAGGAGGCCTGACCCGATGCCCACCGAGACCACCGAGACCACCGCCCCCGCCGGCACGCCCAGCCCCGCACCCACCCCCGCCCTCGACCCGCGCAACGCCCTGGCCGCCCGCGCCGCCCGCGAGTTGCGCGACGGCCAGTACGTGAACCTGGGCATCGGCCTGCCCACCCTGATCCCCAACCACCTCCCGCCGGGCGTCGAGGTGGTGCTGCACTCGGAGAACGGCATCCTCGGTGTCGGCCCGTACCCGGAGGAGGGCACCGAGCACCCCGACGTGATCAACGCCGGGAAGGAGACGGTCACGCTCGCCCCCGGCGCCTCGTACTTCGACTCCGCCTTCTCCTTCGGCATGATCCGGGCCGGGCGGATCGACGTCTCGGTGCTCGGTGCGATGCAGGTGTCGGCCACCGGGGACCTGGCGAACTGGATGATCCCGGGGAAGATGGTCAAGGGCATGGGCGGCGCGATGGACCTGGTGCACGGGGCCCGTCGACTGATCGTGGTGATGGAGCACACCGCCCGGGACGGCTCGCCGAAGATCGTCGAGGAGCTGTCACTTCCGGCGACCGGCCGAGGAGTCGTGGACCGGATCGTCACCGACATGGCGGTGGTCGACGTGACCCCGGAGGGGCTGCGCGTGGTGGAGACGGTGCCCGGTGTGAGCTTCACGGAGGTCCAGGCCGCGACCGGCGCCGCCCTGCTGCCCCCGCGCTGACCGGCCCCGGCCCCGCACGGACGGACGGACGGCCGGATCGCCTCGGGGCGGTCCGGCCGTCGCGCTGTCCTCGCACCCGCACCCGCACCCCGCCCCCGACCCCCGCCCCCGCGCCTCTCAACCACTCCCCTCAGCCGCCCTCCGACACCTCCGGCACCTCCGAGTTCAACGGATCGCCCGAAGCCCGGGCCGAATTCGCCGCAATAGCATCAACGCCCGCCGGACCGGCCGGGAACCGTGGCATCTTCACGCCTGGGCGGCGGCGATCTCCCGGATTGCTTGCGATCACCGTTGCACTCGGGGAGAGTTGATGGGGCCAAGGATCCCGGAGCGTCCGGAGGGGGAGCTGGAAAGTGCATCGGGATCCCGGATTCGAAGCCCCCGTACCAATGCTCCACAGAACCGGTCGCACCCGGCGAATGTGCTGGACCACCCGGGAACTGTCCGAGAACCGCGGTTCGCCGGGTCGCGTTCCCGCGGGTTCCGGCCGGTTCCATCCGGTTCCCCCGTGCTCCACCCGGACGGCTCCGAGTCGAGGCAGGCCCACGCAGAGCCGAGCGAGCCGAGCTAGGCGCGAACTCCGGGGGGAGCAGCCATGACCACGCCGTTCTCGCGGCGGAAGGGCGTCGGAACGGCCCACGGGCGAGGTGCCGAGCAGCTGGACGAGGCCGCCCTCAGCGCCGTTCCCGTACCCGAGGCCCCTTACGACTACGGCCACTTCAGCCGTCTCGCGGGCCCCGCGTACGACCCGGACGAGGACGACGACCTCGGTGGCGGCGTCTACTGGCCCGAACCGCAGGACCCCTCCTTAACAGCCTCGCCACACAGCCTTGCTGCCGACCCCCCAGCCGGTCCACCAGCCGGCCCACCACCCGGTCTCCCAGCCAGTCCCCCAGTCCCCTACCGCGTCCGGTACCGCAGTCTGCTGCGCCGCGAGCCGCACCGGATCCGCGCCGCGCTGCTGATGATCGCCGCCCCCGTGGTGGAGGCGGTGCTGCTGGTCTGGCTGCTGCTGCCGGAGCACTGGCCCGAGCGGCTGGACGAGACGAACTCCCTGGTGCTGTTGGGCGACAAGGTGATGATCGGCATCATCGCCGTCGTCGAGGTGTTCCGACTGGTCAACATCGTCTCCAACACCCACGCCACGCTGGTGGCCCGTGACCCGGTCCCGGTGACTCCGGTGCCCGGCACCCGGGTCGCCTTCCTCACCACCTGTGTGCCGGGCAAGGAGCCGCCGGAGATGGTCCGGGCCACGCTGACCGCGGCCCGTGCCGTGCGACACGACGGACCGTACGACGTCTGGCTGTTGGACGAGGAAAACGATCCTGCAATGCAGGCGCTCTGCACCGAGCTGGGTGTGCGCCACTTCAGCCGCGCCGGCCGGCCGCACTGGAACCGGCCGAAGGGGCGGTTCCGCGCCGGCACCAAGCACGGCAACTACAACGCCTGGCTCCAGGCCCACGGCGACGGCTACGAGTTCTGGGTGTCCGTGGACACCGACCACGTTCCGCTGCCGGACTTCTGCGAGCGGATGCTCGGCTACTTCCGCGACCCCGACGTGGCATTCGTGGTCGGCCCCCAGGTGTACGGGAACTACCGCAGCTCGGGCTCGGCCGTCACCAGATTCTCCGAGAGCCAGCAGTACCTCTTCCACGCCCTCATCCAACGCGCCGGAAACCGTTACGGCGCGCCCATGTTCGTGGGCACCAACAACGCCGTCAGAATCAGCGCGCTCCAGTCGATCGGCGGGTTGTACGACTCCATCACCGAGGACATGGCGACCGGCCTGGAGTTCCATCGCAGCCGAAACCCGGAGACCGGGGAACGCTGGAAGTCCGTGTACACCCCGGACGTGCTCGCGGTCGGCGAGGGACCGTCCTCCTGGACCGACTTCTTCTCCCAGCAACTGCGCTGGAGCCGCGGCACCTACGAGACCCTGTTCACCCGGTACTGGCGGGTGCTGTGGCAGCTGTCCCCGGGGCGACTGCTCAACTACACGCTGATGGTGGGCTTCTACCCGATGGCGGCGCTCACCTGGCTGCTCGGCGGCCTGTCCAGCGTGCTCTACCTGGGCTTCGGCGCATCGGGCGTGCACGTCTCCTCGGAGATCTGGATGATGCTCTACAGCGACGCCGCCGCGCTCCAGCTCCTGCTCTACACCTGGAACCGCAAGCACAACGTGAGCCCGCACGAGCCGGCCGGCTCCTCCGGGGTCGCCGGGATGGTGATGTCGGCGCTCTGCGGCCCGGTCTACGCGGCCTCGCTGCTCCAGGCGCTGCTGCGGGTGCGCAGCCGCTTCGTGGTGACGCCCAAGGGGCGCTCAGCCAGTTCCGACCGGCTCGGCACGTTCCGCTTCCACCTGTTCTGGACGCTGGTGTTCGGCGGCGCGATCACCGCCTCCTACTTCACCGGCTACGACCACGCCGCGATGCGCGCCTGGGCCTGGATCGCCCTGGCGCTCACCCTCCTGCCGGTCCTGATCACCGCCGGCGACGCCGTCCGCCGCCGCCGGACCCGCCCCACCGCCACCCTCACCGTCACCGGGGGCCCGTCGGCCACCCCGACGGTCCTCCTGGAGAAGCGCCGCCCACGCCACGCGCGCGACCGCCGGGCCGCGTCGCCCACACCGCCGACGCCGCCCGCACGAACCGCACCGGACCCGTCCTTCCCCCGGCCCACACCCGACCGGGCCGCACCCGACCGGGCCGGCAGCGGCACGCCCTCCCACTGACACCCGAGCAGAACCGCCCCGACCGCCTCCCGAGGGGAGCACCCACCGTGAAGATCCACAAGGCCGGTCGCACCAAGCGCCTCGCCCTCGGCAGCACCGTCGCGCTGACCGTGGCCGGGATGAACGCGCCGGCCGTCCTCGGCTTCGCGTCCCAGCAGTACCACCACTACGTGATCAACCGCCCCGAGTACAAGGCGCGGTACGGCCACTGGCAGACCCTGTCGCTGCCCACCGAGTTCCGGGTCAACGCCGTCCACGCGACCCTGCTGCGCACCGGCAAGGTGCTGATCGTGGCCGGCTCCGGCAACGACGAGAAGCAGTTCAACGCGGGCACCTTCAAGAGCCTGCTCTGGGACCCGGCCGCGAACACCTACAAGCTGGTCCCCACCCCGGCCGACATGTTCTGCGGCGGCCACACCTCGCTGCCGGACGGCCGTGTCCTGGTGGCCGGCGGCACCCAGCGCTACGAGAAGCTGGCCGGCGCCGTGAAGAAGGCGGCCGGCGTCATGCGGGTGCGCAACGAGAGCCCGGAGCGCGACCGGACCTTCCCCCAGGGCACCGTCTTCGTCTCCCCCGACGGCCACGAGTACGCGAGCACCGCCCCGGTGACCGTCCCGGCCGCGACCAAGACCGGCTCCGGCAAGCAGACCGTGGTCACCGCCGGCGAGCAGCGGGTGTACGTGGAGGCGGCCGGCGCGGGCCCGGAGTACGTCACCGACGCCCCCGCCCAGTACCGGATCAAGGGCCTGAGCGGCACCGACGCCCACGACCTGTACGGACAGAACGAGAAGCTCACCCTGGACAAGCAGGAGTACCAGGGCATCCGCTCCGCCTTCGAGTTCAACCCGGACACCGAGCTCTACGAGCCGGTCACCGACATGGCCCACGCCCGCTGGTACCCGACGCTGACCGGGCTGGGCGACGGCCGGGTGGTCACCGTCTCCGGTCTGGACGACACCGGGGAGATCCTGAACGGCAACGACAACGAGATCTACGACCCGGGGACCAAGTCCTGGTCCAGGGGCCCCGACCACTACTTCCCGACCTACCCGGCGATCTTCCTGACCGCCTCCGGCAAGCTCTTCTACTCCGGTTCCAACGGCGGCTACGGCCCCGGCGACAAGGGCCGCGAGCCCGGTCTGTGGGACGTGTCGAGCGGGGCCTTCCAGCCCGTCCCCGGCCTGCGCGACCCCGGCCTCACCGAGACCTCGTCCTCGGTGCTGCTGCCGCCCGCGCAGGCGCAGAAGGTGATGGTGCTCGGGGGCGGTGGCGTCGGCGAGTCCCCGCTGTCCACGGCCCGCACCGACATCGCGGACCTGTCCTCCGCCAGTCCCGCCTTCACCCCGGGCCCGGACCTGCCGGCCGGCGGCACCCGCTACCTCAACAGCGTGATCCTCCCGGACGACACCGTCTTCACCACCGGCGGCTCCAGCGGCTACCGCGGCCGGGGCGACAGCGACCTGCTCAAGGCGCAGCTGTACCACCCGGACACCAACAGCTTCAGCACCGCCGCCGAGCCGACCGTCGGCCGCGACTACCACTCCGAGGCGCTCCTGCTGCCGGACGGCCGGGTCGCCGTACTGGGCTCCAACCCGCTCTTCGCCGACAAGGCCGAGACCCAGCCGGGCGGTTTCGAGCAGCGCATCGAGATCTACACCCCGCCGTACCTGTACCAGGGCGAGCGCCCGCAGGTCGGTGCCGTCGCGCGGACGGCCAGGCTCGGCGGCACCCTCGCCGTCGCCGCCGCACGGCCGGAGGCGGTCGCCGGCGCCAAGCTGATCCGGCCGAGTTCGGTCACCCACGTGACGGACGTCGAACAGCGCTCGGTGGCCCTGGACATCGCCGGACGGACGGCGGACGGCGTCTCGCTCACCCTGCCCGGCAACCCCGACCTGCTGCCGCCCGGCTGGTACATGCTGTTCCTGACGGACGCCGCCGGCACCCCGTCGGTCGCCCGCTGGATCCAGGTCACCAGGTGACGCCCGGGAGCAGCACGGGCAGGCAGCTCAGCACGGCACGGGCGGCTCAGCGCAGCACGGGCAGCTCAGCTCAGCACCGGCGGCCTCAGCCCGCCGCCTGCGCCTGCCCGGCCAGCCCGAGCGCGTACGGCAGCCAGAACTCGCCCGCGCGGGGCTCGCCCCGGCCGCAGTCGCCGTCGGACTCCCCCGGGTTCTTGATCCACAGGTAGGCGTCCACCCCGGGCCGGCCGGTCTCGGTGGTCGGCCGCTCGCCGAGCGCGCGCCCGGGCGGGTTGCACCAGGCGTCGCCGCCCAGGGCCCCGTTGCCGCTGCGGCTGGTGTCGATGACGAAGTTCTTCCCGCCCAGGGCCGCGGAGAGCCTGGCGCCGTACGCCGCGTTCCGCTCGGTGTCGTAGAAGTTGGCGACGTTCACGGCGAAGCCGTCCGCCGCCGCGATGCCCGACTTGCGCAGGGCGGTGGCGAGTTCCTCCGGGTCCTGCGCCCAGCCGGGGTTGCCCGCGTCCAGGTAGACCCGCGCGTTCGGGTTCTTCTTCAGCTCCTGGACGGCGAAGGCCAGCAGGCCGTACCGCTCGGCGGCCAGGTCGCCCTTGATCCCGCAGTTGTCCAGGGTGTGCGCGACGGCGTCCGGCTCCAGCACCACCCAGGCCCTGCGGTCGCCGAGGGCCTGGGCGACGCCAGTGATCCAGGCCCGGTAGGCGGCCGCGTCGGAGGCGCCGCCGGCCGAGTACTGGCCGCAGTCGCGGTGCGGGATGTCGTAGGCGACGAAGACCGCCGTCCGCCCCGCCTCGGTGGCCCGCCGGCTCACCTGCCCGGCGATCTCCTGGGCGCCCTGCTCGCCGAGCCACTGCGAGGACGGCTGGGCGGCGATCCGCAGCAGCGCGTCGGCCTCCGCCGTCCGGCCCTGCCCGCGCAGCGCGGTCACCTGGTGGGCGGCGTTGGTCCGGTCGGAGACGTAGAAGGCCTGCCCGGGAAGCTGGGCGAACCCCTCCCCCGCCCCGACACCCGTACCCACGCCCGGAGTCGAGGAGGCGGAGCCGGTTGCCGGCCTGCCGTCGCCCGAACCGCCGCAGCCGGACACGGCCGCCAGCACCGCCCCGGCCAGCAGCGCCCCCACGGCCCCGCGCGCCACGCTCGCCCCGCGCAACGCCCTTGTCCGACCCAGCCCGTGCACGTACCGCCCCTCCCCGGACCGGTCCGGCGACCGGTCGCGACCAGCTAAGCACACCCGGCACCGGTCGACGCCCACCGCCGGTGAACGCCAAGTGGCCGTGGGCGAACGGGACATCGAACCCGTCCGACCCACGGCCACCGACGATCGGAACCGCTCAGGAAGCCACTCAGGAAGCCACTCGGGAAGCCGCTCGGGAAGCCGCTCGGGAGGTGGCCCCGGAAGGCCCGAGGGCGCCCCGGCCGGGGCTCACGCCTCCTTCAGGTTCGGCACCTGCCAGTCGATCGACTCGGCGCCGAAGGAGTCCAGTGCGTCGTTGATCTGCGAGAACGGACGGCTGCCGAAGAACAGCTTCGCCGACAGCGGCGACGGGTGCGCCCCCTGCACCACCACGTGCTTGGCGGTGTCGATCAGCGGCAGCTTCTTCTTCGCGTAGTTGCCCCACAGTACGAAGACGACCGGCTCCTCGCGGTCGCTCACCGCCTTGATCACCGCGTCGGTGAACTTCTCCCAGCCCTTCGCCTTGTGCGAGTTGGCCTCGTGCGCGCGGACCGTGAGCACCGCGTTGAGCAGCAGCACACCCTGCTCGGCCCAGTGCATCAGGTAGCCGTTGTCCGGGGCGGGGATGCCCAGGTCGGCGTCCAGCTCCTTGAAGATGTTGCGCAGCGACGGCGGCGTCTTGGTGCCCGGCAGCACCGAGAAGCTCATGCCGTGGGCCTGGCCGTTGTCGTGGTACGGGTCCTGGCCGAGCACGAGCACCCGGACCTTGTCGTACGGAGTGGCGTCCAGCGCGGCGAACTCCTGGCCGCTCGGCGGGAACACCTCGTGCTCCGCGCGCTGGGCCGCCACGAAGGCCGCCAGCTCCGCGAAGTACGGCTTCTCCGTCTCGGCGCCCAGCACCCCGCGCCAGGACTCGGGCAGCTCCAGCCCGCCGCCCTCGCCGGCCTCGACCACGCCCGCCTCGACCACGCCCGCCTCGACCGTGTCCGTCACGACATCTACCTCCCACACCGCGGCTGCTGCGCCGCACGCCCTCTTTCACCCCGAACGCTACACAGCCCCACCGACAACCCACGCCCCCGTGACGCCGCTCCGTCCGCCCCTCCCCGCGGGTACGAAGCGGCCCCGCCCCGGCGACCGGCCGGAACGGGGCCCGACAAGCCGCCGCGGAGGTCAGATCAGCTCGACCAGGTCCGCGATCGACTTGACCACACGGGTCGGCCGGTACGGGAACCGCTCCACGTCGGCGGCGGAGGTCAGACCGGTGAGCACCAGGATCGTCTCCATGCCGGCCTCCATGCCCGCGACGATGTCGGTGTCCATCCGGTCGCCGATCATCACCGCCGTCTCGGAGTGGGCGCCGGCGGTGTTCAGCGCCTCGCGCATCATCAGCGGGTTGGGCTTGCCGACGAAGTACGGGTCGACGCCGGTCGCCTTGGTGATCAGCGCCGCGACCGAGCCGGTGGCCGGCAGCACGCCCTCGGGGGAGGGGCCGGTCTCGTCCGGGTTGGTGCAGATGAACCGGGCGCCCTGGTTGATCAGGCGAATCGCCTTGGTGAGCGCCTCGAAGGAGTAGGTGCGGGTCTCGCCGAGCACCACGTAGTCGGGGTTGTTGTCGGTCAGCACGTAACCGGCCTGGTACAGCGCGGTGGTGAGCCCCGCCTCGCCGATCACGTACGCGGTTCCGTTCGGCCGCTGGCTCTTGAGGAACTTGGCCGTGGCCAGGGCGGAGGTCCAGATGCACTCCTCCGGCACCTCCAGCCCCATCCCGGCCAGCCGGGCGCTGAGGTCACGCGGAGTGTAGATGGAGTTGTTGGTGAGGACCAGGAAGGGCTTGCCGGACTCCCGCAGCTTGCGCAGGAACTCCTCCGCCCCGGGGATCGGCGTGCCCTCGTGGATGAGGACCCCGTCCATGTCGGTCAGCCAGGACTCGATGGGCTTGCGGTCTGCCACGTGCGTGTCTCCCGAAGTGTTGCAGCGTCTTGCGTCGTACGAGGGCCCTGACGCGGCACAGCCTAATCCGCCCCGATGTCCGGGGACAGGACGTCCCGCCCACCGGACCGCCCACCGGAGCGCCACCCGAGCGCCCACCCGAGCGCCCACCGGACCGCCCACCGGAGCGGCTCCCCCGCGAGCCCGTCCACGCCCCCGGCCGTGCACCGAACCGGGAGCAACCGGGCGCCCCGTGATTGAGTGGGTGCATGAAACCGCAGACGACTCCCGGTCCGTTCCGCGTCGGCCTGGTCGGCTACGGCCTGGCCGGCTCCGCGTTCCACGCGCCGCTGATCGCCACCACGCCCGGGCTGCGGCTGGACGCCGTGGTCACCGCCAACCCCGACCGGCGCGCCCAGCTGGCGCGCGAGCACCCCGGCGCCCGCGCCGTGGACACGCCCGAGCAGCTGCTCGCCGACCCGGAGGCACTCGACCTGGTCGTCATCGCCTCGCCCAACCGCACCCACGCGCCGCTCGCCCGCGCCGCCCTGCGGGCCGGCCTGGCCACCGTGGTGGACAAGCCGCTGGCCGGCACCGCCGCCGAGGCGCTGGAGCTGTGCCGGCTCGCCGAGGAGCGGGGCGTCCTGCTCTCGGTCTTCCACAACCGACGCTGGGACGGCGACTTCCTCACCACGACCCGGCTGGTGCGCGGCGGCGCACTCGGGCGGGTGCACCGCTTCGAGTCCCGCTTCGAGCGTTTCCGCCCCAAGCCCAAGCCGGGCTGGCGGGAGCTGGCCGACCCGGCCGAGGTCGGCGGCACGCTGTACGACCTGGGCAGCCACCTGGTCGACCAGGCGCTCACCCTGTTCGGGCCGGTCGAGACGGTGTACGCGGAGATCGACGTGCGGCGCGACGGCGCGGTGGTGGACGACGACGCGTTCCTCGCCCTCACCCACTCCTCCGGCACCCGCTCGCACCTGTGGACCAGCGCCGTCACCCCGTTGATCGGGCCCCGGCTGCGGGTCCTCGGCGACGCCGCCGGTTACGTCAAGTCGGGCATGGACCCGCAGGAGGCCGACCTGCGGGCGGGCCTGCGCCCGGACGGCAGCCGCCCCTGGGGCGCCGACCAGCCCTCGCGCTACGGCACCCTCGGCACCGACGAGTCCGCGATCTCGCTGCCGACCGACCCGGGCGACTACCCGGCGTTCTACACGGGCATCGCCGCCGCCCTGGCGTCTCCGGGCACCCCGCCGCCGGTCGACCCGCGCGACGCGGTGGCCGCCCTGGCCGTGCTGGAGGCCGCCCGCGCCTCCGCCGCGACCGGGACGGCGGTCCGTCTGGGCGGCTGACGAGCGCCCCGACAGCCTGTCGCCCCCACCTGGCCGTCCCGCTGGCAGGACTTCTACGATGACCGGATGACCAGTCAGCGGGGGTGGCAGGCCGACGGCGAGGAGCGCCTACGGCGCGAGCGGGAGTGGTCCGCCGAACAGAAAAAGCGCGAGAAGGCGTGGACCGCGGCCTTCGAGGAACGCCGGAAGGCCGCCGAGGCCGAGGAGCGGGAACGCGGAATCGTCACGTCCATCGCCGCGAACCGGACGGCCTGGGCGAGCGGCCGCCGGAGCGGATCCGACGCCATCGGCTACGTCGACGTCACCGGGCCCGACGCCGTGCCCGTCCGGATCGCGGTGGTGTGGCTCGGCCGGTTCGGCGCCACCGCGAAGCGGCTGAACGACTACGACCCGTTCCGCAACGTCGATGCCGGCAGCGGCGAAGGACTCATCCTCCTCATCCCGTACGCCGCCCTCGTGGGCCTGAACACCGGGCTGCGCTGGCTCCTCCTGCGGCTGCTCGGCCGCCCGCTGTGGGCCGTCGCCGCCAAGGCGGGGAGCGACCGGGACAAGCGCGGGGGCAACACCGTCCTGCTGCGCACCCGGGACCGGGCGACGGCCCTGAAGCACGCGGCCGCCCTGGCCGACCGGGTCGAGCGGGACGGGACCCCCGCCCTCACACCCCGATGATCTCCACCGCCGAGCCCAGCCCCCGGAAGTCCGCCACGTTGCGGGTATACAGCGGCAGCCCGTGGGCCGAGGCGACCGCGGCGATCATCAGGTCTATCCGGCGCGGGCGCGGCTGCCGACCGGCGGCGATGGTGAGGGTGACCAGCGTCCCGTAGCGGGCGGCGGCGGCCGCGTCGAAGGGCAACGGGTCGAAGTCCGCCATCGCCGCCCCCAGCACCTCCAGCCGGGCCGCCCGGCTGGCCGGGTCCCGGGCCATCGACACGCCCTGCTGCAACTCGGCGAAGGTGATCGCGGTCAGCTCCGGCACGGCCGGCAGGTCGGACGGGTTGAGCAGGGCCAGGTCGATGTAGACGCAGGTGTCCAGCACCCCGGCCGACCGCCGCCGGGGCGCTCTGCGGCGCTCAGCCACGCCGCCGCTCGAACGGGTCGTCTCCCTCGTCCCCCACCAGGTCCTCGGGCCCGAAGTACTCCTCGGCCTCCTTGCGCATCTGCTGGTAGTCCACCCGCGGCAGCTTCACGTGCCGCGCCACCAGCTCCTCCGCCGTGAGCCGCCGGCGCCCGGACACCGGCCGCAGCTCGGCGACCTCGACCCCGTTCCTGGTGATGTGGAAGGTCTCGCCCGCCTCCACCGCGTCCATCACCGCGGCGGAGTTGTTCCGGAACTCCCGCTGGGTAATCGTCTTCACCCCTCCACGGTAGCCCCGCGTAGCCCCGGCGGCTACACCCCGAACGGCCCCGCCCGGTCCCCCGCAAGCGGCCCCGGAGTCGGACGGAGGTGCGGGGGCACCGAGGCGGACGGGGCGCCGGGTGCGGGCGGAGGCGAACGGGGACGCACCGCAGGGGAGGCTCCCCGAGGAATGCGGGAACCCGGGGGCCCGCAGGATCGTCCTGTTGGTACGTCAGGACGTCGATGGGGCACCGGGAGGGGGAGCGCGCCGTGACCGTGGTCGCGATGCTGCTGGGCCTCCTCCGGGTGCTGACCGGGGAGCTGGTGGCCGACAGCGGGACGCTGGCGTCGGTGGCCGCCGTCGCGGCCGTGGTGCTGGTGGCCGGGGCGGTCGCCGGGGCGCTGGCCGGGGCTCGGCTGCTGGGCGCGCGGGCGCCCGCCGCGGTGCGCAGCGGGGTGCTGCGGCGGCGGGCGTTCGGTACGGCCTTCCTCCCGCAGCGTGATCCGGACGCCCGGGGCAGGCGACGCCCCAGGGCGCCGGGAGCGGCCCCGGCGGCCGCGTGAATCCGTCGTAGTTCCAGCAGACGTCCGTTCTTCGTGGCCGTCCTCCGCCGATCACTCATGTCCTGAGACCCCGGAGGGCTCGCTTCACCATGTCCGTACTCGCCGTTCTCGACCCGGCCGTCGCCCTGGCGCACGCCGTCGTCGCCGCTGTCGCCCACCTGGTGCCGACCGCGCTCGCCATCGTCCTGTTCACCGTCGCCGTCCGGCTGGCGCTGCATCCGCTGGCGCGGGCGGCGGCGCGCGGGGAGAAGGCCAGGGCGCGGCTGGCGCCGAAGGTCGCCGCGCTGCGGAAGAAGCACCGGGACCGGCCGGAGCGGCTGCGGGAGGCGCTGGCCGAGATGTACCGGGAGGAGCGGGTGTCGCCGGTCGCGGGGTGTCTGCCGTTGCTGGTGCAGATCCCGTTCTTCTCGGTGATGTACCGCCTGTTCACCACCCCGAACGACCTGCTGGACCACACCCTGTTCGGCGTGCCGCTGGGCCTGCACGTCACGGGTGCGCACGGCGCCGGGCAGTGGGCGGTGTTCGGGGTGCTGTTCGCCGGGCTGGCGGCGGTCGGGTTCGTCAACTTCCGCCGGGCCAGGCGTGCGGCGGCGACGGCTACTGCTGCGGCTACGACTACGACTACGACTACGACTACGGCGCAGCCCGCCCCGCAGCCGGGGGCGGCGCTGCTGCCGTACCTGTCGTTCGGGTCGGTGCTGTTCGCGGCGCTGGTGCCGGTGGCCGCCGTGCTCTACCTGCTGACGACCGGCGTCTGGTCGGCCGCCGAGCGGGCCTGGCTGTACCGGGACGGGACGCCGGTGCCGGCGGCCGCGCTGATGGCCTGAGCGGGCCCGCCCGTCAGAAGTGGCGCAGCAGCTCGGGGAAGGCGGCGAGCCGCAGCGTCGCCTCGTCCGGGCCGAGCTCCGTGTGCTCCAGCACCCAGGTGTGCTCGTGCGGGATGAAGACGGTGCGCAGGCCGGCCCGGCGGGCGGGGGCGATGTCGGACTTGGGCGAGTTGCCGATCATCCAGGTCCGGCCGGGGTCGAGGCCGAGGTCGGCGGTGAGCTGCCGGTAGGTGTCGACCGACTTCTCGGCGACGATGTGGATGCCGCGGAAGTGGTGGTCGATGGTCGACTCGGTCACCTTGCGCTGCTGTTCGCCCTGGTCGCCCTTGGTGAGCAGCAGCAGGTGGTGGCGGTCGGCGAGGGCGGCCAGGGTGTCGGCGACGCCGGGGATCAGTTCGACGTCGCGGCTGGTCAGCGGGGTGAGCAGGTCGTCGATCCGGGCGTGCTCGTCGGCCGTGGGGGTGCGGCCGTGGAGCCGCTCCAGGCAGTCGGCGAGGCTCTGCCGGAAGACGGTGGCGCCGTAGCCGAGGGTGGCGGAGTTGGCGGCCTCGATCTCGTTCAGGAGGGTCCTGGTGCGTTCCTGCTCGGCCGGGGTGGAGACCCAGTCCAGGAAGCCGTCGATGACCCGTTCGAAGAGGACGTTGTTCTCCCAGAGCGTGTCGTCGGCGTCGAAGATCAGGGTCTGGTCGGTGTGCATCCGGTGGTCTCCAGGGGAAGCTCGGTCGGGCGAGTGGGAGGGCGGGCGGGAACGTGGGCGGGCGGCAGGCGGCCGGGACGTGGGCCGGGCGGCCGGGGCCGGCCGGTCAGGCGGGCGGCAGCAGGCGGGCCGCGCGGGCGAGGGTCTCGCGGAGGTTCTCCTCGGTGGTCCGCCGCCCGGCCTCCTCGACGGTGAGCCACTCCAGTGGGGACGCCGGGTTCTCCGGCCGGGCCCGCTCCGGGGTGCCGGTGGCCAGCAGGAAGCGCAGGTCGGCGTGGTCGTGCGCGGGTTCGGCGGGTGAGGCGGGGACGGGCACCACGGCGAGGTGGACGAGGGCGGGGCCGGGCCAGGGGGTGAGGTCGGTCAGGCCGGTCTCCTCCAGGCCCTCGCGCAGGGCGATGTCCAGCGGCCTGGTCTCGCCCGGGTCGCCGTGGCCGCCGACGTGCAGCCAGGCCTGCTGGCGGACGTGCCAGCGCAGCAGGACGCGGCGGGTCGGCGGGTGGACGATCAGCGCGGAGGCGGTGAAGTGGAGCGGGAAGGTGCTTCTGTTCCAGGCGTCGGCGACGCCGAGGAGGCGGCGGACGCGCTCGTGGTCGGCGGTCTCCACCGGGCCCTGGGGGCGGTGGTCGTCCAGCAGCCGGGCCAGGTCGGGGTTCTGTGGCGGGTTGCCCGTGGTCACCATGGGTCTGCGCTCCTCGTTCCGTTCCGGGGCCGTGCGGACCGCGCGCACCACGTCGACCGGCTTGCGGGAGCGGGTGGTCGGGGCGGGTGTCCGGCCCCGGTGCTTCGGGTTGCGGCGAACCCGCGCAGCCTAGCCCGGGGCGTTCGGGCGGCCCACCGGTTTTCACCCCGCGCGCACGGGCGCGCACCTGGCTCACGCGCGCCCCCGGACGTCGGCGGCAGACGTTCCACCGGAGGACACCTGCCGTACCGCCGGCGGCATACCGGCTGGTCCGGGCGTTCTCCCGGAGGCCGTAGCCTGTGGTGATCGTTTCGGGACAGGTGGAGGGATGTCGTCATGGTGGCTGCTCCGGCGCTCGCCGAGCTGCGCGAGGTGTGCCAGCCGCAGGCCAAGCTTCAGAGCCGCAACGGCGAGCACTGGGCGGGCCGGCTGTACATGCGGGCCGTCTCACTGCGGACCACCCGGCAGCTGGTGCGCACCTCGGTGTCGCCGAACACCCTCACCTGGGTGATGGTGGTGTGCGGGGTCGGCGGTGGCGCGGCCCTGCTGATCCCGGGCGTGACCGGTGCGGCGCTGGCCGTCGTGCTGTTCCAGCTGTTCCTGCTGTTCGACTGCGTGGACGGCGAAGTGGCGCGCTGGAAGCGCCAGTTCAGCATGGCCGGGGTGTACGTGGACCGGCTCGGCGCCTACCTGGCGGACGCCGCGCTGATGATCGGCGCGGGCGTACGGGCGGCGCGCGGCGGCTCGGAGCTGTGGGTGTCGGCGGGGCTGGCGGCCGCGCTGGGCGTGGTGCTGCTCAAGGCCTCGACGGACCTGGTGGACGTGGCCCGGGCCCGCAGCGGGCAGCTTCCGGCGACCGAGGAGTCGACGCAGCCCCGCTCCCAGGGCATCGCGACGGCCCGCAGGATCGCCTCGCTGTTCAAGATCCACCGGGTGACGAACGGCATCGAGGCCTCGCTGGTGCTGCTGGCGGCGGCCGTGGTGGACGCCGGGCTCGGCAACCTGGACGCGACGCGGTGGACGCTCGCGGGCATCGCGGTGATCACCTGGGGCATGGTGGTCGCGCACCTGGCGTCGATCCTGTCCTCCTCGCGGCTGCGCTGAGCGGCCGGACGGCAACGCGCCCTGCACGGGAAGTCGACTCGACCGACTTCCCGCGCAGGGCGCGTTGCTTCACCCGGACCCCCAGGGCTGCGCCTACTCGGCCGAGGAACCGGAGGGGGCGGAGCCGGACCGGCCCGTGGTGGTGGTCGTGGCGGTACGGACGGAACGCTTCAGTGCCATGTGCATGACAGGGATCCCTTTCGAAGAGGAGGACGCGGGAGGGGAGTCGCTCGCGACGAGCCGAAGCGTCAGCTCAACGGCTTGCCCGGGCACCAGGCGTCGCCCCAGGCCGTCGTCTGGATGCAGCTGTGGCCGCCGTACCCGCCGCCGTCCGTCAGCGTCGTGCCGTCGAACACCGAGGCACCGGCCGGCGCCACCCCGCCCAACCAGGCGGCGGCACCCAGCGCGACCGCGACCACAGCCCGCGTCACGATTCCTCGCATGCCGGCAACTCCCATCACTTCGGGGACAGTTCCACACGTTTCGGACGTTCCCGCAGCTCCTGCCGCACCGCCCGCACTCGCCACCCTGCCAGTCGGCGGATGGCCACGGCATCCCCCGCAAGGGATCATGAGCCTGCCTGGCAGCTTTAGGAGGCATGCGATGGAGCCCGGGACCGGTCCCGACCCGACCCCCGACGTACCCGCGCTCGACAGCGCGGCCGTCACGCTCTACCGGTGGACGGTCGTGCACGAGCGCCTCACCCCGGCGACCCTCGCGCAGGCCGCGTCGGAGACCGGCCTGAGCCTGCCGGAGTGCGAGGCGGCCGTCCGGCAGCTCACCGGGGCCTGCCTCTTCCAGGAGCTGTTCGCCGACGACCTCCCACCGAACGGCAGGCCGCCGCACGACAGCCCGCCGCACGACGTCCCGCCGAACGGCAGCCCACCGAACGACGTCCCCCCGCACGGCGTCCCCGCGGCCGCCGGCCCGGTCGCCTGGCAGCCCGTCAGCCCCCAGGCCGCCACCGCCCAGCTGCTCTCCGCCCGCGACACCGCCCTGCGCGCCCGGGAGGAGGCCCTGCGCGAACAGCGGCGGCTCATCCAGCAGCAGCGCGACGGGCTCGCGGCGCTGATGCCGGTCTACCTCCAGGCCCGCCAGCACGCCTTCCCGCAGGGCACCATCGACCGCCTGCCCGACCAGTTCGCGGTGCGCTCGCTGCTCGCCGACGTGATCGACTCCTGCCGCAGCGAGGTGCTGGTCTCCAAGCACGGCGGGTCGTTCCCGCCGGCCGCCCTGCGCGAGGCGCTGCCGCGCGACCTGGCCCTGCTCGACCGGGGCGTGCGGATGCGGAGCCTCTACCAGCACGCGACCCGCTTCGACCAGCCCACCCGGGTGCACGCGGAGCAGCTCATCGAGGCCGGCGCCGAGATCCGGACGCTGCCGGAGGTGCTGCCGCAGCTGATCATCGTGGACGGCTCGATCGCCCTGCTGCCCGCCCGCTCCGGCGGCGCGCTGATCATCCGGGAGCCCGACCTGCTCTCCTACCTGCTGACGGTCTTCGAACGGGACTGGGAGAACGCCACCCCGTTCGCCAGCGGCCCGCAGGCCGCGCACGACGTCACCAAGACGATGAAGCAGAGCATCCTGGTGCTGCTCGCGAAGGGCCTCAAGGACGAGTCCATCGCCCGCCGCCTCGGCATCTCCCTGCGCACCTGCCGCCGCCACGTCTCGGACCTGCTGGACAGCCTCGGCGCGCACAGCCGCTTCCAGGCCGGCGTGGTCGCGGAACGGCTGGGCCTGACCTCGCACCCGGCGCCTTCCGCCCCCGCCGTCGAGACCGAGGAGCCCGCCCCGGCGGCGGCCTGCCCGGCCTGCGGCGATCCGCTGACGGCGCCCGCCTCCTCCCCCGACGGCCGGCGCCCGGGCGGCCGCCCGCCCCGCTACTGCTCGCCCCGCTGCCGCTCCCGCGCCTACCGGACCCGGCAGCGGGACCGGGTGGACGTCGTCACGGAACCCGGCGGCGGCGTGACGTAACCCGCGGCACCGGGCGGCTGCCCGGCATCCACCGCGTGGCGCCGGCCGCCCCGGGCAGCACGGCCGGGAAATCCTCAGGCCCGGTCGGGGTCCGCCTGGTTGACTCTCCACCATGAGCACCTCGAACGTCCTGCCGGTCCTGCGCACCCCCAACCGGTGGGTCGCCTACGACACCGCCCGGCGGCTGCTGGACATCACCGTGCACGGCGGCTCGACGGAGGCGCACGCGTACGCGGACGACCTGACGGCGGCGGAGGCCCGACGGCTGTTCGAGGCCCATCCCGACCACGTGTACGGGGGCGTCTCGGACCAGGGCCTCGGGTACGAGGAGGTCCGGCGGCTGCTGGCGGCCGGCGACCCCCGGCTGGAGTCGCTGGCCCCGTTCTCGTTCCAACTGGACGAGCAGCCCCTCGGATCGATCGAGGAGCGGTTCCTCGCCCTCCTCGGCTCCTCGCCCGCCTCGCTGTCCTGGAAGGGCTTCGCCTGGCCGGCCGTCCCCGAACTCGGTCTGGACCCCCGTGGCAAGGACGCCGGCGTCCAGATCGCCCTCAACAGCGACACCGTCGACTACGACCGGCCCGCGGACGACCACACGGTGTTCCTCCACTTCCGCGCGGGCGACGTCCGGCGCGCCGAGTGGCTGGCCCGGCAGGTGGGGCTGACACCGGTCGGGCCGGTGGGGTCCGGCTGGTAGCCGCCCGGGCACGGCCTCCGCTCCCCCGGGCGTTGCGGCCGGGCCCGACCGGGATTCCGGTGACGCCGGGTCGCAACCGGCGTTGTGGGAAGGCACGTCGTGGCTTTGCCGGCCGAAGGCGGCCACGAGGCAGGGGCGTTGGCGCGGGACCGGGCGGAGGCCGTGCCCGCCGCACCGGGGGCCGCCCTCAGTCCGCGGCGGTGAGCCGGGCGAGCACGAGCCCGGCCACGATCAGCGCGAGCGCGGCCGCGCGGCCCGCGCCGAGCGACTCGTGCCGCAGGACGGCCCCCAGCGCGATGGCGCCGACGGTGCCGACGCCGGTGAACATCGCGTAGGCGAGACCGGCCGGGAGGTCGCGCATGGCCCGCGACAGCAGGTAGACGGACAGCGCGCCGAGCAGGACGCACAGCGCGGTGGGGCCGGGGCGGGTGAAGCCGTCGGTCGGCTTGATGCTCTGCGACCAGACGACCTCGACCAGTCCGGCGGCGAGCAGGAGGAGCCAGGACACGGCCGCCTCACCCCCGCCCGCCGGTGCGCGCCTCGACCGCCCCGCGCGCCTCGACCGCCTCGCGCGCCAGCCGCCGCCCGGCCTCGGCCGCCTCGGCCAGGGCGGCGGCCAGCGACTCCTCGTGCTGCGGGAGCCGTTCGGCCAGCGCCGGGTCCACGGTCGCGTTCGCCAGCTCGGCGCCGATGACCAGGGTGTCGTCGACGGCGTAGTGCCCGTGGAAGAAGTCCACCAGGTAGCGCGCCTGGTGGTCGAAGGGCGCGCGCGGCATGCCCGGCCGGTAGGAGCCGCCCTGGGCGGAGGCGACCACGAAGCGTCGCGGCCGCAGGTTCATCTTCGGGAAGGTGACCTGGTCGATCCAGAGCTTGAGCTGGGCGGGGACGCCGAAGTTGTACATCGGCGAGCCGACGAGGACGACGTCGGCGGCGAGCAGTTCGTCGAGCAGCGGTTCGAGGACGGCCCAGGCGGCGCGCTCGGCGTCGGTGCGGACCGCCTCGGCGTAGCGGTGGGGCTCGACGATGCCTTCGCGGAGCAGGGTGTCGCAGATCGTCGTCCAGGCCTCGCCGATCGGCGGCACGGGCTCGGCCGCGAGGTCCCGGTGGGTGTAGCCGCCGTGCGGAGCTTCGGCGCGCCAGGCCTCGGCGAAGGCCGCGCCGATCCGGCGGGAGAGCGAGCCGCGGCGGGCGCTGGCGTCGAGGTGGAGGAGTTGCGGCATGACGGTACCCCCGGAGGCGATAAGCGGACATGGCGTCCACTTGGCTGGCGCCGATGCTAGCCACAAAGTGGACGAGGCGTCCACTTGTTAGGATCGGCCCATGCCACCAGCCGAACGCGCCGATGCCGCCCGCAACCGACTCAAGGTGCTCCGGGCCGCCGAGCAGCTGTTCGCGACCCGCGACCCGTCGACCGTGACCATGGAGGACATCGCCCGGGCGGCCGGCGTCGGCCGCGGCACGCTCTACCGCCGCTACCCGGACCGCACCTCCATCGCGCGCGCCCTGCTGGACGCCCACGAGCACGAGATCCAGGAGCAACTCCTGCGCGGCGAGGGCCCGTTGGGGCCAGAGCCGGCGGCCGCCCCGGCCGAGCGGCTGAGCGCCTTCTACTCGGCGATGGTCCGCCTGCTGGAGCGCCACTCCCACCTGCTGCTCGGCGCCGAGACCGGCCCGGCCCGGCTGGCCACCGGCGCCTACGGCTTCTGGCGCGCCCACGTCCGGATGCTGGCCGTGGCGGCGCGGGCCGAGGACCCGGACGTCCTCGCCGACCAGCTACTGGCACCGCTCGCCCCGGAGCTGTACCGCCACCACCGCGACCGGGGCGTGCCCCCCGAGCGCATCGAGGCGGGGCTCCGGCTGCTCGCCCACCGCATGCTCGGCGACTGAGGCCTCCACCCTCCGGGCCGGCCCGGAGGGTGTGCTCGGGAGCTGATACCCAAGACCCGACCCCCAAGGCCCGACACCCAAGGCCCGCGAGACCCACGAGACCCGGGAGCCCGGGCCTCGGGCCACCGGGCGTCAGTAGCGGACGGCCTTGACCACCACCGGGGTCAGGGGCTGGTCCCCCGGCTGCCGGCTGAAGGCCACGGGCTGGGCCTTGCCGTTCGCCGGGACGTTCTCGGCGCCGACGATCGAGCTGTCCACGGCCTTGCCGCTGGAGTCGGTGAAGTCGACCTGGACCGCGTACGAGGCCGCGTTGGGCCCCGGGTTCTGGATCGTGACGACCACCGCGTGCAGGCCGCCGGTGCTCTGCCGGGGGAGGCCGGTGATGGTGACGTCGCCGATCGCGTTGCCGCCGTCCGTCACCCCGCTGAGCACCGAGGCGGCTTTCTCCCTGGTCGCCGCCTGCTGCGCCGAGACGGACGCCTGGAACGCGGACGCCGCCGCGGAGAGGGAGGCGGCGGCTTCGGAGGCGGCGGCCGACGCCGATGCCGCCGCGGCCGACGCCGAGGCCAGCAGCGACTCGGCGGCGGAGGCGATGGCCGAGGGCGGTTCGCCGGAGAAGGCACTCGCGTTGGGCCGGGAGGCCGACGGCGAGCCCGTGGCCGTGCCCGACGAGCTGCTGCTGCAGGCCACCAGCACGGCGGCACCGGAAGCCGCCGCGATCAGCGCGATCGTGCGCTGCGCCGTCCAGCTCCGGGCCGGGGTCCGGTCGCCGACCCGGGAACGGCCGAGCGGCGCACGCCCGGGCAGCGGACGCCCGGGCAGCGGACGCCCGGGCAGCGGACGGTGGCCGGGGCCGTGGCTGGGGGGACTGTGGAGTTCACGCACCGAGGATCCCTCTCCTGATCGGTGTTCGGCGGCCGAGGGGCCCGTACGTCCCCATGCTTGGCAACATCCCGCTCCACAGCGACAGCTCCTGACCCGTCCGAGTGGGCGGGGCCGCACGAGGGCGGCCCCGCCCGGTGCCGGCCGGACCCGGACCCGACACCGCCGCCCCGGGCGGACAGGCCTCGGACAGGCGGGGATCCGGCAGGCAGGCCCCAGACAGGCGGGGATCCGACCGGCAGAGCCTCAGGCCGTGGCCGGCTTCGCCTCCTCGGCGTCCGCCTCCCCGGGAACGGGAACGGCGCGCAGCCGGGGAGCGGGCGGCGCGGGGATGACGGCGGCGACGGCGGCCGCGATCAGCGCGACGCCGCAGCCGATCACCAGGCCGACCCGGAAGCCGCTCTCCGAGGGCAGGGCGTGCCCGCCCAGGTCGACCGTCATCTGCGACAGCACCACGCCCATCACGGCGGCGGACACCGAGGTGCCCAGCGAGCGCATCAGGGTGTTGAAGCTGTTCGCCGAGGCCGTCGCGGACAGCGGCACCGCGCTCATGATCAGCGCGGGCATCGCGCCGTAGGCCAGGCCCACACCGCTGTTGCAGACGATCGTCACGACCAGCACGCCCCAGGTGGAGCCCATCAGCGGCAGCGCCAGCCCGTACCCGACGGCGATCGTCAGCGCTCCGGCGACCAGGGTGAACTTCGGCCCGCGCGCGGCGGACAGCTTGCCGCCGAACGGGGAGACCACCATCATCATCAGCCCGCCGGGCGCCATCCACAGGCCCATCGCGAGCATCGACTGCCCCAGCCCGTAGCCGGTGGCCGTCGGCAGCTGGAGCAGCTGCGGCACGATCAGTGCCTGGGCGTACATGCCGAAGCCGACCAGGACGGAGGCGGCGTTGGTCAGCAGCACCCGTGGGCGCGCGGTGACCCGCAGGTCCACCAGCGGCTCGGAGACGCGCAGCTCCCAGCGGGCCCAGAGCAGCAGGATCGCGGCGGAGGCGGTGAACAGGCCGAGGGTGCGGGTGCTGCCCCAGCCCCAGTCGCCGCCCTTGGAGACGGGCAGCAGCAGGCAGACCAGGCCGACGCTCAGGCCGAGCGCGCCGACGAAGTCGAAGCGGCCTCCGGCGGGGCGGCGGCCGTCCGCGGCAGCGGCGGAGGCGGGAGCCGGGGCCGGGGCCGGGATGACGGTCCAGAGCAAGCCGATGATGAGGACGGTCAGCACGGCGGTGCCCCAGAACAGCACGCGCCAGCTGGCGTAGTCGGCGACGCCGGCCGCGATCGGCAGGCCGAGGCCGCCGCCGATACCCATGGAGGCGCTGACCAGCGCGATGGCCGAGCCGAGCCGCTCGGGCGGCAGGACGTCGCGCAGCAGGCTGATGCCGATCGGCACCAGGCCCATGCCCATGCCCTGGAGCGCCCGGCCGGCGATCATCGGCACCACCGAGTCGGCCACCGCGCACAGCACCGAGCCGAGCAGCAGCGGGACGCAGGAGGCGATGAGCATCGTCCGCTTGCCGAGCAGGTCACCGAGGCGGCCGCTGATCGGGACGAAGACGGCGGCGGAGAGCAGGGTCGCGGTGATGACCCAGGAGGCGTTGGACGCGCTGGTGTGCAGGATCTGCGGGAGCTCACTGATCAGTGGGGTGACCAGGGTCTGCATGATCGCGGCGACGGTGCCGGTGACGGCGAGCGTCGCCACGATCGGACCGGTACGGGCGGTGGGGGTGGTGGGGGCGGGGCCGTTGATGACGGGCCTCCTCGGGCGGTCGAAGAGCAGAAGTGTGCAGAAAACACACAATGTGCATGGAGCACAGAATGGTCAGCTTACACATGATGTGCGCTGTGCACATCATGTGTGCTGCACATACCTCTGGCATACTGAAGGATGATCCACGGAGAACCCGCAGGTCGAAGCGGTGATGAAGGGACTTCGACATGACCAGCCCCACGCACGAGGTCGCCCTCGAATTCCTGGTGTTCGCCCGGCACCGCGACCTGAGCCAGGTCAACGCCCGCCCCGAGGGCAGCCAGCTCGAACGCAGCGCCTACATCCTGCTCAGCCGGGTCGACACCGAGGGGCCCATGTCCATCGGGCAGTTGAGCGACGCCTTCGCCCTGGACGTCTCCACCCTCAACCGGCAGACGGCGGCCCTGAAGAGCGCGGGCCTCCTCGAACGCATCCCGGACCCGGACGGCGGCATCGCCCGCAAGTTCCGCCTCACCGAGGAGGGCCGACGCCGGCTGGACGCGGAACGCGAGGCGCACGTCCGGGCACTGAACCTCGTGATGTCGGACTGGCCGGAGGAGGACATAGCCTCCTTCGCCGGCTTCCTGCGCCGCTTCAACACCGGCATCGAACGGCTCGACGGACGGCCCTGGCCCCGGAGTTGAGAGGTCAGGGCCGCCCCTACCGTGTCAGCGGCGGGCCGTAGCCTTCGGCCGGAGGATCCGCGGGTGAAGGGGAGAGGGATGGCGACACTCGACGAACTCACGGCACTGCTGGGCGAGCCGCGCTTCAACTGGTCGGACCCCGCGCCCTGGGCGCGACTGGAGGAGCGCCTCGGGGTCCGCCTACCCGCCGACTTCCGGGAGTTCACCGACGCCTACGGCCCGGTGGAGATCAACAAGCAGCTGTACCTGGACCACCCCGGCCACCCGATCCGGAACCTGGGCGAGTGGATCGCGGAGTCGATCGAGCACTGGCAGGACGAGGACGACGCGGAGTTCCTCCCCGCCCCGGCCGGCTCGGGCCCCGGCGAGCTGCTGCCCGTCGCCACGGCCACCACGGGCGAGTTCGTCTTCCTGCGGGTTCCGGAGGAGCCCTCGGCACCGTGGAGCGTGGGCGTGCTGGAGACGGACACCATGGAGTACGTGCCCCACGAGCTGACCTTCGGTGACTGGATGCTGGCGTACCTCAGGGGCGAGGACGTCACCGTGCACTCCCACAACGTCGCCCCGGACGGCCCGTTCTACCGCCCGCTGGCCTAGAACGCCGACGGGCCGCGCGGGAAGTCGGCCCGGCCGACTTCCCGCGCGAGGTGGACGAGCCGCACTCCCCCGGAGCTTCAGCGGTCCCCCGGGGGACGTCAGCGGGCCCGGAGCTTCAACGGTCCCGGGGTGTCAGCGGGCCGCGGTGAGTTCGGCGAGGAGGGCGGGGCCGGTCCAGGCGGGGGCGGTGCCGGGGGCGGCCGCCTCGGCCTCGCGGACCAGGGTGATCAGGCGGGCGTTGGCGGGGGCCGTGCGGCCGTGGCGCTCGGCGAGGGCGACGACCTCGCCCTGGAGCGAGTCGATCTCGGTGGGGCGGCCCCGCTGGAGGTCCTCCCACATCGAGGAGCGGGCGGTGGCGTCGATCTGCAGGCTGGCCCCGGCCAGCTCGTGGAACTGCTCGTCCGACAGCTCCAGGACCTGCGGCATCACCTCCGGCGGCACCGGGCCGAGCTGGGCCGGCGCCACCCCGGCGGCCTGGAACGCCGCCAGCGCCTCCCGCTGGCAGAGCGCCACGCACTGCCGGTAGGCCAGCTGCCCGACCTGCTCGCGCAGCGGCAGCCCGGAGAGCGCGTTGACCGCGTTGTTGAGGTTCATCAGCAGCTTCGCCGCCTGGACGGCCGGCATGTCCGACCGCAGCTCCAGCAGCAGACCGCTCGCCCGGGCGGCGTCGGCGAGCGCCTCCGCGCCCTCCCCCTCGGCCAGCACCAGCGACCCGCCGCTGCCCTGGTGGAACGCCGCGGTCCCGGTCCGCACCACGTTGTACGGGACCATGCCGGCCAGCACCCGGTGGGACGGCAGCGCGGCCGCGAGCGCGTCCACGTTGCGCAGGCCGTTCTGGAAGCTCACCACCACGGTGTCGGGCCCGAGGTGCGGGGCGAGTTCCCGGGCGGCGGTCGCGGTGTCGGCGGACTTCACCGTGACCAGGACGTAGTCGGCGCCGGCCGCGGCCTGCGGGTCGGCGGCGGCGGTCAGCTCGCGCACCTCGCGGCGGGCCTCGCCCGGGCCGGTGAGCGTCAGCCCGTCCGTGTCGATCGCCGCCATCGCCGACGGGCGGCCGATGAGCGTGACCTCGGCGGTCGAGGCGAGCATGCCGCCGAGGTGGCAGCCGATGGAACCGGCGCCGAAGACGGCGATCCGGAGCCTGCGCGGGGCGGGGGCGGTGGACACGGGGCTGCTCCAGGACGAGGAAGGGTGGGGGCCGGAGTCGGCGGGTCTAGTCGAAGAGGTCGGGGTCCGAGAGGGTGATCTGGTCCCACAGCGGGCGGGCCTGGAACCAGCCGGCCAGCGAGGTCCCGATCTGGCCGCGGGTGATCAGGGCGGTCTCCCGGTCGATCAGCTTCGGGGTGCCGGCCGCCATCGCGAGCAGCTGCGCCTGGCAGGACCGCTCCATGGTCACGAACCACCAGACCGCCTCGGCCACCGACTGGCCGACCGTCAGCAGGCCGTGGTTCTGGAGGATCACGGCCTTGTGCCCGGCCAGCGCGGCGGCCACCCGCTTGCCCTCCTCGGTCTCGGTCACGACGCCCCGGTAGTCGCTGTACAGCCCGTGGTCCTCGAAGAAGACGCAGGCGTCCTGGGTGATCGGGTCCAGCGGGATGCCGAGGCTGGAGAAGGCCTTGCCGTGGAGGGAGTGCGAGTGCGCGGCGGCGACGGCGTCCGGGCGGGCGGCGTGCACCTGGGAGTGGATCGCGAAGGCGGCTTTGTTCACCGGTCGCCGGCCGTGCAGCAGGGTGCCCTCGTGGTCGACCAGGATCAGGTCGGAGGCCTTGATCTGGTTGAAGCTCATGCCGAACGGGTTGACCCAGAACCAGCTCGGGTTCTCCGGGTCGCGGACGGTGATGTGCCCGGCGACGCCCTCCGAGAAGCCGAACCGGCCGAACAGCCGAAACCCGGCCGCCAGTTGTTCCTTGCGGTACTGGCGCTCCTCCTCCACCGAGTCGAAGACCGGCGGCAGCGGCAGGGTGACCCCCTCCGGGGCCGGGCCCACGACGCCGGTCGCCGCGTACGGGTCGGCGGGCTGCTGCGGTGCGGACATGGCGACTCCCGGGGCTGCGAAGGTCGGACGGGGCTAGGGTGAACCAAAAATGCGTTCGATAGATACATACCTTTGGCAACGACCCTGTGGCTATGATCAATCTGATCATCGATCAGGGGGAGCGGCAATGATGCGCAAGGTATTGACCACGTGGGCCGTTGGACTCGCCGCCGGCGCGGCCCTGCTCGTCGGCACGGCGATCACCGCCACTGCCGTCCAGCCGAACGAGCCGAACCAGGGGGTCGTCGTTCAGGCCAACGAGCCGAACCAGGGCGACGTCGTCCAGGCCAACGAGCCGAACCAGGGCGTCGTCCAGCTGAACGAACCCAACCAGAGCGGCATCAGCCGGTTCAACGAGCCCAATCAGTGATCAGCCCGCAACTTCGCGAGGCCGATACCGCCCTCGGCCCGTTCCAAGCCCCGGAGCGGACGTTCGGGCAGTTCCTGGAAGAGAAGTGGACCGCCGTCTGCGAGGGGCTCGGGACGGACGGGGCCGAGACGGCCCGCGTACTGCCGGACCTGCGGGACCTGCTCGGCCCGTGGGGCGCGCGGCCCGTCGGGACCCGGTGCGACCCGCCCTCGTTCGTCTCGTCCGACGGCTTCCCCGCCGAGCTCTCCGTCAGCTGGAAGGCGGGGCGGCCGGAGGTCCGCATCCTGGTCGAGTCGCTGGGATTCGACCGCTCTCCGCTCGGATGCCAGGAAGCCGGGCGGGAGTTGACACTCCGGCTCGCCGAACGGCCGGGCGTCAGCATCGAGCGGTACCTGGACGTCGAGGACCTGTTCGTCACGCCCCGCCCCGATCGCAACCGGCCCACCGTCTGGCACTCCCTGGCCTGGCAGCCCGGAGAGCGACCGCACTACAAGGCGTACCTCAACCCGCAGGCGCACGGCCTGGACCGGACGCATGAGGTGATGGCCGAAGCCATGCACCGGCTGGGGCTGGCGGAGGCCTGGGAACCGGTCGGCCGGCGATGTGATGAACTCGCCCTGCGCGGGCACGAGGTGGAGTTCTTCGCCCTCGACCTGGACGGCGGAAGCAGGTCCCGGGTGAAGGTCTACTTCCGCCATCTCCCGATGCCGATGGGCGAGTTGGACACGGTGGCCGCACTGTCGCACCGCCACGACTCGGCACGGGCGGCCCGCGCCCGCGCCGTGATCTACGGGCGGGACGGCGGCATCGTGGACAACGAGCCGATGACCTGCCTGGCGTTCCGGGAAGGCGCGACGGGGCCCGAGGAGGCCAACGTCTACCTGCGACTGCCCGGCAACGCCCGCAGCGACGCCGAGGCCGCCGGGCGGATCGCGGAGCTGATGCGGATCGAGGGCGTCGATCCGCGCCCGCACGCCGAGGTGGTGAGGCGGCTGACGGCGGGACTGCCGGCCGGCGACACCGGCTTGCAGGAGCTGTGCAGCTACCGGACGATCGCGCCGGGCGTTCCGGCGCACATCGGGCTGTACCTGCGGTTCAACACCTATGCGGCGCCCGCGGACTGACCCACCTACCCTGCCGGAGAAGTCGACCGGCAGGGGACAGGGCGGGTTGCTACGGCGTGAACACGCCGGGTGCGGATTCCTCGGCCGCGGCTCCTTCGGGTGCCGGGTGGTGCGGCGAGGGCGGCGTGTCCGACTCCGCTGACGGAGGCGTGTTGCCGCTGGTCGGCTCCGGCCACGGCGTCGGGGCCGGGCCGAAGGCGCGACGGCTGGCCTTCACGGCCAGTGCGGCCAGTGCGGCGTTCGCGCCGCCGCCGATCACGGCGCCGATGCCGAACGGCGCCACCCGGCCGAGGACGATGATGCCCTGCTTGGTCCCGTACTTCGTGACGAAGTTCTTCCCCAGGACCTTGTTGATCTGCCGAAGCGTCTCCAAGGGCACCTTGGCCACGACCTGGCGCCCCCAGTGCTGCCCCGAACGCTCGGCGATCCTGGTGATGGCGCCGGACCCGCTCCCGCCGAGCATGATTCCCATCACGATCGTCCGGCGGCGTTCGAGCTCGTCGATGGGGACGCCGTGGACTTCGGCCACGGAGAGCGCGAAGAGAGCGCTCAGTTCGAGCGAGGAGAGGAACTCGCCTGCCGACAGGGCCAGTGCGGCTCCCGTGCCGACACCGGGCGCGGCCGCGACGCCGCCGACGGCGGCACCCGTTCCGGCCAGGGCGCTGACGTACATCCGCTCCAGGGTGCGGACCACCTGTTCCGGGGTCGCCTCCGGGTTCCGCTGGCGGGCACGGGCGATGTTCTTGCGCACCAGCGGGCCCTGGAGGCCGATGGCCTTGTCCAGGAGATCGAGAACTCGCTGACCGGGTATCGATTCTGACGGGTCCGGTCCGTCGGTGGCATCTGTCGGCATGCCCTGAACTCCTTGGGTCGTCATGTCCCAAGTGAGTCTCCCACTCGACCGGGTGGGCGGGCATCGCTCCGGAGGATCCGGCCCGGGGACCTCTAGGTCGGTTCGGGCCGGTGGTGGATGTCGCGGTCACGCCTGAACTCGCGGATGAGCGCGAGGAGGTTGATCAGGGTGCTGACCGGGACGTTGCCGATGTCGACCAGGCGGTGGCCGCGGAGGTTGATGTCACCCGGGGTCGCGGAGGGCCAGAGGAGGCCGAACTCACGCCCCTCGGTCCGGAGTTCGACGATCAGTTCGGCGACCTGGCGCGAGGTGAGGTGGAGCAGGGCCGGGTCGCCGGGGTGGATGGGGTGGTGGGCGCTCACGCGACACCGTCCTGCTCCAGCTCGAACCAGATGGTCTTGCCGAGGTGTTGGGGGTCGACGCCCCAGCGGTGGGTGAGGCCGGCGACGAGCTGGAGGCCGCGGCCGGTCTCGGAGAGGAGGGCGAGGGGACCCACCTCCGGGCAGAGCGGACTGCGGTCGGAGACCGCGACGCGGAGGGTGTTGGCACGGTGGTGGATCAGGATGACGGGCGAGGCCGTCTCGCCGTGGCGCCAGGCGTTGACGATGAGTTCGACCATGGCGAGTTCGGCGTCCGCGATGAGGGAGGGCGGCCAACCGGCGCTGGTCATCCCGTCGCGCAGGGCGTCGCGGGAGAGGGTGAGGGAGGGGGAGTTGAGGTTACGCACTGCGTCTCCCAGGGGGATGGAAGGAGGAACCGAGCGAGCTGTCGCCGTGAGCCAGTCCGGGCATGGGTGCTCTGCGGTGCGCGGCAGCGTTACTGACGCCCGCATCGGTGATCGGTGCATCACCGACTGTAGAGCATCGGTGGTACATGTAGGGGTACTTCAACCCCACCCCTCACTCGATCGATTGATTGCTGGACCCCTCGCCGGTTCGCGATGGATGCTTGGGGCATGCCACCACGAACTACCCCTTCCGCCCGGCAGGAACGAGTCGGCATCGAGCTGCGGAAGATGCGCGACTGCGCCGGCCGCACAACTGCCGAGGCTGCCGCACTGTTTGGGTTTGCCCGTACGAAGATCACGCAGATCGAGAAGGGGCAGTACCCGATCAGCGCCGAGCGCGTGAGGATGCTCGCCTGCGACTTCGAAGAGGCGGATGCCGCCTACGTCGAGGCGCTCGGCTCCATGGCCGAGGAGCGCCACAGAGGTTGGTGGGAGGACTACCGCGGCTCGGTGCCGGTCGGCTTCCTGGACATCGCGGAGATGGAGTACTTCGCCAAGGGAATGCGCACGTACCAGGTCTCGCATGTTCCTGGCGTGATGCAAACCGAGGAGTACGGTCGGGCAATCTTCAAGAATGTCTACCCGCCGCTCTCACCGCGCCTCCTTGAAGCACGTGTCGAGCACCGAGTGCAGCGCTCGGCGTTCTTGATGCGAGAGGGAGCCGAGCCATACTCGGCGCTGGTCCACGAAGCCGCCCTGCGGATGCTGTTCGGTGGTCGCGACGCAGCAAGACAACAGATGGACAGATTGCTCGAGTACTCGGAGCTGCCGCATGTGACACTCCGGGTGATCACCTTCAGCACCAATGGATTCCTGGGCGCAGGCCAAGGCATCATCCACGCCAACGGCCCGGTGCTACGCCTTGACACCGTCCAACTCGACGCAGTCGGCGGCCCAGCCTTCCTTCACGAGCAGAAGCACTTGGAGAACTACCGCTACATCATCGACAAGATGACCGAGCGGTCTCTCACCGAGAGCCAGTCTCGTGATGCCATCAGGCTCATCAAGAAAGAGATCTAAGCCATGGAAACACTCCACTGGAAGCGCCCCGCAGCTTGCCCCGACGGCGCAAGCTGCCCCGAGGTAGCCATAGCACCCGAGGCCGTCTACGTCCGCAGCAGCCTTCGGCCCGAAGCCGTCGCGCAACTCGATGTCGACGAGTGGCGCGACCTCGTCTCCGCGATCCGCGCGGGCGAGTTCGCCGTCTGACTCGCCGATTCGGCGCACGGGCGCTGAGCTGCTACTGTTCCTGACGTCGCGAGGGAGATGATCTCTCGTCAGGCGTCAGCGGTGCTACCAGAGCACGTCCTACTTTCAGTAGGAAGAGTCCGTGCAACCCGGGCCTGGCGCTCCACAGTCGGAAGGGTCCGGCGCCCCTCAGGGTGCCGGACCCTTCCGTGTTTTCCGACCGTCAGCCCCGGGTCCCACGATTCGGCACATGGGCGCTGAACTGCTAATATTCTCGACATCGCGAGGGAGACGATCTCTCGCCAGGCGTCAGCGGTGCTACCAGAGCACGTCCTACTTTCAGTAGGAAGAGTCCGTGCAACCCGGGCCTGGCGCTCCAAACCGGACAGGGTCCGGCATCCACACGGATGCCGGACCCTTCCGCGTTCACGGCTCAGGACAGGAGCGACAGTGCAGATCGCGACGGACGACCTCGCCGGCCCCGAGATCGCCGAATTCCTCGCCGAGCACGTCCGGCAGATGCGGGCCATCTCCCCGCCGGAGAGCACCCACGCCCTCGACCTCGGCGCCCTCCGCCGGCCCGGGATCAGCTTCTGGTCGGTACGGGACGAAGGCGTTCTGGTCGGCTGCGGCGCGATCAAGCGCCTGGACGCCGACCACGCCGAACTCAAGTCGATGCGCACGAGCCCCCTGCGCAAGCGGAGCGGCGTCGCGTCCCTTCTACTGGAACACATCATCACCGAGGCCAGGCGCATGGGCTTCACGAAGCTGAGCCTGGAGACCGGCACGCCCGACTTCTTCCTGCCGGCCAGGAAGCTGTACGAAAAGTTCGGATTCGTCCCCTGCGAACCGTTCGCCGACTACCGCCCCGACCCGAACAGCACGTTCATGACGCGAGCGCTCTGACCGACGCTCGCACCCACCCGGGGACGCGATTCGTCGCACAGGCGCTGAGCTGCTAATATTCCTGATGTCGCGAGGGAGATGATTCCTCGTCAGGCGTCAGCGGTGCTACCAGAGCACGTCCTACTTTCAGTAGGAAGAGTCCGTGCAACCCGGGCCTGGCGCTCCACAGTCGGAAGGGTCCGGCATCTACCAGGATGCCGGACCCTTCCGCATTTTCCGACCACTGACCGACGCACCCCTCCCCACGGAGTGGGAAGTCGGGGAGCCCGACTTCCCACTCCACTCACACCCTCCGCCTCAGCCGGCCGGCCTCGCGAACGCCGGCCTCACAAGTGCGGCGAGCGCGGCCAGCACTGCCACCGCGAAGAGCGTGAACAGGTACTCCCCCGACAGCAGGCCGTAGCCGAGCAGCACCACCTGCACCGATCCCGCCCCCACCAAGGCCGCGGCACCGCGGGACGCCTTGCCCGGCGACGAAGACTGCATCGCCCACAGACCTCTGGCCGCCCAGCCGTTGACCCCGGCCATCACCATGCCCACCAGCAGGGACCCGTACGGCAGGTAGCGCGGCGTGGGCGCCACCTCGTCCTCGAAGGCGATACCGCCCGCGAACATCGGCACGGCTATGCAGAAGAACAGGACCATTGCGATGGTTTCGAGCAGCATCAGGGCCATGGCGCCCAGCAGTGCGACAGTGGACAAGCGGGTCATCTCGTCTCCCCGGCGTTCCGACCAGTACGGCTACTGTTCGACACAGTCTCGACCCCCGGCGCCGGCCTTCAGGCCGTCGCGGACGACCGCGCGGGCGCGCTTCGCGGATTCCGGGTGGCCGTCCAGGTGCTCCAGCATGCGGCAGGTGCCGACGAGGATCGCCGTCAGTTCCGGCAGCTCCAGGTCCGGCCGCACCGCGCCCACCCGCTGGGCGTCTTCGAGGAGTGCGGTGAGCACCTCGTGCAGGGCTTGACCGGACTCCGAGGTCGCCGCCTTGACGTCGACTCCGGCGTCCGCCAGTGCCGCGGCGAAGGCGTTCTTGGCCGGGGACTGGTCCAGCACCAGGTCGAAGAACGCGAAGAGGGCATCCGCCGGCCCCAACTCGTCCGCAAGGCGTCGCCCCTCCTCCCCCATCCGCTCCATCCATCGGACGAGCACCGCTCGCAGCAGCGCCTCCTTGGTGGGGAAGTGCCGGAACACGGTGGCGATGCCGACCTTCGCCTCCCGGGCGATCTCCTCGGTGGACGCGCCGGTGCCCCGCTCAGCGAAGACCGCCTCGGCGACCTCCAGCAGCCGTGCGCGGTTCCGCCGGGCGTCGGCGCGCAGGGGCTTCGCGCCCTCGACGGAAGGTATCTGATCGGACGTCATGAAGACCTCGCCATCCCTGGACAAACGGAGTGGCGTATCCGTATCGTCGGAAACGGAGTCGCCTATCCGATTGTAGGCGGCGCGATCACGGAGGTCAGCCATGCCTGCACCCGCTACGCCCCGCGAGGTCCACGCGCAGCTGTTGGACCGCATCTCGGCGGGCAAGTGGACCGAGGTCCCCGAGCTGTACGCCGACGACGCCGTGGTGGAGATCGTCTTCGCCCCGACGCCCCCGCGCCGCGTCCAGGGCCGGGAGGAACTCCGTCAGCGCTTCGCCGCCCTGGCCGCCTCCGACGAGATCCGCCTGCGCGCGGAGAACCTCCGCGTCCACGGGACCGACGACCCCGAGGTGGTGATCGCCGAGTTCGACTACGTCGGCCTCTACCCGGCCACCGGTCGCACCTTCCGCACCGCCAACATCCAGGTGCTGCGCGCCAGGGACGGCCTGATCGTCGAGACCCGCGACTACCACGACCACCTCGCCTTCGCCGTGGCGGGCGATCGCGCCGACCAGTTGCTCGCCGCCGTGAACCAGCAGGGGTGACCACAGCGGCGGGGAGGGATCCCGATGAGCCCGCCCCGTTCGCGTCCGGTCCACTGAGCTGATCCTATGGAAGCAAAATCAGGCAAAGGCCTGATCTCATCGTCGGCGAACTTCCCGAACGGAAGCCGGTTTTCCGCCGCCGGGGTCCGGGGTAGGGCGGAGGCGTTCGCACCCTGACCGTTTCGGTGTTCATGAGGGTGCGAATCCGTGACGCATTCCTTGTCGGAAGGACACCCTCATGCACAGGTCCCTTCGGAACGCCTTCGCGACCGTCATCGTGACGGGTGCGCTCACCGCCGCTGCCACTCCCGCCGCCGTGGCCGCCGAACAGACGCCGTCGACGGCCGGGGTGCAGGCGGAGCTCCGCAACCCGAAGACGGTCAAGGTCGCCGACTACAACCAGGCCCGCAACACCCTGATCAACGCGGGCAGCAAGACGGCCGCCAAGTCCCACCCGGCGCACGGCACCAAGGACGTTCCGGTCTCCCACGGCACCAGCCTCCTCGCGGAGGCCCGTGACGAGTTCCGTGCCACCGACCGGAAGCTGCCGGCGGACCAGAAGAAGTCCGACATGTCGATCCCGCACTACAACGCCGTCCACAGCGCGGCCACAACCATGGGCATCGACCGCTGGTGAAGCGCTCGGGCGCTCCCGCCCGAAGCCTTGGTGGGACTATCACACCCATCCATGACACGGCGCCATATCGCCTGACACCAATCCGTCACAGCAATCGACGATCAGACTGGACCGCATGGAAACCGACCCAACTCCCGTACTGCGCCGCGAGATCTACGACGCCAAGAAACAGGACACCCTCCCGGGCACGCTGGTGCGCTCTGAGGGCGAGGCGGAGAGCGCGGACGAGACCGTCAACGCCGTCTATGACGCGATCGGCACCATCGCCGACTTCTTCCACACCGTCTACGGCCGGGACTCCCTCGACGGCAAGGGCGGTCCGCTGCGCGCGACCGTCCACCACGGCATGCCGGGATTCAACGCCTTCTGGGACGGCGAGCGGTTTGCTCTCGCCGATGGTGACGGCACCATCTTCCAGCCGCGCCCCCAGGAACTGCTCGACGTGGTCGCGGGCCCGCTGACCAAGCTCATCCTCAACCCCGACCTGGCCTACGTCTTCCAGCCGGGCGCCCTCAGCGAATCCGTCAGCGACGTCTTCGCCTCCCTCGTCAAGCAGTACTCGCTGGGCCAGACCGCCGACCGGGCCGACTGGCTCGTCGGCACCGGGGTGTTCGCTCCGGGCATCAAGGCCAAGGGCCTGCGCTCGATGGCCGAGCCCGGTACGGCGTACGACGACCAGCGCGTCGGCAAGGACCCGCAACCCGGGCACATGGACGACTACGCAGAGCTGGAGATCCACCGGGACAACGGCGGAGTCCACATCAACTCCGGCATCCCCAACCGGGCCTTCCACCTCACCGCGACCGCCATCGGCGGCAACGCCTGGGAGAAGGCCGGCCGGATCTGGTACGAGGCCGTCACCGGCGGGAAGCTCGACACCGAGGCGACGTTCGAAGACTTCGCGACGCTCACCGCCACCATCGCCGAGGAGTTGTACGGCACCGGCGCCGAACTGGACGCCGTCAACGCGGCGTGGAAGACCGTCGGCGTGCTGCGCTGAACCCGGCGGCCGGGACGCCGCCGAAGGCCGGGCCCCTCCTCAGCTCACGGAGGTGGGGCCCGGCCGGCCTCAGTGCTTCGGGGGCAGAGGCTCTTCCCGCGGGGCGCTCAGGCTGCCGTCGGCAAGGACGTCGAACACCATGACCGCCGAACCCCCGGTGACCGTGATCCGATCCGGGCCGTCCCAGACGGCGCGGCTGCTCTTCCACCGGACGCCCACGCTCCAGTGGCGGGCCGACCAGCCCGAACCGGACACCAGCTCCATCCGGTAGACCGGATCGACCGAGAAGCCCCCGGCGACGTCGGCGACCATGAGCACCCGGTCCGGGCGGCCCGGAGCCGCCTCCTGGTGGAACGACCTCTCGCTCTCGCCGAACACGTACGACAGGAAGGCGAGCGGCGCTCCGAAGCCCAGGGCCACCAGGCCGATGCCCCAGACGATCTGCCCCGCGCCGGCGTAGAGCCCCAGCTCGACGAAGACCGAGCTATCGGCGCCGGGGCGTCACCGAGGGGCCGCTCAGCGTCCCGTCCTCGGCCACGGTGTAGACCTCGATCTCCTTCTCCAAGGTCACCGTGACCCGCCCCGGGCCGGACCATTCGGCCCTGACGAAGCCGGCGCCCTCGTCCCAGGTGCCGAGGCCCCAGTGGCGGGCCGACCAGCCGCTGCCGGTCAGCAGTTCCACCCGGTAGACCGGATCGATCGAGAAGGCGATGTCGGTGACCTTGAGCACGTGGTCCGAGCGGTTCGGGTCCGGCTTGCGGTCGACCAGCCGACCGTCGCCGCCGAAGATGTACGCCACGGCTCCGACCCCCGCCCCGATGACGAGGAGCGGCGACAGGACGGCCGCACAGCCGATCTGCGCCCACCTGCTGCGGAACTCGAACTGGACCACCACCGAGGCCACGGCCAGCGTGATCGCCGCCCCGAGCAGCAGCACCGGGTGGTTCAGCCAGCGCTCGACCTCGACCAACCCGCCCTGGCGGGAGGAGAAGTAGCCCGGCAGGTAGACGAGGACGGACGCCAGTGCGATGCCCCTGAGCCACCAGACGACCTGCCTGCGGCGCGCCACCGTCATTTGCTCCCCCCGGAGTTGTCCTTTGCCGGGACTTTACACGGAACTGCCGGTCGGCCCGGATGACGGGTGCTCCGTCGTCCGGGCCGCCCGGCCCACCGGCCGTACCCCCGTCACCGCCGGTAGAAGACGCTCCTCGACCAGAAGTAACCGACCAGCGTCAGTACCGTGCACCAGGCCAGGGCGCTCCAGGCGCTGGTGCCGATCCCGGTGCCCATCAGCAGCCCGCGCAGGGTCTCGATCATGGGGGTGAAGGGCTGGTACTCGGCGAACCAGCGCATCGCCGTCGGCATCGAGTCGGTCGGCACGATGGCGCTGCCGATGAAGGGCAGGAACTGCAGCGGCATCGGCATGTTGCTGGCACTCTCGACCGTCTTGGCCACCAGGCCGATGCCGGCGGATATCCAGGTCAGGGCGATGGTGAGGAAGAGCAGCAGGCCCATCGCGGCCAGCCACTCCACCGGCCCGGCGTTCGGCCGGAAGCCCATCGCGAGGGCCGCGCCGATCACCAGCACCAGCCCGATCATGGTCTGGATGACGCTGCCGACCACGTGCCCCGCCAGGAAGGCGGAGCGCGATATGGCCATCGTGCGGAAGCGGTTGACGATGCCCTCGGTCATGTCGGTGCAGATGCCGATCGCGGTGACCAGCGACCCGGACGTGGCCGCCATCAGCACGATGCCGGGCGTCACGTAGTCGATGTAGTGGCCGCCGCCGATGCCGGCGCCCAGCGTGCTGCCGTAGGCGTAGTTGAAGAGCAGCAGCATCATGACCGGCATCACCACGACCGCGAAGGTCAGGGACGGGTACCGCAGCGCGTGCTTGAGGTTGCGGCGCAGCATGGTCAGCGAGTCGCTGAGCGCGTGTCCGGCCGTGCTCGTGGCCATGCTCATCGCACACCCTCCCCGGTCAGTTGGAGGAACGCGTCGTCCAGGTCGGCCGTCTCCACGACCAGCGACTCGGCCTGCACGGACGCGTTGTCGAGCGCGTCCATCACGGCCTTCACGGTGAGGACGGAGTTGTCCCCCGGGATCTCCAGCCGCAACGCCTCGATGTCGGCCGTGGCGTAGTCGAACAGTGCGGCGGCGGTGGCCAGCGAGCCGGCGTCCGCGAACCGGAGCCGGATCCGCCCGCCGGGGGCGACCCGCTTCAGCTCCTCGGCCGTGCCCTCGGCGACGATCCGGCCGCCGTCCAGGACGGCTATCCGGTCGGCGAGTTGGTCGGCCTCCTCCAGGTACTGGGTGGTGAGGAAGATCGTCACCCCGTGGTCGGCGACCAGGCCCCGGATGATCTCCCACATGGTGCGCCGGCTGCGCGGGTCCAGCCCGGTGGTCGGCTCGTCCAGGAAGATCACCTTCGGGTCGCCGACCAAGGTCATCGCGAGGTCGAGCTTGCGCCGCATGCCGCCGGAGAAGGTGGTGACGGCCTTGCGGGAGGCCTCGGTGAGATCGAAGCGCCGCAGCAGCTCCTCCGCCCGCCTCCGCCCCTCCCGACGGCGGAGGTGGTTGAGGTCGGCCATCAGCATCAGGTTCTCCTCGGCGGTGAGCAGGTTGTCCACCGCCGAGAACTGGCCCGTCACCCCGATCACCCTGCGCACCGCGTCGGCCTCGCGTTCCACGTCGTGCCCGGCCACCCGGGCCGAGCCGCCGTCGGCGGGGATCAGGGTGGAGAGGATCTGCACGGTGGTGGTCTTGCCGGCGCCGTTGGGCCCGAGCAGGGCGAACACGCTGCCCGCCGGGATCTCCAGGTCGATGCCCTCCAGGACCGCCTTGTCCCCGTAGGACTTGGTGAGTGCCGTCGCCGAGATCGCCGGGGTGGTGGAGTAGGCCGCCATCACGCCCTCCGGACGACGACGTTGCCGACCTGGGTGCGGCCGCGGACCTCGACCGTCTCCACGGCGTCGCCCGGGCCCTGGGTGGGGCCGAGGTCGTTGCGGACGCCGCCGACCTTGCTGTGCACGTCGAGCCAGGCCGCGGTGCCCTCCGCGATGCCGACCTCGACGTCCCCCACGCTGGTCTGGAGGGTGACCTGGCCGCGGACCACCCGGCCGACCCGGATGTGGCCGTGCGCCGACTTGGCGTCCACGTTGCCCTCGGCGAGGCCGACGTGGATCCGGCCGTTGGAGGCGTTGGCCTTCAGCTCGCCGTACACCTCGTCGATCTCGGTGTCGCCGTTGCTGTTCTTGACCGTCAGCCGGCCCCCGACGGAGCCGATCTCGATCCGGCCGGCCCCCGTCACCTCGGCGTCCCCGGTCGTCGCGCCGAGCCGGACGTCCCCGAAGCCGCTGTCGAGCCGGGCGCTCTCGGCGCTCTCGACCTGGATCCGGCCGAGCGAGGTCTTCAGCCGGCAGGCGCCGAGCGGGCCCTCGGTGACGAACTCGGCCATCGGGGACTCGCTGTGGACCTCGGACCCGGCCGGCAGCTCGACCAGGACCTCGATCGCGCCCTTCTTCCCGCTGAACACGCTGCGCTGCTTGGGAGCCTTGATCCCGAGCCGGCCGCCGGAGAAGTCGACCTGGGTCTGCTGGGCGGCCTTGACGTCCGCCTCCTTGGCCGGGTTGGCCGGCCGGACCTCGACCACGGCGTCGGTGCGCTTGCTCGCCTTGATCCAGACCGAGCCGATGTCGAACTCGAGGATGGCGGAAATCGGTCCGTCGATCTCGTACGTAGGCATGGCTGTCCCGTCCTCTTGACTCGTGTTGGTGTTCCCGCTGGTCGGAGCGGGGGTGACGTCGAAGGTGCAGAAGGTGGTGCGGGAGGTGGTGCGAGAGGTCGTGCGGATGTTCGGGGTACTGCGGAGGCCTCAGTGGACCCAGCCGGTGAAGCCCTGGCCGCCGACGCTGCGCGCGACCCGGCTGCCCGGATCGGCCGCCGGCCTGCGGACGGGCTCGCCGCCCTCCAGCGCACCGGCCAGGGCCCGGACCAGCCAGGCGTTGAGCGAGAGACCGGCCTCGGCGGCGGCCTCCTCCGCCCGGGCCTTGAGGTGCGCGGGCAGACGGAAGTTGATCCGGGCCGTGCCCGACTCGTCCGCCTCCGATGCCACCGAAGGCACCACAGGTGGCACCACGGGCGCCGGCTGTGGTGCCACCGGCGGCGCCGTGTCGCCGTGGAAGGCGTCCGAGCCGGGCGGCGCCGTCACCACGAACTCGGGGTCGAGTCCGCGCAGTCGCACGTCCACCGAGCCGGGGGCGAGGTCACGGGTGACCTCGCCCATGGCGGCCGAGAGCGCGTTGAGCAGGGTGAGCCGCACGGCCGACTCCAGCGGGAGGGTCAGCCGCTCGGCCAGCGCGCGGGCTTCGTCCCCGCCGGTGGCGGCGGCCACCGCGAGCTCGTTCCGGAGGTTTTCCACGTACGGCGTGAGGTCCATGGCCGTAAGCATGGCACAGCGATGGCGCCACGTCGAGCCATTTCTGGCGCCACTGTGGCGCCATCACTCGAACGGAGCCGGCGCCGGCCGGCGCCGACAACGGAACCGCCCCGCCGACCGGAGGTCGACGGGGCGGTTCACCAGGGGAAACGCGGGCGGCGAGGGGCTACGACCGCCGCCAGGCCGCCAGGTGGGCGTCGATCTCCCCGACCAGCCGGGTCTTGCCCGCCTGGTCCAGGAAGGAGGCCTCGACGGCGTTGCGGGCCAGCCCCGCCACCCCGGCCTCGTCCAGGCCCAGCAGCCGCGCCGCCACCGCGTACTCGGTGTTGAGGTCGGTGCCGAACATCGGCGGGTCGTCGCTGTTGACCGTCACCAGCAGCCCGGCCTCGACCATCCGCTTGATCGGGTGGTCCTCGATCCGCTCCACGACCCGGGTGGCGATGTTGGAGGTCGGGCAGACCTCCAGCGGGATGCGGTGCTCGCCCAGGTAGTCGACCAGGGCCGGGTCCTTCACCGCCTGGGTGCCGTGCCCGATGCGCTCGGCGCCGAGCACCCGGATCGCGTCCCAGACCGTCTCCGGCCCGGTGGCCTCGCCGGCGTGCGGGACGCTGCGCAGGCCCGCCGCCCGGGCCCGGTCGAAGTACGGCTTGAACTGCGGGCGCGGCACGCCGATCTCCGGACCGCCCAGGCCGAAGCTGACCAGGCCCTCGGGGGCCAGCTCGGTGGCCAGCCGGGCGGTCACCTCGGCCGACTCCAGCCCCGCCTCGCCCGGGATGTCGAAGCACCAGCGGAGCACCACGCCGAGCTCCTTCTCGGCGCGCAGCCGGGCGTCCTCGATCGCCTCCATGAAGGCGACCTCGGGGATGCCCCGCCGGACCGAGGAGTACGGGGTGATGGTCAGCTCGGCGTACCGGATGTTCTGCCGGGCCATGTCCTCGGCCACGCCGTAGGTGAGCGCGCGGACGTCCTCGGCGTCCCGGACCAGGTCCACGACGCTCAGGTAGACCTCGATGAAGTGCGCGAAGTCGGTGAAGGTGAAGTACTCGGCGAGCGCCGCCGGGTCGGTCGGCACCTTGGAGTTCCCGGCGTGCCGGGCGGCCAGTTCCGCCACGACGCGCGGCGAGGCCGAGCCGACGTGGTGGACGTGCAGCTCCGCCTTGGGCATCCCGGCGATGAACGCCTCGATGCTCCGGTCTGCGGGCTCGATCCGACTGACACTGGGGCCGATCCGACTTCCGTCCGGCTGGACCACGGTGGTTCCCTTCTTCCTTCTACGCGCGTGCACAGGACATCTGCTGGCAAGGATAGGCCGAGCCCGGGACCGTCCGTCGGGGGACCGACCGGCGAGGGGGCCAACCGCCGAGGGGCCGGCCGCCCGGGCACCGCCCCCGGGCCGGCCCGCCGGGGTCACCCGCCGAGCGCCACCGCCACGGTGTGGATCAGCAGCCCGGCCAGGGCGCCGACCACGGTGCCGTTGATCCGGATGAACTGGAGGTCGCGGCCGACGTTGGCCTCGATCTTGCGGGAGGCGTCGTCGGCGTCCCAGCCCGCCACCGTCTCGGAGATCAGCGAGGTGATCTCGGTGCGGTAGGTGTCGACCAGGTACTGGGCGGCGTCCTGGAGCCAGCCGTCCACCTTGGCCTGGAGCTTGGGGTCGGTGGCCAGGCGCTCGCCGAAGCGCCGCACGCCGTCGCGGATGCGCCGGCGCAGTTCGCTGTCCTCGTCCTCGGCGGCGCCCATCACCAGGGTGCGGACGGCCGCCCAGGTGGAGTTGATCAGGTCCTGCACCTCGGGGCGGGCCAGCAGCTCGCCCTTGGCCCGCTCGACCCGGGCGATGGTCTCCGGGTCGGTCTGCAGCTCGGCCGCGAAGTCGGCGAGGAAGTTGTCGATCGCGCCGCGGGCCGGGTGGTCCGGGTCGTCCCGGATGTCGGTGACGAAGCGCAGCAGCTCCTTGTAGACCCGCTCGCCGACCTGGTGGTCGATGAACCGGGGCGTCCAGCCCGGGGTCTTCTGGGTGACCTTGCGGACCACGTCCTCGTGGTTGGTGGTCAGCCAGCCGTGCGCCCGGACGGCGACCAGGTCCACCACCCCGTGGTGCCCGCCGTCCGCGACCACCTTGCCGAGCATCCGGCCCATCGGCTCGGCCACCGAGGTGGCCTGGGCCCGCCTGGTCACCGCCTCGGCGACCACCGCCCGCACGTCGTCGTCGCGGAGCACCGCGAGCAGGCCGCGCAGCGCCGCCGAGGCCTCCTTGGTGACCCGCTCGGCGCTGCCCGGCGCGGCCAGCCACTCCCCCAGCCGGCGGCCGATGCCGAGCGCCGCCAGGCGGCCGCGGACCACGTGGCCGGAGAGGAAGTTCTCGCCGACGAAGTCGCCGAGCGAGCGGCCGAAGGCGTCCTTCTTGGTCGGGATGATCGCGGTGTGCGGGATCGGCAGGCCGAACGGCCGGCGGAACAGCGCGGTCACCGCGAACCAGTCGGCCAGCGCGCCGACCATGCCCGCCTCGGCGGCGGCCGCCACGTACCCCGCCCAGGGGCCGGCGCCGGCCGCCCTGGCCCAGGTCGACAGGGCGAAGACCACGGTCGCGAAGGCCAGCAGGCCGGTCGCGATGGTCTTCATCCGGCGGACGCCGCGTCTCTTCTGCTCGTCGGCCGCGGTGAACCGGACCCCGGGGCCGGTCCCGCTGAAGGCATCGTCACTCACCCCGCCAGTCTGCCCGCTGCCCGGCGCGGACGGGGGCGCGCCTCGCGATCACGCGCCCCGGCCCGGGGTTGAACGCCGAACAGCCCGGACTCCGCGCCCCTGACGGGCGGCTCCCCGGTGACTCCCCCGGTGCCCGACGGCACCCCGACGGCTCCCCGACGGCTCCCCGACGGCTCCCCGACGGCGGGCTTCACGCCCCGCCCAGCACCATCCGCCGCACCTCCGCGCCCGCCCAGCGCTTCGGGTCCGTGCACCGCCTCCCGTCCAACAGCACCCGCACGCCCGGCAGGTCCACCGGCGACAGGTCCCGGTACTCGGGGTGGTCCGCCTGGAGCACCGCCGCCACCACCGGCTCCCCGCCGTACGGCGGCAGCCCGAGCGCCGCCAACTCCTCCGCCTCGTACAGCGGATCGCTGACGTACGGCCGCGCGCCCGCCGACCGCACCGCCTCGACCAGCGGGAACACCCCGGAGTACGCCGTCTCCTTGACCCCGCCCCGGTACGAGGCGCCGAGCACCAGCACGCCCTGCCCGGCGATCCCGCCCGGCACCGCCCCCGTCAGCACGCCCACCGCGTACCCCGGCACCGCCAGGTTGGCCTCGCGCGCCGCCCGGACCACCGTCGCGCCCGGGTCGTTCCACAGGTACAGCCGCGGGTACACCGGGATGCAGTGCCCACCGACCGCGATGCCCGGCCGGTGGAGGTGGCTGTACGGCTGCGAGTTGCAGGCCTCGGCGATCTCCGCGAAGTCCACCCCGACCTCGTCCGCGTACCGGGCGAACTGGTTGGCCAGCGCGATGTTGACGTCCCGGTACGTGGTCTCGGCGAGCTTGCTGAACTCGGCCGCCTCCACCGAGGCCAGCTCCCAGACGCCGTTGGGCCGGGGCAGGTCCGGGCGCGGGTCGAAGTCCAGCACCGCCCGGTAGAACTCGGCGCCGCGCCGGGTGGAGGACGCGTCCAGGCCGCCGACCAGCTTGGGGTAGCGCCGCAGGTCGGCGAAGACCCGTCCGGTGCGGACCCGTTCCGGGCTGAACACCAGCGCGAAGTCCGTCCCGGCCGCGAGCCCCGACCGGGACGCCAGCCGGGGCGCCCAGCGCTGCCGGGTGGTGCCGACCGGCAGGGTGGTCTCGTAGCTGACCAGGGTGCCCCGGCGCAGCCCGGCCGCGACGGCGTCGGTGGCCGCGTCGAGCAGGGCGTAGTCCGGGCTGCCGTCGGCGGCGGTGACCAGCGGGACGACCAGCACGACGGCCTCGGCCCGGGCCACCGCGGCCGTGGTGCCGGTGGTGGCCCGCAGCCGGCCCTCGGCGACGACCCGCTTGAGCGCCTGGTCCAGGCCCGCCTCCCGGGGGAACGGCGGCACGCCCCGGTTGACGCTGTCCACCACGGCCGGCGCGATGTCCGCGCCGGTCACCCGGTGTCCCTTCAGCGCGAACTGCACCGCCAGCGGCAGGCCCAGCTTGCCCAGCCCGACCACGCAGACGTCCAGGCTCATCCCCGTCCTCCGTTCACCGAGTCGGCCAGCCGGCGCCACGCCGGGTGGCGCCGCAGCCGGCGCCGCAGTTGCTCCGGGACGAGCCCGCGCCACAGCTGCCGGGCGAGTCCGAGCGGCGGTGCGGCACCTTCGACCGCTCCCTCGACCGCCCCCGCGCCCGCGTCCTCCGGCAGCAGGAACAGCTCGTCCGGCAGGCCGAGCCGGGCGTCCCGGAACGCCGGGAAGCTCGCGTACCGCCGCCCGCCGTCCATCACCGCCGGCGGATCGCCGTGCGCCGCCTGGTAGCGGATCTGGTCGCGCAGCGCGTCCGGCCGTACCGCGCAGGCGAGTTCGAGCCGCACCCGCTCGGCGACCGGCAGCCGGCGGTACACCTCGCGGGCGCCGAACCGCTCGACCAGCAGGGCGACTTCGACGCACACCCGCTCCTGCACGTCCTCGGCCAGCAGCAGGAATCCCTCCTCCAGCAGGCGCGGCACGTCCCAGGTGAAACTGCGGGCCCGGATGGCGTCCAACTCCTCGCCCGGCACGGCCAGTTCTGCGGCCACCTGCTGCAGTGCGGCGATCCCGCGCAGCCGGTCCAGCACCCCGGCCCGCTCGGTGACGTTGCCCCGGTCCTCGCGCAGCACCAGGAAGTAGCAGTCGTAGGAGGCGAGGACGGACACCCTGGCCGCCCGCAGGCAGGCCTCCAGGGTGAACGGCTGGTCCGAGAAGACCTTCAACCGCTCGTCGCGGCGCAGCCCGTGGCGCCGGAGGAGGTCGAGCCGGAACAGCTTGGTGTCGGCCAGCGCCCAGGCCAGCGCGGAGTCGGCGAAGCCCACGGACTCGGCGTCGGCGTGGAAGATCCCCTGCGGGACCAGCCGCCCGTTCACCCCGACCTGCTTGGGCACCACCACGTCCGAGCCCCAGGCGTCGGCGGCGGCGACCAGCCGTTCCAGCGCCTCCTCGCCGAGCCAGTCGTCCGCGCCGAGGAACAGCACGTAGCGGCCGCGGGCCAGCTCCAGGGCGCGGTTGGTCGGGCCCGCCGGGCCGCCCGAGTTGGGCTGGTGCACCACCGTGAACAGCCCGGGGTGGCGGGCGGCGTACTCGTCCAGCAGCTCCCCGCCGCCGTCCGTGGAGCCGTCGTCCACGGCCACCACCTCCAGCCGCCCCGGTGCCAGGGACTGCCCGACCAGCGAGTCCAGGCAGGCGGTGAGGTACGGCATGGTGTTGTAGACCGCGACCACCACGGTCACGTCGGGTACGGCCATCGGGCGGCGGGCCTCCGGTTCCGGCATCGGTGAGTGATGCCGGGTCAACTCACCTCGGAGGCCCGGGGTCACGATGATCACCCGCACCGGCGAAGGGGTCCGAACGCACGCCCGGACATCGCAAGGGCGCGCGAAGAACGTGCGGCGGCCGGACGGCCCCCGACCGCCGCACACCCGCCCAGACCGCCGCACGCACACCCGCCCCGTCAGCCGATCGCGACCTCCGCGTACATCCGGGCGATCACGTCCTCGATGGCCGGTTCGCGCACCGACAGGTCCACCAGCGGGTAGCGCGCGGCGACGGCCGCGACGATCGGCGCGGCGCTCTCCTGGGCCGGGAAGGCCAGCCACTGGCGCGGCCCCTCGATCCTGGTGACCCGGGCCCCGGGCACCTCGACCGGGTGCGCGAGTTCCTGCGCGAGGTCCACCACCAGCGTCCGCTCGCTGCGGCCGGTGGCGTGCAGGCCCTCCAGCGCGCCGTCGTACACCACCCGGCCGTGGTCGATCACCATCACCCGGCCGCAGAGCTGCTCGATGTCCGTCAGGTCGTGGGTGGTGAGCAGCACGGTGGTGCCCCGGTCCCGGTTGACCTCGCGCAGGAACTCCCGCACCCGGCCCTTGCTGACCACGTCCAGGCCGATGGTCGGCTCGTCCAGGTAGAGCACCTGGGGGTCGTGCAGCAGCGCCGCGGCGAGGTCGCCGCGCATCCGCTGGCCGAGCGAGAGCTGGCGCACCGGGGTGTCCAGCAGGCCGCCGAGGTCGAGCAGTTCGACGCAGCGGCCGAGGTTCTCGCGGTACCGGGCGTCGGGCACGCGGTAGATCCGGCGGGCGAGTTCGAAGGAGTCGCGCAGCGGCAGGTCCCACCAGAGCGTGGTGCGCTGGCCGAAGACGACGCCGATCCGGCGGGCCAGCGCGACGCGTTCGCGGGCCGGGTCGACCCCGGCCACCCGCAGCCTTCCGGAGCTGGGGACGAGGATGCCGGTGAGCATCTTGATGGTGGTGGACTTGCCGGCCCCGTTGGGCCCGATGTAGCCGACGCACTCGCCGGCCTCGACGGTGAAGCCGAGCCCGTCCACCGCGCGGACCTCGCGTTTGGCCCGGCTGAACCGGCCCGTGCGGGTGCGCACGGTGAAGCTGCGGCGGACGTCCTGGAGTTCGATCAGTGCCATGGAATCTCCTTCGAGGGGGGCGGGGGTCAGCTGCCGGTGCCGCGGTAGGCGCGCAGCCCGGCCCGCCAGGCGAGTCCGGCGGCGAGGACGCAGAGCGCGGCGACGGCCGGGGAGGCGAACCGGAAGGCGATGGGCAGGCCGAGCGGGTCGGGCCGGCCGAGGACGTGCAGCGCGGGCAGCCAGTTGACGAAGGCCAGCGGGACGACGAAGACCACGCCGAGCACCAGCTCCTTGGCGAAGACCGTCGGCGGGTACTGGAGCATGACGCCGCCGCCGAAGGTGAAGGAGTTCTGGAACTCCCGGGTCTCGCCCCACCAGAACTGCAGGCAGGCGAAGCCGATCCAGATCGCGCAGTAGATGACCGTGCCGCTGATCAGCAGGACGACCGTCAGCAGCGTCTTGTCCCAGGTCCAGTCGACGTCCAGGGCGGCGAGCGACCAGAGCAGCACCGCCGCCGACTGGGCCGGGCGGCCGAGCCGGCGCAGCGAGAAGCGCTCGGCGCAGAGCTGGGCGAGGGCCGGGGCGGGCCGGATCAGCATCACGTCCAGCGTCCCGGTCCGGATCCGGTCGCCGAGCGAGTCGATGCTGCCGACCAGCAGGTTGGCCATGCCGAGGGCGAAGCCGGAGGTGCCGTAGAGGAAGCCGAGTTCGGGCAGGGTCCAGCCGCCGAGCGTGGCGGTGTGCCGGAACATCAGGACGATCACGGCGAAGTCGAGGAAGGTGATCACCAGGTTGGCCGCGAACATCATGGTGAACGAGGCCCGGTAGGACATGCTCGAACGGGTCCACATGGCGGCGCACAGCCACCAGGCGCGCGCGGCCCAGCGGGCACGGGCGTACCAGCCGGTGCGGTCGGCCCGGCGGGCACCGGCGACGGTGCGGACGGCGGGGGCTCCGAGGCCGGGGTCAGCCACCCTGGACCACCACCTTGCGGGTCGCGAGCGCCTGCACGCCGCGCGCGGCGGCCAGCGTCACCGCGGCCCAGGCGAGTTGGAGGCCGAGCGGCCCGAGCACGGCCGCGCCGGTCGTGTGCTCCAGGAACAGGTCGGCGGGCACCTGCGCCAGCGTCGCCCACGGGAGCACCCGGGCGAGGTCGCCGAGCCAGCCGGGGAAGAGCGTGAGCGGCAGCAGCATCCCGGAGAGGAACATCGTCACCACCATCGTCACCGAGCTCACCCCCTCGGAGTCGTGCAGCCAGAAGCCGGTGAGGGCGACCAGGAACCGCAGCCCGAAGCTGACCACCTCGGCGAGCAGCACGGAGAGCAGGAAGACCAGCCAGGTGAGCGGCCGCTCGGGCAGCCGGAACTGGAAGATCAGCCCGCCGATCAGCAGCGGCGCCCCGCCGCGGACCAGCAGGTGGTAGCCGGCCCGGCCGAGGTCGCTCGCCAGCCACCAGCCCAGGAAGTCCACCGGCCGGTAGAGGTCGACGGCGATGTCGCCGCTGCGGAACCGCGCCCGGAGGTCGTCCTCGACGCCGCCGCCGAAGATCGCGGTGGTGGGCATCAGCGCCTGGCAGATCCAGATGTAGGTGACGGCCTGGCTCACGTCGTAGCCGCCCAGGCCGGGGCGGGCCCGCCAGAGCGCGATGAAGGTGTAGGCGAGGATGCAGCCGAAGACGGTGTTGGTGAAGACGCCGGCCAGGGTGGCGGCCCGGTAGGTCGTGTGGCGGTGGAAGGCGCCGCGGGCGACGGCGGCGTAGAGCCCGAGGGGGAATCCGACGGGCGTGGGATCGGGAGGCCGCCCGGCGGGCGCCTCGGCGTGCACGGAACTCACGATATTGTCTCCTTGTCGACAAATACGGGCAGACGGATACGAGCTGACGGACGCGGGCAGACGGATGCCCGCGAGCACCGGCGCGCACGCCCCAGCGGCTCCGACCGGCCCCACCCGGGGGGTACCGGGCCGGACGGGCGGAGCTGCGACAGTGGGTGCGCTATGTGGTTTGCACCTTTCACCGTACCTCCGGCCCGCACCACCCGCACCCGGTTTTTCCAGCCTGAGCCGACGTCAAATAGCAGATAATCTCGGCATGACCTTGAGCACCCGACGCCAGGCCAAACGGGCCGCCCGCCGCGAGGCCCGCCGCGCCCTCCCGCTCTGGCGCCGGCTCCTGCCCACCTGGCGGGTCACCCTCGGCACCCTCACCGCGCTGTTCCTGCTCGCCGTCGGCGGCTTCGCCGTGCTCTACGTCATCGTCCCGGTGCCCGACCCCAACGCCCACGCCGTCGCCCAGAACAACATCTACCTCTACGCCGACGGCACCACCGAGATCGCCCGCACCGGCGCCGTCAACCGCACCGACGTCACCATCGACCAGATCCCGCTGCCCACCCAGCAGGCCGTCGTCTCCGCCGAGGACCGCACCTTCTACCAGAACCGCGGCATCGACCTGAAGGGCATGCTCCGGGCCGGCTGGAACACCCTGCTCGGCAAGGGCATGCAGGGCGGATCCACCATCACCCAGCAGTACGTCAAGAACTACTACCTCACCCAGGACCGCACGATCGAGCGAAAAGGCCGCGAACTGCTCATCGCCCTCAAGGTCGACCAGCAGCGCGACAAACGCGAGATCCTCGCCGGTTACCTCAACAGCAGCTACTTCGGCCGCGGCGCCTACGGCATCCAGAGCGCCGCCCACGCCTACTACGGCGTCGACGTCTCCGCACTCACCCCCGCCCAGGGCGCCTACCTCGCCTCCCTGCTCCAGGCCCCCAGCCTCTACGACGTCAAGACCGCCACCCCCGCCAACCGCGAGAAGGCCGTCGCCCGCTGGAACTACACCCTCGACGGCATGGTCCAGCTCGGCTTCCTCACCCCCGCCGACCGCGCCGCCACCACCTTCCCCGACCCCATCGACCCCCAGCCCGCCACCGGCCTCGCCGGCCAGGCCGGCTACCTGGTCGGCGTCGCCGACGACTACCTCGTCTCCTCCGGCACCCTCGACGCCGCCACCCTCAAGGCCGGCGGCTGGCGCATCACCACCACCTTCGACAAGCCCCGGCAGGACGCCTTCGTCCAGGCCGTCCAGGACCGGCTCACCGGCGAACTCGACCCCCAGGCCCGCCCCACCACCGACACCGACGTCCGGGTCGCCGGCGCCTCCGTCGAACCCGCCACCGGCCGGGTCGTCGCCGTCTACGGCGGCCCCGACTACGCCAAGCAGCCCTACAACGACGCGCTGCGCCAGGACAACCAGATCGGCTCCACCTTCAAACCGATCGACCTCGCCGCCGGCCTGGTCGCCCAGCACACCCCCGACGGCCGCCCCATCACCACCGAATCCCGCTACGACGGCACCAGCGAACGCCCCGTCACCGGCGGCCCCACCCCCTACGCCCCGCCCAACGAGGACGACATCGACTACGGCAACATCACCCTGCGCCACGCCATGGTGAAGTCCGTCAACTCCGTGTACGCGCAGGAAGGCGTCGACGCCGGACTCGCCCGCGTCCGGGAGACCGCCGTCAAGCTCGGCATCCCCGACACCGTCCGCGGCATGGACCCGGCCAACACCTCGATGACCCTCGGCACCGCCACCCCCAGCGCCCTCGACCTGGCCGGCGCCTACGCCACCCTCGCCGACCACGGCCAGGCCCACACCCCCTGGTCCGTCCTCAAACTCGAACGCGTCAACCCCGGCGGCGCCGTCGACGTCCCCAAGATGCCCGACCACAACCCCACCGAGGCCCTCGACCGGGAGATCGCCGACTCCGTCACCGACGTGCTGCGCGACGTCGTCAGCACCCGCGGCACCGGCGCCGCCGCCCTCGACCTCAACCGCCCCGCCGCCGGCAAGACCGGCACCACCGACTCCAACCTCTCCGCCTGGTTCGCCGGCTACACCCCCGAACTCGCCACCACCGTCGGCCTGTTCCGGGAGAACCCGAAGACCCACGCCAAGGAACCGCTGGCCGGCACCGCCGGACTCACCCGGATCAACGGCGGCACCTTCCCCACCCGGATCTGGACCGCCTACATGACCGCCGCCCTCGACGGCACCCCCACCCAGGACTTCGACCTCCAGACCGGACACGGCACCCCCGCCGCCACCCCCTGGCCCACCGCCCCCGCCGGCACCAGCCCCAGCGCCACCGCCCCGGCCACCACCCCCGCCACCGGCGGCGAACCCGCCGGCACCGGCCCGGCCCCCGGCACACCAACCGACCACGCCCCCAGCGCCCCCGCCGCCACCGGCCGACCCGCACCCGGCCCGAACACCCCCAGCCCGCAGGCGCCCAAGCCGACCACGGACCCGGACCAGCCCAGCCCCACCCCCCGGCCCAGCCAGATCCAGCCGACCCGCCCCACCGCCCCGCCCAGCGCCACCGGCGGCCCCGCCAGCCGCCCGGCGGCGCCGCCCACGCCGTAGGGCGGGCGCCGCGGGGGAGGCCGCTACGCCCGGGCCTACGCCACCAGTTCGCGCTCCAGCGGGGTACGGAACCGCGGCGTCACCCGCACCTCCCCCAGCCAGCCCGCCAACCGCTCGGCCTCGGCCTCGACAGCGCGCTCCGCCTCGGCCCCGACGTCCCGGAACAGCCGCCACACCAGCCCGCCGTCGGCGCGCTGCGCCCAGCCGCCCACCACCTCGCCGCACCACCACACCGTCGGCCCGGCGTTGCCCGCCCGGTCGAACAGCGCCGGCACGTCCTCCGCCCGCAGGTACCAGTCCCGCCCGCGCCAGCCCATCACCGCCGGATCCAGCCCGGGCAGCAGCGCCGCCCACGGCTCCGGCTCCGCCGCCGGCCCCTCGTCCCCCGGCAGCACCAGCGCGGGCACCCCGCCGGCCAGCGCCACGTCCACCGCCCCGACATCCGCCAGTGCCCCGCGGACGTCCCCGAGCGTCCAGCCCGTCCACCACTTCACGTCCTCGACCGTCGCCGGCCCGTACGCCGCCAGCCAGCGCCGCACCACCTCGGCCTTCGCCTCCCGCACCGGCACCTCCGGCCACTGCGGCACCAGCGCCCACGGGTAGCTGCTGCTCAACCACGAACCGCGCGGACGCGAGCGGCGCACGTGCCCGTCCGAGGCCAGCAGCCGCAGCAGGCGGCTGCCCACGCTCTGCTTCGCCTCGTACGCCTTGCCCGCCGACATCAGCATCGTCTCGCGCAACTGCGGTACGTCCTCGGACAGTTCCCTGGTCGTCGCCTCGCCGCGGACGGCCAGCGCGGCCAGCACCTCGCGCTCCGTCTCCCCCAGCCGGGCCTCGTCCCAGCCCTCGGCGAAGTCCCGCAGGTGCTTCAGCAGCGTCGCCCGCTCCTTCGCCGCGATCGCCCGCGCCGCCGCCGAACTCACGTACGGGGCGAAGCCCTCCGTCACCGCGAAGATCGTCCGCCGCATCGACAGCAGCTTCACCAGCGAGACGTCCTCGTACAGCGCCCGGTCCACCTCCGCCGCCGAGGGCGCCGCCAGCCGCGCGCAGGCCGACAGGTACACCGTGGCCGGGTCCGACGCGTGCAGCCCGACCACCGCGTCGGCCACGTCCTCCACCCGCGCCGCCCGCACCGACGGCACCAGCAGGTGCCGCCGCCCCAGCCTGGCCCGACGCTCCGCATCCCCGATCACCGGCACACTCATGCCGGGACCCTAGCGCGCCCCACCGACAGTCCCTCGGCACCCGCCACGCCCGAGTCCCCGCCCGCCCGAGTCGCCGCCACGCCCGAGTCGCCACCCGCACCGAAAGCACGGTGCCCCCGACCGGAGTCGGGGGCACCGCGGGGCAGCAGGAGGATCAGACCGTCACAGGTACAGCCCGGTCGAGCCCTCGGTGTCGCCGAAGCGGGTCGCGGCGACGGCGTGCAGGTCGCGCTCGCGCAGCAGCACGTAGGTGGCGCCGCGGACCTCGACCTCCAGCTTGTCCTCCGGGTCGTACAGCACCCGGTCCCCGGGCTCCACCGAGCGCACGCTCTGGCCCACCGCGACGGCCTCCGCCCAGGTACAGCGCTTGGACAGCTCCGCGGTGGCCGGGATCAGGATGCCGCCGGTCGAGCGGCGCTCGCCCTCGCCGCCCTCGATGCGCACCAGCACACGGTCGTGCAGCATCCGGATCGGCAGCTTCTCGCCGAGCCGGTCGTGACGGGCGGGCTCCTGCACGTGCTCGGAGCGGGTCGGTTCGTCGTTGGTACTCACGGTCCCGAAGGTACCTCCCCCGGGCGAGGAGCGTGACGCCAGCCCGGCATGAGCAAGGCCCGCCATGAACAAGGCCCGGCATGCGGAAGGCCGGGCACGCACCGCGCGCCCGGCCCCTCCGTCGTACGGTGCTCAGTCCTTGCGGCGCTTGCGGGACGAGGCGACCAGCAGCACCAGGCCCACCCCGACCAGCGCGGCCGGGACGATCCGCTCCCGGCGCGGCTGCCCCTTCTCGTCCACGAACTGCGCCCGGACCTTCTCCACCACGCCGCTGGCGGCCACGTACGCCCGGGCGGTCCGCTCCTCGACGGCGGCCGCCGCCTTGGCCTTGACCTGGGCGGAGATGGTGCTCGGGTGGATGCGGACGGCCAGCTCGTCGAGGGTCCCCGCCAGCCGGTCACGCGTCCGCTCGATGTCCGCCTCGATCTGGGAGGTCGTCCGCGCCGACTTGTCCTGCGTGCTCGCCTCGCCCACTCGGGCCACCCCATTCACTCGCCGATGTTGTTCCGTCCGATCCGTGCGATCGGTGCGACTGACCCAGTGTGTCAGTTGCCGAACACGGTCGCGCGGCCCCACCCACCATCGGAGGTAAGTTTGCCGTGGTACGACCGTCCGTCCCAGCCTTCAGGAGAACACGACCGTGACTGAGCGCCTCCAGCCCGGCGACACCGCGCCCGCCTTCAGCCTGTCCGACGCCGACGGCAACCAGGTGTCCCTCGCCGACCACGCCGGCCGCAAGGTCATCGTCTACTTCTACCCGGCCGCCCTGACCCCCGGCTGCACCAAGCAGGCCTGCGACTTCACCGACAACCTGGAGGCCTTCGCGGGCGCCGGCTACGACGTCATCGGCATCTCCCCGGACAAGCCGGAGAAGCTGGGCAAGTTCCGCGAGGCCGAGAACCTCAAGGTCACCCTGCTGTCCGACCCGGAGAAGGAGGCGCTGGAGGCGTACGGCGCCTTCGGCGAGAAGCAGAACTACGGCCGCACCTACCTCGGTGTGATCCGCTCCACGATCGTCGTGGACGAGCAGGGCAAGGTGGAGCACGCGTTCTACAACGTGCGGGCCACCGGGCACGTCGCCAAGCTGCTGCGCGACCTCAAGGTCGGGGCCTGAGCCCCCTGCGCGGAGCCCGCGGACACGACGAAGCGGTGGCGGCACACCCCCCGACCGGGTGCGCCGCCACCGCCGTTCCTCACCTCAGCGGACCGGCCTGATCAGCAGGCCCCGAGGTCGCTCCAGACGCCCCACGCGCCGCTGGCCGCGGGGTCGTCGCCCTTGGTCCACCACTTGTTCTGGTAGTAGTGGCCCTTCCACGAGACCTTGGTGGGGGTCGCGTAGGTGGTGCCCGCGTCCCAGCTCGGGGCGGCGGTGCAGGTGCCCGAGGTCGGCGTCGGCGTCGGGGTCGGGGTCTGCGTCCCGGTCGCGGTCGGCGTCGGCGTCGGGGTGGCCGTCTGCGACGAGGTCGGGGTAGGCGTCGGGGTCGGCGTGCCGCCGTCCACCGCACCGCGGGTCAGGTCGCCCTTGATCCCGTACAGCGTGCCGCCCACGTTGACCGTCCAGTTCGACGGCGTGGACACCGGCAGGTAGTAGACGAAGTCCATGTCGATCGAGGCGCCCGGAGCCAGCGACTGCCAGCCCGGCAGCTTGACCGACACCCGGTTGTAGGTGCCCTTCAGGCCGCCCACGTTGCCCGGGCCCGGGTTGTCCTGCTTGATGACCTGGAGGCCGAAGCCGGACTGGTCCTTGGCGTTGCCCGGGGCCGAGTTGCCGTAGTCGAACTGGAACTCGGTGCCGCCCGGCAGGGTCAGCGTCGAGTTGTTGACGATGTGCAGCTTCGGGTTGATCGGGTAGTTCGAGTCGCCCAGCGCGAAGTTGGTGAACGACACGTCGATCGGCAGCGTCTGCTGCGGCAGCGCGGTCGTCGAACGGGTCGCGCCGTACGGGGCCGCCGACTTGAACTTGTCGTACATCAGCGAGGTCAGCGTCGAGCCGGGGACGTACTCGCCCTTGCCGCCGTTGGCGGTGGCGTCCCACCTGTAGTCGCCCGCGAGCTCCCAGATCATCGCGCCGCCGGCGCCCTGGTTGACGATGTAGTCCGCCTTGGCGCCCACCGACTGCTCGTCCTCGGTGGAGAGGAACACCTTCTTGGTGTCGTTCCACAGCCACGGCGCCACCAGGGTGGAGCTGTAGTTGCGGGTGTAGGTGCCCTGCAGCGCGGTGTCGGAGACGCCGTACTTGGCCAGGTAGTCGGGCAGGATGCCCTTCTCCAGGTTCTTGGCGTGCCACATCGGGTTCGACCCGGCCGGGGACTCCTTGCCCGCGTCGTCCTTGTCGTTCCAGATGTTGTCGATGCCGACCGCGCCGTCACCGCAGGCGGTCAGACCGGAACCGGCCGGGCAGGTGGTCGCCGAGGCCGTGCCCCAGAGGCCGTTGGTGCCGCCCTGCACGTTCTTGAAACCGCGGGTGTAGTACGGCAGGCCGACGTTGATCCGGCCGCCGGGCATCGAGCCGCGGAAGTAGTGGTACGACCAGTCGGCGTTCAGGTAGCCGATGCCGCCGTACTGCGCGGTGCCGTAGACGTTGGCGGCGGCCAGCTCGCCGTCCTTGCCGTCGTCGAACAGCGAGGCGTTCGGGCCGACGTACTTGTTCCAGGCGCCGTGCAGGTCGTACGACATGATGTTGACGTAGTCCAGGTACTTGGCCACCTGGAAGGTCTCCATGCCGCGCAGCAGGTAGCCGGAGGACGGGGCGGCGACCGACAGCAGGTAGTGCTTGCCGTCGGCGGCGCCGGCCTTGTCCAGGCTCTCGCGCAGGGTCTTCATCAGCGCCGCGTAGCCCTTGGCCAGCGAGCCGCGCTTGGCGTTGGCGAGCTGCCAGTCCAGCGGGTTGCCGGCGTCCTTCATCGAGGTCGGGTACTCGTAGTCGATGTCGACGCCGTTGAAACCGTACTTGCGGATGAAGTCGACCGAGGAGGCGGCGAAGGTGTCGATGCCGGCCTGGTTGACGCTGCCGTCCGCGTTGACGGTCATCGAGTAGAAGCCGCCGGAGTTGACGCGCTTGCCGTCGTCCCCGAAGTAGCCGCCGGTCTCGGTCCAACCGCCCACCGAAATCAGGGTCTTGACGTTCGGGTACTGCTTCTTGAACTTCGTCAGCAGGTTGAAGTGGCCCTTGTACGGCAGGCTCGGGTCCAACTCGGCACCGGGGACGCCGGGGAAGGAGATCCCGGTGGCCTCGTTGGTCGGGCCGTCGGTGCCGACCGAGAGCTTGTTGTCGCCGCCGACGTGGCCGAAGGCGTAGTTCAGGTGGGTGACCTTGTCCCAGGGGATGTCGTTCACCAGGTACGGCTGGTCGCCGTTCTTGCCGGTGCGCCAGCCGGTGAAGTAGCCGATGATGCGGCGCTGGTGGTCCGCGCCCATCTTCTCGCGCCCGCCGGTGTCGTAGACGGAGCAGTACGGGACGTCCACCCCGGGAGTCTGGTACAGGCCGTCCGGCCGACAGGCCGCGTTGTCGACCGCCGCCGACGCCTGCGAGGGCGCCGCACCCAGCGTCGCCATCAGCAGTCCGGCCAGCGAGGCCGCCGCCAGCGAGGCCACACCGGCCCGCGCGGCCGGGCTCTTCCGGCGGTGGGAGGCGGTGGGACGCCGCTCCGCCGTGTTTCGGATCAACACTCGGTCCTCCAGGAGAGAGTGTCGGCGCGTGCCTGTGGGGGAGCACGCACGTGGGGGATTGCAATTGGCGCAGAAGGTATGTGGTCTGAACCACATAGGTCAATAGGTCTGTACCAATTGATAGTCAGTGCCTAAACATCCCAGCGCCCGTAACCGATCCACACGCCGATCGTTCGCATACCGGGGGACGGGCACACACCTGCCCGAAGGGGGAACAACCATGGCGATCGAGTACACCGCCGAACTTCTCACGAGCATCGCCGCCACTGCCGGCTCGCTCGACGAGATGCTGACCGCACTCGGCCGGGAGCCCAACCCCGACCGGCGCAAGTACCTGCGCCGCAAGCTCACCGAGTACGGGATCGACACCGCTCACTTCCGCCCGACCGGAAGCGTCTACACCCGGGAGGTCCTCCAGGAGGCCGTCTCGGCCTGCCACAGCGTGGCCGGGGTCGTGCGCTACCTCCACAAGCGCCAAGCCGGTGGCACCCAGGCCCACATCGGACGCCGCATCAAGGCGCTCGGCATCGACACCTCCCACTTCACCGGTCAGGCCCACGCCCGCGGCAAGCGACTCCCCAACAGGATCCCCGCCGACCGGCTCCTCGTTCGACGACCCACGGAAGCCAAGCGGCTGCCCGGCTCGCGGATCCGCAGTGCACTGGCCGAGCTTGGCAGGCCCGAGCTGTGCGAGGGCTGCGGCACCGGCCCCGAGTGGCACGGCCGACCGATGACCCTGGAGGTCGACCACATCAACGGCGACTGGTCGGACAACCGGCCGGACAACCTCCGGCTGCTCTGCCCCAACTGCCACGCCACCACCCCGACCTACTGCAGGCGGAAGAAGGGCGGTGCCTCAGCCCAGTACAAAGCCCTAGACTGAAGGCCATGCGGCCTTGGCGTAATCGGCAGCCGCGCGGGTTTTAGGTGCCCGTGGGAGAAATCCCGTGAGGGTTCGAGTCCCTCAGGCCGCACGTGCCTTGGAACCGAAGGCTCGCCTCGAGGAGGATCTCGGGGCGGGCCTTCGGTTTTCCGACTTGCCGTCAGGCCAGCAGCTCCTTGACCACCGGGGCGAGGGCGCGGAAGGCCTTGCCGCGGTGGCTGATGGCGTTCTTCTCGGCCGGGGTGAGCTCCGCGCAGGTGCGGGTCTCGCCGAGGGGCTGGAGGATCGGGTCGTAGCCGAAGCCGCCGTCGCCGGCCGGGGCGGTGCGCAGGGTGCCGAGGAGGCGGCCCTCGACGACGCGCTCGGTGCCGTCGGGGAGGGCGAGGGCGGCGGCGCAGAAGAAGTGGGCGCCGCGGTGCGGCTCGGCGATGTCGGAGAGCTGGGCGAGCAGCAGGTCGAGGTTGGCGGCGTCGTCGCCGTGCTTGCCGGACCAGCGGGCGGAGAAGATGCCGGGCGCGCCGTTCAGCACGTCCACGCAGAGGCCGGAGTCGTCGGCGACGGCGGGCAGGCCGGTGGCACGGGCCAGGGCGTGCGCCTTGAGCAGGGCGTTCTCGGCGAAGGTGACACCGGTCTCGGGGACGTCGGGGATCTCCGGGTAGGCGTCGGCGCCGACGAGTTCGACGTCCAGGCCGGCGTCCGCCAGGATGGCGCGGAGCTCGGTGACCTTGTGCTGGTTGCGGGTGGCGAGGATCAGGCGGGTGGACATATCGCCCACCCTACCGAGCGCCCGGCCCGCCCCGCCGGGCTACCGGAGGCGATCAGCCGGTGCAGACCGAGGTGAGGTTGCCGGCCGCGTCACCGAGGGGCTTGAGGTTCGGGATCTCGTTCCGGTCGGCGGCCCGCTGCACGTTCTCGACCTGCTTCTGCAGATCGGTCACGGCCTTGGCGACGTCGGTGTTCTTGGAGTTCTTCCCGACCTGGTCGAGGTCGTTCTTGAGCTTCTGCAGGGCCTTCCCGGCGGCCGCCGAGTCGTTGCTCGCGTTGTCGTAGGCCTGGGTGACGTCGGCGATGTCCCCGGTGATCCGCACCGCGGTGTTGCCGCAGTCGAGCGCCTTCTGGGCGGCGGAGCAGCTCACCATGCTGAGCGGAAGGATCGCGATGAGTCCGGCCACGGCGAGGGCGGCGGGGCGGGCGATGCTCGACGGCATCCGATCCTCCTGTGGGGCGCGGGTTCCGTGGTGGGGGACGCGCGCCGGGAGGTGCGCGGTTCCCGCAGCGGGAGTGCTGCGGGAACCGTACGGTCTCCGGGCCCGGCCTGTACAGCAGGCCGGGCGTTCGGCGGGCCGTTCGGCGGGCCGTTCCGCCCGAGGCCCGCACGGGTGTCCGCGCCGCGCCCGAACGGCCGTCCGCGGCCGCGGACTGACCGTGTGTCCGATCCGGTCCACGGTCGCGGGGCCCGCGCGGGTTCAGCCCTCCAGGGCCTTGCGCTGGATCGCGTCCAGCTCCGCGCAGCCGAGGCTGCCGAGGTCGAGCAGCCGGTCCAGCAGCTCGCGGTCGAACGGGGCGCCCTCGGCGGTGCCCTGGACCTCGACGAAGCGGCCGTCGGAGGTGCAGACGATGTTCATGTCGGTCTCGGCGCGCACGTCCTCCTCGTACTGGAGGTCGAGCATCGGGACGCCGTCGATGATGCCGACGCTGACGGCGCTGACGCCGCCGGTGATCGGCTGGCCCTTGGCGCGCAGCAGCTTCTTGTCGCGGGCCCAGGCGACGGCGTCGACCAGGGCGACGTACGCGCCGGTGATGGCGGCGGTGCGGGTGCCGCCGTCGGCCTGGAGGACGTCGCAGTCGAGGACGATGGTGTTCTCGGCGAGCGCGCGGTGGTCCACGACGGCGCGCAGCGAGCGGCCGATGAGCCGGCTGATCTCGTGGGTGCGGCCGCCGATGCGGCCCTTGACGGCCTCCCGGTCGCCGCGGGTGTTGGTGGCGCGCGGGAGCATGGAGTACTCGGCGGTGACCCAGCCTTCGCCGCTGCCCTTGCGCCAGCGGGGCACGCCCTCGGTGACGCTGGCGGTGCACAGCACCTTGGTGTCGCCGTAGGAGATGAGGACGGAGCCTTCGGCGTGCTTGCTCCAGCCCCGTTCGATGGTGATCGGGCGGAGCTGTTCGGGGGTGCGGCCGTCGATGCGTGACATAGGCACTGAGCGTAGTCGCTCCGGCGGGCCGGTTCGGGAAGCGGCGAGGGCGGCAGGGGCTGCGGCGAAGCGGCGGGGAGCCGTCCCCCGGAGGCGGCCGGGAGGCGGCCGGATGCGCCGCGGCCCGCCGTCCCCCTGAGCGGGGCGGCGGGCCGGGCGGGCCGGGCCTGGGTGGCTCAGCTCACATCATGTCCTCGATGTCGGCGGCGATCGGGTCGGCGTCGGTGCCGATGACGACCTGGATCGCGGTGCCCATCTTCACGACGCCGTGGGCGCCGGCGGCCTTGAGGGCGGCCTCGTCGACCAGGGAGGCGTCCTTGACCTCGGTGCGCAGGCGGGTGATGCAGCCCTCGACCTCTTCGATGTTGTCGATGCCGCCCAGACCGGCGACGATCTTCTCAGCCTTGCTGGCCATCTGGTTTCTCCCTCTGTCTCGGCCCTTCGGCGGCTCTGCCGGGTGCCGTCCTGCGCTGGTGCTGGGTGTTCCTCGACCGCCGGGCGGTGAGGTCCGTGCCGATCGGCTGACGCGGGTTCGGCTGCGGTCGGGCCGGCGAGCAGCGCGACCAGCATCACCCGTGCCGGTCCGGTCCGCCACGTTAGTCCACTTTTGGCCCATTCCGGCGGGCAGGCTCCCGATCGCCGCCCGAGGATGACGATCAGCGCGGCTCGCGCCTCCGGGGTGCGGCCTGCTTCCAAGTGGTCTACACCAATATATGTGTACTCCGAGGAACGCAGGAACGGCCCCGGGTGTTCCCGAGCCCGCCCGAGGGTCCCGCAGGGGCCCGCCGGTCGGCAACTGCTCTCGGAGGGCGAAGGATGAGTTCGGCAGGAGCCACGACCCCGCAGACCACCTGGTGGCACACCTTCTACGGCGGCCTCCAGAAGATGGGCCGGTCCCTGCAGCTCCCGGTGGCGGTGCTCCCCGCCGCGGGCATCCTCAACCGGCTCGGCCAGCCCGACGTGTTCGGCAAGGACGGACTGGGCTGGGACAACGTCGCGAAGGTCTTCGCCGCCGCCGGCGGTGCCCTGCTCGACTCCTCCTTCGGCCTGCCGATGCTGTTCTGCGTCGGCGTGGCGATCGGCATGGCGAAGAAGGCCGACGGCTCGACGGCGCTGGCCGCCGTGGTCGGCTTCCTCGTCTACTTCCGGGTCCTGCACGCCTTCCCGGAGAGCTGCAAACCGCCGACGGTGCTGGTCAGCGACCAGTGCGTGGACTACGGCTCGGCGAAGGCGGCGGCCGCGACGTACCAGAACCCGGGCGTGCTGGGCGGCATCCTGATCGGCCTGATGTCGGCCTGGCTGTGGGTCCGGTACCACCGCACCAGGCTGGTGGACTGGCTCGGCTTCTTCAACGGCCGCCGCCTGGTCCCGATGATCACCGCCCTGGTCGGCATGCTGACCGCCGTGGTGTCGCTCTGGGTCTGGCCGCCGATCGGCCGCGGCCTGAACGACTTCTCGCAGACCCTCTCCGACCTGGGCGCGGCCGGCGCCGGCATCTTCGGCCTCTTCAACCGCGCGCTGCTGCTGATCGGCATGCACCAGCTGCTGAACACGTTCGTCTGGTTCCAGTTCGGGGAGTTCGTCAAGCCGGACGGCACGATCGTGCACGGCGACATCCCGCGCTTCCTGGGGGGCGACCCGACGGCCGGCCAGTTCCAGTCGGGCTTCTTCCCGATCATGATGTTCGCGCTGCCCGCCGCCGCGCTCGCGATCGCGCACTCGGCGAAGCCGCACCGGCGCAAGGAGATCTACGGCCTGATGCTCTCGGTCGGCCTGACCTCCTTCGTGACGGGCGTCACCGAGCCGATCGAGTACTCCTTCGCCTACATCGCCCCCGCCCTGTACGCCGTGCACGCGCTGCTGACCGGCGCGTCGATGGCGGTGACCTGGGGGCTCGGGGTGCACGACGGGTTCAGCTTCTCGGCCGGCCTGATCGACTACGTGATCAACTGGGGGCTGGCCACCAAGCCGTGGCTGATCATCCCGATCGGCCTCGGCTTCGCCGCCGTGTACTACGCGCTCTTCCGGTTCATCATCGTCAAATTCAACCTGAAAACACCTGGCCGGGAGGACGAGGCCGAGGTCGAGGACGTCACCAAGGCCTGAAACCGAGCGCCGCCGGGTTATCCCCGCAATGGCCTCCGGACCGCCGGTCCGGGGGCCTTCGGCATTTCGGAAAGCCCGGAAAGCCCGCCCGCTCCCGGCCCAACGCGCCTGGCAGGGCAGCCTGTGCTTTTGTTGCGCGATTAGCCAAAATCGATTTTGTTGCGCGGTCGGCCAAAGTCACAATCGCGATGGATACCATGATCGCCATTCGCCGGTAGGTTTCGATTTCATAGCGCTTCCCGGCCGCGCCGCTTTCCGGGGTTCCTCGACTTCTCCGCCCGTGCTACAAAACTGGTCTACACCACGTGTGGTGTAGACCAGTTCGCGGTTGGCCCCCTGTGCCGTCCCCCCGACCGACCGCCATGCCGTTAGGAACCCACCCCCATGAGTCAGTCTGCGCAGGCATCGGCGCCCGCCAAGGCTCCGACCACGCCAAGCCCCGCCAAGAAGTTCGGCCAGAATCTCCTCCAGGGTCTGCAGAAGATCGGCCGCAGCCTCCAGCTGCCCATCGCGGTGCTCCCCGCCGCCGGTCTGCTGATGCGTCTCGGCCAGGACGACGTGTTCGGCAAGGACGGTCTCGGCTGGAACAAGGTCGCTTCGGTCTTCGCCACCGCCGGTGACGGCGTCTTCTCCAACCTGGCGCTGCTCTTCGCGGTGGGCATCGCGATCGGCTTCGCCAAGAAGGCGGACGGCTCCACCGCGCTCGCCGCCCTGGTCGGCTTCCTGGTCTACAAGAACGTCCTCACCGCGTTCCCCGTCTCCGAGGGCCACGTCGACGGCGACAAGTGGATCAAGCCCGTCTACCAGGACCCGGGCGTGCTCGGCGGCATCGTGATCGGTCTGCTGGCCGCGGTGCTGTGGCAGAAGTTCCACCGCACCAAGCTGGTCGACTGGCTCGGCTTCTTCAACGGCCGCCGCCTGGTCCCGATCCTCATGGCCTTCGTCGGCACCGCCGTCGGCGTCTTCTTCGGTCTGGCCTGGGGCCCGATCGGTGACGCCGTCAAGAGCCTGAACGACACCCTGATCGGCGCCGGCGCGTTCGGTGCGGGCGCCTTCGGCCTGGTCAACCGCGGTCTGCTGCCGGTCGGCATGCACCAGTTCGTGAACTCCTTCGCCTGGTTCCAGACCGGTGACTTCACCAAGGCCGACGGCACCGTCGTGCACGGCGACCTGACCCGCTTCTTCGCCGGCGACCCGACCGCCGGACAGTTCATGTCGGGCTTCTACCCGATCATGATGTTCGCGCTGCCCGCCGCCGCGCTGGCCATCGCCCACTCCGCCAAGGCCCACCGCCGCAAGGCCGTCACCGGCATGATGGTCTCGCTGGCCCTGACCTCCTTCGTCACCGGCGTCACCGAGCCGATCGAGTTCGCCTTCGTCTTCATCGCCCCGGTCCTGTACGTCATCCACGCGCTGCTCACCGCCGTCTCGATGACCGTCACCTGGGCGCTCGGCGTGCACGACGGGTTCACCTTCTCCGGCGGCCTGATCGACTACGCGCTGGCCTGGAACAAGGCCACCGACCCGTGGATGATCATCCCGATCGGCCTGGTCTTCGCCGCGGTCTACTACTTCCTCTTCCGCTTCGCGATCACCAAGTTCGACCTCAAGACCCCCGGTCGCGAGGACGACGACGAGATCGAGGACGTCACCAAGGCCTGACGCCCGCGTCACCGCCCGCCTCGGAGGCCCCGCCCCGCCGCTGCTCCCCCAGCGGCCGGGCGGGGCCTTCGGCGTACCCGGGCCCACCTGCGGACGTGCCCGGGGCCTGAGACGGAGGTTGACGAACCGACGGACGCCCTGGTCAACTGAAGCGGTGAACGCCTCGTGCCCGCTGGTCACCCGCAGCCACATCGACTTCGGTCGCGTGTGGTCCGCGGCGTGTCGCGGCTGAGCTGACCGTTCCCCCGCCGCCGCCCGGCTGACGTCCCGCCCGGCGCCGGTCCTTCCCTCCCCCGCCCGTACGGGCTCCGCCCGCGGGCCGCCACCGCGCTCCGGCGTGCCCCCGCGCACCCGTGCCCACCGCACGGCCGCGCCGGCGCCCGCTCGCGTCCGCACGAGGAAGCCAGGCTCACCATGCCCCGCCAGTTGCACCTGTCCGCCGCCCTCGACAGCCCCGGCCGCTTCGACGCCGGGCACTACGCCTACCTCGCCCGTCTCGCCGAGCGGGCCACCCTGGACTTCGTCACCCTCGACGACTCCTTCGCCGCCGCACCCAGTCGCCCCGACGCGCTCGCCGCCCTCGCCCGGATCGCCCCGCTGACCGGCCGGGTCGGGCTGGTGCCGACCGTCACCACCACCCACACCGAGCCGTTCCACACCTCGATCTCGGTCAACACCCTGGACTGGGCGAGCGAGGGCCGGGCCGGCTGGCTGGTCGGCGTCTCCACGACCGAGGCCGAGGCGCGGGCCTTCGGCCGCCGCCCGGTCGCCCCCGAGGACGAGCTGTGGGCCGAGGCCGCCGACGCCGTCGAGGTGGCCGCCCGGCTCTGGGACAGCTGGGAGGACGACGCGGAGATCCGCGACACCGCCACCGGGCGGTTCGTCGACCGCGACAAACTGCACTACATCGACTTCGAGGGCCCGCACTTCTCGGTCCGCGGCCCGTCCATCACCCCGCGCCCGCCGCAGGGCCGCCCGGTGGTCGTGGTGCCGGTCACCGCCGCCGACCTCGCGCCGGACGCCTCCCCGGGCGGGCGGGCCCGGGTCGCCGCCGCGATCCGGCACGCCGACGTCGTGCTGCTCGACGCCCCCGACCGCGCCACCCGGCTGACGGCCGCCACCGAACTGCGGCTGCGGGCCGGCGAGGGCCCGCGCATCCTCGCCCGGCTCGACACCGCCCTGTCCGCCCTGCCCGACCGGGCCGCCGACGAGCGGCTGCTCGCCGAGCTCACCGCGCCCGGCACCGGCGTCGACGGGTTCCACCTCTCCCCCGCCGACCCGGCCCGCGACCTGGCCGCGCTGGCCGACCGCATCACCCCCGCCCTGCGCGCCGCGGGCCTGCTGCGCGCCGAGTACACCGGCCGCACCCTGCGCGACCACCTCGGCCTGGCCCGCCCGGCCAGCCGCTACGCCGCCCGCCCCGCCGACGCCACCGCCCCCACCGCTACCCCCGCCGCTTCCCCCGCCGCTTCCCCCGCCCTCGCCGAGGTGACCCGATGACGGACCGACCGCTCAAGCAGATCCACCTGGCCGCGCACTTCCCCGGCGTCAACAACACCACGGTGTGGAGCGACCCGGCCTCCGGCAGCCACATCGAGTTCTCCTCCTTCCGCCACCTCGCGCAGACCGCCGAACGCGGGAAGTTCGACTTCTTCTTCCTCGCCGAGGGCCTGCGACTGCGCGAGTCCAAGGGCCGCATCCACGACCTGGACGTGGTCGGCCGCCCCGAGTCGATCACCGTGCTCAACGCGCTGGCCGCCGTCACCGAACGGGTCGGCCTGGCCGCCACCGTCAACGCGACCTTCAACGAGCCGTACGAACTGGCCCGCCGCTTCGCCTCGTTGGACCACCTCTCCGGCGGCCGCGCGGCCTGGAACGTGGTCACCTCCTCGGACGCCTTCACCGGGGAGAACTTCCGCCGCGGCGGCTACCTGGACCGAGCCGACCGCTACACCCGCGCCGCCGAATCCGTCCAGCTGGCACGGGAGTTCTGGGACGCCGGGGAGGAACCCGTCCGGCACTCCGGCCCGCAGTTCGAGGTCGAGGGCCGGCTCTCGCTGCCGCGGCCGCCGCAGGGCCACCCGGTGGTGATCCAGGCCGGGGACTCCGACGAGGGGCGCGAGTTCGCCGCCGCCACCGCCGACGTGGTCTTCTCCCGGCACTCCACCCTCGCCGACGGCCAGGCCTTCCACGCCGACGTCAAGCGCCGGCTCGCCGCGTACGGGCGCAAGCCGGACGAGCTGAAGATCATGCCCGCGGCCACCTTCGCCCTCGGCGACACCGACGCCGAGGCGGCCGAACGGGCCCACGAGATCCGCCGGGCCCAGGTCAGCGCGCAGACCGCGATCACCTTCCTGGAGCAGCTCTGGGGCATCGACCTGTCCGACCACGACCCGGACGGACCGCTGCCGGCCGTCGACCCCGACCCCGACAGCGACCTGGTCCAGGGCAGGGTCCGGCACACCGACCCGGTGGCCGTCGCCGAACGGTGGCGGGCCGTGGCCGCGGAGAAGAAGCTGACCAGCCGCGAGCTGGTGATCGAGCTGACCGGCCGGCAGTCGTTCATCGGCTCGCCCGCCACCGTCGCCGCGCGGATCGACCACTTCGTGCAGAACGACGCGGCCGACGGCTTCATCCTCATCCCGCACGTCACCCCGGGCGGCCTGGACGAGTTCGTCGACCGGGTGGTGCCGCTGCTCCAGGAGCGCGGGGTGTTCCGCACCGACTACACCGGCCCCACGCTGCGGCACCACCTCGGACTGCCGGTGCCCGGGCGGCGCTGACGCCCCGCCGCACCGGCGTCCCTCGGGCCGCCGTCCGCGGGAGGCCCGCGGACGGCCACGACCGGTGCCGGTGACGGGGGCCGGTGCCAGTCCCCGCCACCGGTACCGCCGACGGCCGTCGCATGGCCGTGCGCGGCCCGCCCGGGGCGTCCCGGCCGGACCGCGCACGGCGCACGGCGGACGTCAGTGGGTGCGGCGGCGACGGCGGGCCAGCACGAAGGTCCCGGCACCGGCGGCGACCAGCAGCGCGCCGGCGCCCGCGATCAGGCCGGTCCGGTCGCCGTCCGCACCGGTGGAGGCCAACTGCCCGCCCACCGACCGGGCACCGGCCGCCGGGGCGCGGTCCGCGGGCGGGGTGGGGGCGGCCGGCGCCTTCGTGACGTCGCCGGCCGGCTGGGCGGCCGGGGTGTCGCCGCCCTGCTGCGGCTTCGAGCCGGACGGCGGGGTCGGGGTCCCGGTCGCGTCCGGGGTGCCGGTCGGGGTACCGGTCGGGGTACCGGTCGGAGTGCTGGTCGGGGTCGGCGTGGTGGTGGGCTTCGGGTCCGCGGCGACGACCCGGACGGTGGCGCCGGGCGAGCACATGGTGGTGCCCAGGAAGGGCGTGCCGTCACGCTCGTTGACGAACACGCAGGGGTTCACCTGGGTCGTGCCCGGCGGGGTGTCGGCCGGGTAGCTGACCCGGACCCGCTTGGTCTGCGAACTCCCGGGAGCGGCCGAGGAGTTGCGACCGTCCAGGTAGTGGCCGGCCGGATCCTCCGCCGTGGCGGTGACGGCCGGCACGGCGGTCCAGCCGCCGTCGGCGCCGCGGACCTCGACCTTGGCGTTCCGGTCGGTGAACAGCACGTTGCCGAGGTTGGTGTAGGCCGAGGGGGTCGGGTTGCTGAGCACCGCGTCGAACTCGATCGGCTCCCCGCCCGCGACGGCGGTGGCCGGGACCCCGGTCACGCCGTTGTGGATCGCGTCGACCTTGATCACGTGGGTGTCGTCGAGCGGCGGCTCGATCGGGGAGTCCTGCCCCCAACCGCGGACGGTGGTACGGAAGGTGAGGTTCGGACCGACACCACCGTTGGTGGCCCCGTGGTGGGGCGTGCCCATGGGAGCGCCGAGGCGCAGCTTGATGTCCGAGCCTCCCGCCAGGGCGAGGAGCTTCCCGGTGACGCCCCGGTAGACCATCGTGTCCGCCCCCGGGCGCTCCTCCAGGTCCACCGACCGCCACGCACCGAGCGAGTCGTCGTAGTACTCCAGGCTCAGCGCGTGCTCCGGGGTCCCGAGACTGGTCTCGATCGAGAACTCCAGCAGGACGGCGGAGCCCTGGTCCCCCGGGTTGCCGATGTGCTCGGTGAACTCGACCGGCCCACCCGCACCCCCGATGACGGCCGGAGCGTTCACGGTGAGGCTGAACGGCCCGGCGGTGGCGAAGGCCGGGGTCGCGGCCACGGCGCCGCCGCCGACCAGTGCGGCGGTCAGCGCGACCGCCGGGACGAGCCGGCGGGCCCGGTTCAGGGCGCGGTTGATCTTGCGCATGGGAATCCCCCCTGGATTTCCGCTCCGGACCGGCACGGCCGGATCCGGGCAGCACGAAGCAAGCCTGGTGACTGGTGTGATCGCGGCCGCGCCCGACGGGCCGGCCGTTGCGGCGGTGTCTCCCGCCGCTCACCTTCCAAGACGTCCGAGGGGCGGCGAGGTTGCAGGTCGTCCCGGAACTTTTTTCCCGCGGTCCTCACCGGTCCCGCGGAACCCCGCCGAGCCGCTCAGATCTCGTACACCGCACCGGCCCGGGCGACCTCGACCGGCCCCGGGTAGGCGGCCGCGGCGTCCCGCCGGTTGTGCTCGGCGTCGGTCCACGGGGGGATGTGGGTGAGGACGAGCCGGCGGGCGCCGGCCGCGGCGGCGTGCTCGCCCGCCTCGCGGCCGTTGAGGTGGACGGCCTGGTAGGTGTCGCGGCCGTCGATGTACGCGGCCTCGCAGAGGAAGAGGTCGGCGTCGCGGGCGAGTTCGACGAGTTCGGCGCTCTCCCCGGTGTCCCCGCTGTAGACCAGCGAGCGGCCGTCGTGCTCCAGCCGGAAGGCGAAGGCGTCGACGGGGTGGTTGACCTGGGCGACGCCGATCCGGAACGGGCCGAGCTCGAAGCTGCCGGGGGTGAGCGTGCGGAACTCGAACACCTCCTTCATCCCGGGGTTCTCCGGCATGTCGTAGGCGCGGGCGAGCCGCTCGGCGGTGCCGGCCGGGCCGTACACGGGCAGCAGTTCGGGGCAGCCCTCGGCGCGGTAGTTGCGGGCCACCCAGTAGGCGCACAGGTCGACGCAGTGGTCGGCGTGCAGGTGGCTGAGCAGGACGGCGTCGACGTCGTAGAGGCCGGTGTACTTCTGGAGGGCGCCGAGGGCACCGTTGCCGAGGTCGAGGACGACGCGGTAGCCCTCGGCCTCGACCAGGTAGCTGGAGCAGGGCGAGTCGGCGGCCGGGAAGCTCCCCGAGCACCCCACCACGGTCAGTTTCATCCGAGCCCCTCCGCCCCGACACATCCTGGCTGCTGCTGGAAAACGGCATCGCCGCCCTCCACCGGAACAGCGTGGAAAACGGCATGGAAAACGGCAGGCCGGGCCCGGCGAACCGGCCGGTAGCACTGCGTTGGTGTGTCGAGGGTAAGGGCGGAGCGGCACTTTGCCCCCGTCCCCGTGCCGGGCTGTGGGCGGAATCACCAGAACGCCCGGGACGGGAGCGGGCGTGGTTGACGGGCCGGGGATCAGCGGCGCCGGGGCCGGTTGCGGGCCCAGGTGCGGATGGTGAACGGGTACCACCGCGGGTGGCCGCTGCCGTCGATCACGTCCGGATCGGGCAGCAGCCGGTGCCGGCGGTAACTGCGGACGGTCGTGGGCCGGACGTTGATGTGGCGGGCGATCTCGGCGTAGGACCACAGCTCGGGGCCACGGGTCACGGGGGCACCTCCGGGGCGACGGGGGCGGACGTTCGTGACGCAGCCTTGCCGGGCCGGCCGGGGCCCCGGGCCGATAACGGGCATCGTGGCGGTTCCGTGACGAACCGGGAGCAATGCGCGGACAAATGCCCGGCCGTCACGGCCCGCACGGTGGTCGCGTTCACCCTCGACCGGTACGGTTCGCCGCATGAACGGCATGACCGCCACCTGGCTCGTCCTGGCGCTGCTGGGCGTCGCGCTGCTGGCCGCCGCCGCGGCGGCCCTGGTGCGGCGCACCCGTCCGGCCCCGCGCCCGGCCGGTCCGACCGGCCCGCGGCCGCGGACGGGGGCCCACCCGGAGCCGCGGGAGATCTGGTGGGCGCAGGTGCCGTTCGAGGACGGGCCCGGCTCCAAGGACCGCCCCTGCCTGGTGCTGCGGGTGCACGGCCGGACCGCCACCGTCGCGAAGATCACCAGCAGGCACCACGCCGGGCGCCCGGGCGTGCTGCCGCTCCCGCCCGGCACGGTGGGCGACCGGGACGGCCGGGCCGGCTGGCTGGAGACCGACGAACTGCGCGAGGTCCCGCTGTCGGCCTTCCGCCGCCGGGTCGGCGCGGTGGACCCGCAGCTCTGGGCCCGTACCCGGAAGGTGCTGGAGGGCCGCTAGCCGGCCGGGGCTACGCCCAGAGCTGGCCCTGCAGCGCCTCGACCGCGGCCTCGGTGGACTCGGCGGTGTAGATGCCGGTGGACAGGTACTTCCAGCCGCCGTCGGCGACCACGAAGACGATGTCCGCGCGCTCCCCCGCGGCGGCCGCCTTGCGCCCGACGCCGATCGCCGCGTGCAGGATGGCGCCGGTCGAGACGCCCGCGAAGATGCCCTCCTGCTGGAGGAGTTCGCGGGTGCGGCGGACGGCGTCCGCGGAGCCGACCGAGAAGCGGGTGGTGAGCACCTCGGCGTCGTACAGCTCGGGGACGAAGCCCTCGTCCAGGTTGCGCAGCCCGTACACCAGGTCGTCGTAGCGCGGTTCGGCGGCGACGATCCTCACGCCGGGGACCTTCTCGCGCAGGTAGCGGCCGACGCCCATCAGGGTGCCGGTGGTGCCGAGGCCGGCCACGAAGTGGGTGACGGTGGGCAGGTCGGCGAGGATCTCGGGGCCGGTGCCGGTGTAGTGGGCGCCCGCGTTGTCGGGGTTGCCGTACTGGTAGAGCATCACCCAGTCGGGGTGTTCGGCGGCGGTCTCCTTGGCGATCCGGACGGCGGTGTTGGAGCCGCCGGCGGCCGGGGAGGAGATGATCTCGGCGCCCCACATGCGCAGCAGCTCGCGCCGCTCCTCGCTGGTGTTCTCGGGCATCACGCAGACCATCCGGTAGCCCTTGAGCTTGGCGGCCATGGCCAGCGAGATGCCGGTGTTGCCGCTGGTGGGCTCCAGGATGGTGCAGCCGGGGGTGAGCCGGCCGTCGGCCTCGGCGCGCTCGATCATGTGCAGGGCCGGGCGGTCCTTGATCGAGCCGGTGGGGTTGCGGTCCTCCAGCTTGGCCCAGAGGCTCACCAGGCCGTCGGCGTTGCCGGGTACGGCGGCGGACAGCCGCGGCAGGCGGACCAGCGGGGTGTTGCCGACGGCTTCGAGCGGACTGTCGTAACGCAAGGGAGGCCTCCGGCCAAGGCGGTGAGGGTGGAGGGGCGGTCCCCCGGCCGCGGTGGGCCGGGGGACCGGGAGATCAGTGGGCGCCGCCGGCCACGGCGGGCAGGATGGTGACGCTGTCACCGTCGGCGAGGGCGGTGGAGATGCCCTCCAGGAAGCGGACGTCCTCGTCGTTCAGGTAGACGTTCACGAAGCGGCGCAGCTCGCCGCCCTCGACCAGGCGGGCGGCGATGCCCGGGTGACGGGCGTCGAGGTCGGTGAAGAGTTCCCCGAGGTTGCTGCCGTTGCCCTCGACGGCCTTGGCGCCGTCGGTGTAGGTGCGGAGGATGGTCGGGATGCGGACCTCGATGGCCATGAGTGCGCTCCTGTGCGGGTCGTGGAGTGAGTGGGCCGCGGCGGACGCGGCGGGGCGGGCGCCCGGGGCTCGGCGTCGCCGGTCAGCGGCGGGCGGCGGCCCGGGTGAGGTGGTGAAGCGGCTCTCAGCGCGAGCGCGCGGGCGTGCCGGGACAGATCGCACCGGCGTGCCGGCACAGGTCGATGTGCAGGCGCGCCACGAGGCGGGTGCCCGGGGCCTGAGTGCTCACATCGACGGAACGCATGGCCTCATCGTATAGATTCCCGGGCCCGCTCGGACATGGTCGTCTCGGGATCCGGATGCTCCCGTTCCCAGGGCTGAGACGGCGGCGGCCCGCCGCCCCTTCGGGAGGGGGCGGCGGGCCGCGTCCGCGGGAGTGCCGGTCAGGCCGGGTAGGCCTCGACGACCTGCACGTCTTCCTCTGTGATCTCGCCGTCCACGATGCGGAACGAGCGGAACTGGTACGGGTCGTCCTCCCCGTCGCCTTCGGCGGTGGAGACCAGGACGTAGTGGGCGAACGGCTCGGAGGCGTAGCTCACGTCGGTGCGCGAGGGGTAGGCCTCGGTGGCGGTGTGCGAGTGGTAGACGATCACCGGCTCCTCGTCCCGGTCGTCCATCTCGCGGTAGAGCTTGAGCAGGTCGCCCGAGTCGAACTCGTAGAAGGTGGGCGAGCGGGCGGCGTTGAGCATCGGGACGAACCGCTCGGGCCGGCCGCTGCCGGCCGGTCCGGCGACCACGCCGCAGGCCTCGTCCGGGTGGTCGGCGCGGGCGTGGGCCACGATCCGGTCGCGGAGTTCTCGGGTGATGGTCAGCATGCGGGCCAGGATAGCCACGCCCCGGCGGGTGTCCGCCGGGGCGTCCGAGGCGCGGTCGGTGGGTGTCCACGTCCGGCCGGCGGGCGTCCGGGCCCCTGTCCGAGCGGTGGGCGTCCGGGTCCGGCCGGTGGGTGTCCACGTCCGGCCGGTGGGCGTCCGGGTCCGGTCAGCGGGCGTCCACGTTCCCGTCGCCGGCGGGCAGCGGGTCCGGGGTGGCGCCGTGGACGGCCTGCGGGTCGCGGCTCCTGAGCACCCGGTAGCCGACCACCAGCACCAGGGCCCAGACCGGGAAGACGAACAGCGAGATCCGGTTGTCCCGGTCCAGGCCGATCAGCACCACGACCACCGCGAGGAAGGCGAGCGCGGCGCCGCTGACCCAGGCGCCACCGGGCGCCTTGAAGGTGGGCGGCGGCAGGTGGCCGGCCCGCCAGGCCCGGCGGTAGCGGATCTGGGAGATCAGGATCATCGCCCAGGTCCACAGGCCGCAGACCGTGGCGACCGAGGTGATGTACTCGAACGCCCGGGCCGGGACGACGCCGTTGAGCACCACGCCGACGCCCATCAGCAGGCAGGAGACGGTGATCGCGAAGGCCGGGGTGCGGCGGGAGTTGAGCCTGGTGAGCCGTCCCGGGGCCTGGCCGCGCAGCGCGAGGTCGCGCAGCATGCGGCCGGTGGAGTACATCCCGGAGTTGCAGGAGGAGAGCGCCGCGGTGAGCACCACGAAGTTGATGATGCCGGCCGCCGCCGGGATGCCGATCTTGCCGAAGGCGGCGACGAACGGGCTGACGCCGGGCCGGAATTCGGTCCACGGCACGAGCGAGAGGATGACCACCAGGGCGCCGATGTAGAACAGCATGATCCGCCAGGGCAGCGTGTTGATGGCGCGCGGCAGGGTCTTCTCGGGGTTCTCGCTCTCGCCCGCGGTGACGCCGACGAGTTCGACGCCGAGGTAGGCGAACATGACGATCTGAAGGGTCATCACGGTGGAGCCGATGCCCTGCGGGAAGAAGCCGCCGTCCTGCCAGAGGTGGCCGAGTGACGCGGTGTCACCGGCCTTGCTGAAACCGAGGGTCAGCACCCCGACGCCGATCAGGATCATGCCGATGATGGCGGTGACCTTGACCATGGAGAACCAGAACTCGATCTCGCCGAACAGCTTCACGGAGATCAGGTTGGCCGCGTAGAGCAGGACCAGGAAGGTCAGCGCGCTGACCCACTGCGGTATGTCGGGCGCCCAGAACCGCACGTAGACGGCGGCGGCGGTGGTCTCCGCCATGCCGGTGACGACCCAGAACAGCCAGTACGTCCAGCCGGTCACGTAGCCGGCGAAGGGGCCGAGGAACTCCCGGGCGTACTCGGCGAAGCTGCCGGACACCGGGCGGTAGGTGAGCAGTTCGCCGAGCGCCCGCATGATCACGAAGATCACCAGGCCGGCGACGGCGTAGGAGAGGATCAGGCTCGGGCCGGAGCGGGAGATGGCGGTGCCGGCGCCGAGGAACAGGCCGGTGCCGATCGCCCCGCCGATCGCGATCATCTGGATCTGGCGGCTGCCGAGCCCGCGCTCGTAGCCCTCCGCATCCGGTGTGCTGTCGACCCTTTCGTCGTACAACTTCTCGGCCAATGTGCACCGTCCTGGTCGGTCTCGGGGGTGGAGAAGTCGTACCACGCGAAGTTCGGACAGCGGTGTCCATCTGAGCGTTATTTGAGCATGGCCTGGTATGGTTTGCCCGATTTTCATAAGAAATGCCCCGGCCAATCGTCCACATTCTGGACGAAACGGCCGGGGCTTGCCCGGAAGCGGGCAGGATTCGAACGCGGGATCAGTCCGCCATGGCCTCCAGCAGCGACTCCTGCAGAGCACCCAGCCACAGGTACGCCATCACCAGCGGCTTGCGCTCGTCACCGTCCGGCAGCTCGTAGAGGCCGTCCTCGTCGTCCTCGGTGACCTCCAGCCGGACACCGACGGCCAGCCGCAGGTCGTTCAGCGCGCCCAGCCAGCGCTGGCAGTCGGACACCGCCAGCTTGAGCACCCCGCCGTCGCCGAGGGCGTCCAGCGCCCGGACCACGAACAGCGCGTCGTCCCGCTTGCGGGCCCGCAGGTCCAGCTCGGTGAAGCGGCGGAACTCGCCGGACGCGACCTTGGCCTCCTCGTCCTCCGGCTTCTCCGGGTCGCCGTAGGCGTCCGGGAAGAACCGGGCCAGCACCGGGTCGGCGGGAGCCTCGGTCGGGCCCTCCGCGAACAGCGCGGCCAGGGGGTCGTCGCCCTCCCCGCCCGGGCCGGGGCCGATCAGCTCCAGCAACTGCACTTCCAGCGAGCGCAGGATGGAGGCCTCCCACTCGTCCAGCGCGATCGCCGCGCCGCCACCGCCGGTGCTCTCGAACAACCCAGCCATCTGTATCGGTCAGCCCGTCTTCGTCGTCTTCGGTCTACGGCCGGCGGTCCGGCGCCCATCGGGCCGACCGGTTGCCGACCGCCTGTGCGCCGGTCGCGCCGGCGCCCTTCCCGTCGGCGCCCGCCCTGCCGGCGCCGGTCGGGCCGGGGTCAGTCGTGCTGCAGCGTCGCCCAGAGGCCGTAGCCGTGCATCGCCTGGACGTCGCGCTCCATCTCCTCGCGGGAGCCGCTGGAGACCACCGCCCGACCCTTGGTGTGGACGTCCATCATCAGCTTCCGGGCCTTGTCCTTCGGGTAGCCGAAGTAGGCCTGGAAGACGTGCTGGACGTAGCTCATCAGATTGACCGGGTCGTTGTGCACGATGGTCACCCAGGGCGTGTCCGGCTCGGTCACCGGCACCCCTTCGACCTCCGGGCGCTCGATCTCCACGGGCGCGACGCTCACGCCGGGTCCTCCTCGCTGCACAGTCGTCCGTATCCCTTTCACGCCCCATGCTGCCATCCGGGGGACACCCGGGCGATTCCGGCCCGGCACGCTCCACGAGAAATCGTCACTCTGACGCTAAGTGGTAGTAGCATCATCCGCATGGACGCCACTTCAGTGCGCGCGGCCTGCTCGACCGCGCTGCTCACCGACCGCTACGAGCTCACCATGCTGCAGGCCGCCCTGCGCAGCGGGGCCGCGCACCGCCGCTCCGTCTTCGAGGTGTTCACCCGCCGCCTGCCCGGCGGCCGCCGCTACGGCGTCCTGGCCGGCACCGGCCGGGTGCTGGACGCCGTCGAGAACTTCCGCTTCACCACCCCCCAGCTGGACTGGCTGGCCGACCAGGACGTGGTCGACGAGGACACCCTGCGCTTCCTCGCCGACTACCGCTTCCGCGGCGACATCCACGGCTACCCCGAGGGCGAGGTCTACTTCCCCGGCTCGCCGCTGCTCACCGTCGAGGGCAGCTTCGCCGAGGCCGTGATCCTGGAGACGGTGATCCTCTCGATCCTCAACTACGACTCGGCCATCGCGGCCGCCGCCTCCCGGATGACCGCCGCCGCCGGCGGCCGCCCGGTGATCGAGATGGGAGCCCGCCGGGCCCACGAGCAGGCCGCCGTCGCCGCCGCCCGCGCGGCCTACGTGGCCGGCTTCGCCGCCACCTCCGACCTGGAGGCCGGCTTCACCCACGGCATCCCGACCACCGGCACCGCCGCCCACGCCTTCACCCTGGTGCACGACAGCGAACGGGACGCCTTCACGGCGCAGATCGCCTCCATGGGCAAGGGCACCACGCTGCTGGTCGACACCTTCGACCTGCGCGAGGCCGTGCGCACCGCGGTCGAGGTGGCCGGCCCCGAACTGGGCGCCGTCCGGATCGACTCCGGCGACCTCACCCTGCTGGCCCACCGGGTCCGCCGCCAGCTGGACGAACTCGGCGCCGACCGGACCAGGATCATCGTCACCTCGGACCTCGACGAGTACGCGATCGCCGCCCTGGCCGCCGCGCCGGTGGACGGCTACGGCGTCGGCACCAGCCTGGTCACCGGCAGCGGCCACCCGACCTGCGCGATGGTCTACAAGCTGGTCGCCCGGGCCGAGACCGAGGGCGGGCCGCTGGTGCCGGTGGCCAAGCGCGCGGCCGGCGGCAAGACCAGCATCGGCGGCCGCAAGTGGGCGGCCCGCCGGCCCGACGCCGACGGGGTCGCCGAGGCCGAGGTGGTCGGCACCGGACCCGTCCCGGACGACCTGCGGCCGCACCTGACACAGGTGCCGCTGGTGCTGAACGGCGAGACCGTCGGCCGGGAGCCGCTCAGCGCCGCCCGCGACCGGCACGTGCGCGCCCGCGCCGCGCTGCCGCTGTCGGCCACCCAGCTGTCCAAGGGGGACCCGGTGCTGCCGACCGAACTGGTCCTGCCGACCGGGCCGGGCCACTGACGGAAGCCCGGGGCCGGAGCCGAGGCCCTGGCCTGAGCCGGGCCTTGGCCTGAGCCGGGGCCGGGCCACCGGACCGGCCCGGGGACTTCCGCCCCCGCGCGTCACTCCCTAGAGTCAGCCGTAGAGTTCCCCGAGTTCCCCCGGAGCTCCCCGAGTACCCCCGCGCCCGGCGCGGCCGGGCCGCGTACTCCCGAGGGCTCCCCCACCGGGGCGCCGCCTCCCGCGGGCCCCCGAGATCCGAGGATGCGAGCCATGCACCGGGCACTGATCGTCGTCGACGTGCAGAACGACTTCTGCGAGGGCGGCAGCCTGGCCGTCGCCGGCGGCGCCGAGGTGGCCGCCGCCATCACCGACCTGATCGCCGAGTCCTCCCCCGGCTACCAGCACATCCTCGCCACCCGCGACCACCACATCGACCCGGGCGGCCACTTCTCCGCCGAGCCGGACTACGTCGACAGCTGGCCGCCGCACTGCGTGGCCGGCACCGAGGGCGTGGGCTTCCACCCCAACTTCGCACCCGCCGTCATCTCCGGCGCGATCGAGGCGGTCTTCGACAAGGGCGCCCACTCGGCGGCGTACAGCGGCTTCGAGGGACTGGACGAGAACAACCGCGGCCCGGTGGGGTGGCTGCGCGAACGGCAGGTCGACCAGGTCGACGTGGTCGGCATCGCCACCGACCACTGCGTCCGGGCGACCGCGCTGGACGCGGCCCGGGCGGGCTTCACCACCCGCGTGCTGCTGGACCTCACCGCCGGGGTCGGCGCGGAGACCACCGCCGCCGCGCTGGCGGAGCTGCGGGCGGCCGGGGTCGAGCTGGTCGGCACACCGGTGGTCCGTTCGTAGCGGGTTCCGGGGCCTCGGGTGCGGCTCCGCGGTCGCGGGGCCGCGCTTGCGGGGGGGGTGCTCGGAGGGCGCTCGGTGCGAGCTCGGGATGGGCTCGGTGCGGGCTCGCGGGGCCGATCAGACCACCAGCAGCTCCACCACGTCCGTCCCGCCCGTCCGGTACGCCTCCCGCAGTTCGCCGCCGACCACGTCCGGGTCGGCGGCCAGCCGGGCCCCGCAGACGTACACCACGCGGATCCCCAGGTACTCCATCCGGTGCTGGCCGCCGCGCACCCAGGCGGCCTCGCCCTCGCTCACGCAGCGCAGCTCCGAGTCCACCTCCACCGCGACGCCCCGCTCCGGCCAGTAGAGGTCCGGGACGGCGATGTACGTGCCGCCGCGCATCCGCAGCTCGGGGGCGCTCAGCGGCGCAGGGAGCAGCCGCTCGTCCACCAGTTGCCCCACCTGCTCCAGCACCAAGTCCCGCTCGGCCGCGATCAGTTCGTCCAGCGCGGCGCGCACCCGGGGCTCGCAGGTCAACCCGGAGTCGGTCAGCTCGACCACCAACTCCCGTACTGTGCAGCGGTTCCCGGGCAGGGCGACGGCCTCCCTCAGCACCTCGCGCACCGGAGCCGGACCGCCGGACGGCCCCGCCGCCGTCCACTCGACCAGCGCGTCGGCGACCGCCCGGGCCACCGGCGCGCAGGCCAGCCCGTGCACCGATCGGGCCACCAACTCCCGTTCGGTGCGCCGGATCCGGACCTCACCGACGTCCTTCAGCCGGCGCTGCCGGGGCACCAGGACGTCCACCCCCGTCACCGCAGGCAGCCGGGGCACGACGGTGAATCCGTACAGCGCCAGCGCGGCCGTACCGGTGATCACCGCACCCTCCCGGCGCCCCTCCTCGCGGCCGTTCTGCGCGGCGTACAGCAGCGCGGCCCACATCCGCTGCTCGGGGGTGGGCTCGGCGGCCTGCAGCAGGTAGACCCTGGGCAGCATCCGCCGCCAGGGGCCGCCCCGACGGCAGTGCTCGGTGATGATCCGGGCCGGCACGCCCCGGGCGCGCAGCTGGCTCGCGGTGACGACGTTCTGTTGACGCTTCGCCAGCTCCTCCAGGGACGGCGGCGGCGACGGAATCCGGTAGCTCATGCCGACACCATCCCCGCCCGTCCGGACCCGCGACCGGGACCCTGACGCACTGTTACTCAACCGTCGCGAAACCGGGACCAGCTCGCACTAAAGTCCTCATACCCTCACTCATTTGGAGTAATTGACGCTCATCAGGTTGTCATATGTGATCGAAAACGATCGCCGACCTGGTCGCCTGACCCAGAGTGATCAAAGGCATACGGCGAGGGACCCCCAAGGCGTCAATCCCGCCCCGGGGATTGCCTAGGCTTACGTCATGTCACGTGACGAGACCGCCGGCCTCCGCGCGGCCCAGCTCCGCCTCGGCCGTCTGCCCGGATACGTCCGCCGCCCGGACCCCGCCCGCCGCAGCGGCGAGAAGGGGCATACGTACAAGAAGGGCTGGGAGGTCCGCTTCACCGCCCGCAGTGAGGCCGAGATAGCAGAGATCCGCGACCTCGTGGTCGCCGCCGGGTTCGCCCCGGCCAGACCCTTCTTCAAGGGCCACCAGCTCATCCAGCCCGTCTACGGCATGGCCGCCGTACAGGCCTACCTGGCCGCTAGACAGGCCGCCGAGGAACACGCCGCCCGGGCCGCGCTCGGCCGCCGACGACGAGCCGCGGGACGGCCCGCCGGGGGGCACGCCCCCGGAGCCCTCACGGGCGGCGGGCACACCCCGGGCACGCTCTCGGCGGGTACGCACGCCTCGGGCACGCTCTCGGCGGGTACGCACGCCTCCGGTACGCACACCTCGGGTACGCACGCCTCGGGCGCGGCGCACCGGCGTGAGTGCGAGGAGGCCGCCGCCGGGGCTGCCGCTGCTGCTGCGGCGGCCGCGGCTGCCGCAGCGGCGCAGGCGGCCCGGCGGCGGGCCGTCGAAGCCTTCCCCACCCAGGTCGAACGGGGCACCGCCGCCGACCGGATCACCCCCACGGAGGCCCGGCCGACCTCCTGACCGGCGGCCGCCCCACCCGCCATCCCGCCCCGGCCGGTCCCGTTCAGGCCGCCGGGGCGCGGTCGATGTGCCCACCCGGCCCCGACCCCGCAGCGCGCCCACCCCACCCGCTCCACGCGCGCCGTCAACACCACGCGTACGACCGTCACCGTGAGGGCGACCGCGCCCCGTCCGCGGTGATCTCCGCGATGATCGTGAGTGCGGTTGTGCGGGTGGTTGTGCGGGCGCAGGTTCGCGCCCTGAGCGTGGACGCCAGCCTCCCCAGGCCCTACGGTGTCACATCAACTGCCTTGCAGTCACAGCCGCCCTACACTCTCTGACCAGCTGCGACACGCTCGCACCTACGACTCCCACGCCACTGCGCAGTACTGCCCCGCCGGCCCTCGCCGGCCCCCGCCCGGGCCGTCCCGCCGCCGCGTCGCACCCGGTCGCCACCGGAACCGGCCTGGCGGCGGCGGGTTCCGGGCATTCCATCGGATTGGTCACCCAGCGCACCGAGGGCCTACCGTAGAGTGAGCACAGATGATCGACCGTCAGAAACCCATCTCCCTTTTCGAGAAGCCGAGATGACCAACCGTCACGAGAGTTCCGCCGAGCCGCCCCCGGGGCCCGGCGAGCCGGCGGACGTACCACTGGAGTTCACCGCGTTCTGCGAACTCCACCGCCCCCGGTACCTCAGCTATGCCCACGTGTGGCTGACCGAGCACAGCGCCGCAGCCGTCGCCGTCCAGCAGGCCTTCGCGGAAATCGCGGTGCACTGGCGGGAGTTGATGGGCAGCTCCAACCCGACCGCGCACGCCTGGGAGATCCTGCGCGGCACCGTCGCCGCACACACCCGCCAGGTGACCCCCGACCCGGACCGCCACCCGGCCGACGACGACCTGGCGATCCTGCACTACGTGGTCGGCCTCGCCGCCCCCGAGATCGCCGACGTCATCGGCACCGACGCCGCCAGCGTCGCCGGACGGCTGCGCCGCACCATGCTGCGCGAGGCCTCCGGCTGGTGACCCCGCGCCCCCGCCGCCGGCCCGGCCTCAGACCCGCCCGCCCGGGACCCGCCGGTCTCAGACCCGCCCGCCCGTCACGTCGAACAGATGGTGCACCGGGTCGTGGATCAGGTACCGGGAGAACGACTCGACCGTGAACCGCGCCCCGTCGCTGCGGTTCCCGGTCCGCCCCCACTGCTTCCCGGCCACCCGCCCGAAGGCCCCGGCGAGCCGCTCCGCGGCCTCCGCCAGCTCCCCGGCCACCACCTCCGGATCCTGCTCCCCGTAGCGCTCGGCGACGGCCGTCTCGTCCTGGTCCCAGTTGGGGAACAGCGGGTCGTCCCGGTCCAGCATCAGGCCCAGCCGGACGTCGAACAGCCGGAAGACGTCCCGCACGTGGCACGCGTACTCCAGGGCCGACCACACCCCCGGGGCGGGCCTGCGGCGCAGCCCGTCCACGTCCCCCGCCAGCACCGTCAGCCAGCCCTCCGCATTGGCCCTGACCATCCCGGCGACGTCCTCCCGGGCCACCCGCGGGGTGTCCAACCCGCAGTCCGGACAAGGGCGTTCCAGCACCCAGGTCCAGTCCTTGGTGTCCGGGACGATGCCGTCTCCGGTGCCGTCGGTGGCGGCGATCGACGTGTTCCCTGCCGGCGTGCTCTCAGGAGTGCTCATGACCCCAGCATCCCCGCGACCCGGCGGGCCCCACCAGTGGCAATGCCGCCAGCGGCCGCCGAAATGCTGCCACCCCCACCCCCGGCGCACTCACCGGCGCGTTCCCCCCTCACGCGCCCCCATCGCCGCCCGCACTCCAGCCCGCTGCGCACCCGCACGACCAGCACGAAATGCGTGGACGAACGGAAGCCGACCGACCATCCTGGGGGCCATGACCGCCGACGCCACCGACCTGGCCGCCCTCGCCGTGAAGCCCACCCTGCACGGGCCCACCATCCGGCTCGTCCCCCTCGACGAACGACACACCGACCCGATGTGGGAGCTCTGCACCGACAAGGAGACCAACCGGCTCACCGGCACCCGCACCGGCTTCACCCACGACCGGATCCACCAGTGGTGCAGCAGCCGCCCCGCCCAGCCCGACCGCCTCGACCTCGCCGTCGAGGACCCCGCCACCGGCCGCTTCCTCGGCGAGACCGCCCTCACCGACGTCGACCCCGACAACTCCTCCGCCAGCTTCCGGATCGCCCTCACCCCGGGCCACACCGGCCGCGGCATCGGCACCGAGACCACCCTCCTGGTCCTGCGCCACGCCTTCGAAACCATCCGCCTCAACCGCGTCCACCTCGAAGTCTTCGAGTACAACGAACGCGCCGCCCACGCCTACCGCAAGTCCGGCTTCACCCTCGAAGGCCGCTCCCGCCAGGCCCACCACTGGGACAACCGCTACTGGGACGTCCTCCAGATGGCCGCCCTACGCGACGAATGGCTCGCCACCCACTGACCCACCCCCACCCCGCGCGGCAGCACTACGCCCGCCGCCGCGCCCGCACCACGAGCACCACGACGACGCCGATCACCAGCGCCAGACCACCGGCCCCCGCCCCCACGAGGACCCCCACCCCGTTCCCACTGCTCGCCCCACCATCCGCCCCCGGGGCGACAGCCTCCTCCGACGCCCCATCCGTCGGATCGTCCACCGGCGGCGCCCCCTGCGACTCCTTCCGCTCCACCAACGGATTCTCCCGAGACCCGTTGTCCACGGCGGGATTCGCCTCCAACGCCTTCGCCGGCGCCAGAACCCCGAACCCGTACCGATCACTCGGCACCGCCGACCCGTCCACCGGAGGAGTGGCCGTCTTGATCATCCGATTGACCACCTGCCCCGCCGACAGGTCCGGGTACTTCGCCCTGATCAACGCCGCAGTGGCGGACACGTAGGCGGTCGAGTCCGAGGTGCCGTTGCCAACCCCGTACCCTGCCGAGGACTTCGCACTCGCGCGGTAGATCTCCGCTCCAGGGGCTGTCAGCGTGGTCTCGGGTCCATACGTCGACTTCTCCCACAGGCGTCCCAGCCGGTCCACCGCACCAACCGCCACCACACCCGGAAACGCCGCCGGGTACTCAACCGCCGCGCCCTGTTGTCCGCTGTTCCCGTTCGACGCGACAAGGACCACATCGTGGTCGACGGCGTACTTCACCGCTGCCCTGGTCTCCTGGTCGGTCCCCGAGTAGCCACCGATCGACATGTTGATCACCTTGGCACCACGGTCCACTGCGAACCGGATTCCCTTTGCCAGGCCGCTCTGCGCCACGGTGTCAGTGGAGGTCCAGCTCACCCGTACCGGGAGGATCTTGACCTTGGGTGCCAGTCCCATGATTCCCGCGTTGTCGCCATGCCCGTGGCCCGCAATGAGGCTGGCCATTCCGGTGCCGTGACCGTCCTTGTCGACCGTGCCGTCACCACCTTCGCCAGTGAAGTCGGCACCCGACAGGACCTGGCCGGCCAGGTCCTGATGGTCTTTCATGACGCCGCTGTCGATGACAGCGACGGTGACACCACTGCCCTGCGATACCGGCCAGAGCGCACTGTCCGTTCGGTAGCTGGCCAGCACCCACTGCCCGTCACGGGTACCGTCCGCACAAGCAGGCCCGGCCCCGATCACAGCGACCAGGCCGCCAACTGCCAGCGCAGCCGCCCCACGCCGAAGCCGCCAGTCTCCCAAGGCTGGTCACCCCACTCAGCACAGCGGTAGCCCTGTGGTCCACGAACCACGAGGGCCCCGATCGAATCACCCGGTCTCCAGAAGAACCAGGGTCATTTCACCACGTTCGAGTTGTTGGACTCCCCCGACGCCCAGGTCTCCTCGTCCTCCACCAGGTAGTCCGGACGCTTTCGCGCCTTCTCCTTGTCCTTGGCTCGCCCGTGAACCCCACCGAATGGGGCTGCGGATCCAGAGGATGCTCCAGAGGCGCCTGTCGACTCCGCCCGAACCCGGTTGCGCTGCCCCAGGCCGGAACCGCCCTCGGTGAAAGCCTTCTTGCCCCCAGGGGTCGCTTCACCCGCAGACGCCTTGCCTCCTGGTACCGCTCGTCCACCGTCGCCGACCACGGTGCCGCCCGTCCGGCCCGCTCCGGCGCCGACCGGGCCGGGAGCGCCTCCGTGGATACCTTCGGCAATCCGTGCGGCACCACCACGAACGTCGGCCGGCCCTCCCCGTTGGTCACTCCGGCCGGTCGCGCCCCGCTCGACGAGTGTCTGCTTCTCCCGTCCGATGTCGAATGGGCCGGGTGCCGCTTCACCCTTACCGGGTCCGAGCCACGTGGGACCGGCACCGCTCTGCGGTCCAGCCGCGGTGGGGGCCGGCATGCCCGTGACACCGACCGGCGACGGCGCAGCCGGCGTGGGCTTCGAAACGGTGGTCACGCCGTTGACCGTGGTTCCCGCACCGTAGTTGGCCGCTCCGGAGGGATTCCCCGGCGCCTTGGCCGTTCCGCCCTTGATGCCGGGTTCCGGGGAGTTCGGCGTGCTTCCTGAGGCTGTCGACGGCTTCGGGGAGGCACCGCCTTTGCTCACGTCGCGGTTCCGCGGCGCCGTTGAGGCATTCTCAGGTTTGCCGAAGGACCCCCCAGCCGATTGCAGGTTGCCGGCGCCCATACCGGTCATCAAACCGCCCGCCGCAACGAGTGCGCTCTGATCACTGGCGGTCTGGTCGGAGAAGTCGTCTCGTCCCCCGGGGTTCACCGGCGGCTTCTTCGGGTCGTACGCCGGCGGGGGCTTCAGGGCTGGGGTGGCGATGCGGTAGTGCATGGCGAGGGTTTGCATGATGGCGGCCGCTTCGGCCTTCTTGCGGTCGGCGAGGGGGATGTGTTCGTCGTCGTCGCTGAAGAGGGCGTCGCCGACGGTGTCCTTGACCTTGTCCCAGTTGCCGGGTTCCTCGGGCATGTCGCGCTTGGCCTTGGCCATGGCCTCGGAGGTGCTGTGGAGGATGTTGGCGGCGTCGTTGGCGTAGGCGGCGGCGTTGTTGATGCTGGCGGCCAGGGTGAGCATGCGGGTGTGGAAGGCGTCGCTGGTGGTGCCTTCCCAGGAGGTGGCGGCTTCGGTGCTGGCCTTGGTGAGGGTCTGGCGGATCGCCTTGAGGGTGTCGGCGGCCTTGCGCCAGGGGTCGCCGGCGGCCATGACCGCGCCCGGGTCGAGGGCCTGTGCCATCGTGCGGAGCTGGGCGTGGCTGTACTTGGTGAAATCGGTGTAGACCACGGGCGGCGGCCTCCGTTCGGTCCGGGCGGGCGGCGGTCAGACGGTGGCGTTGCCGCGGGTGGACGGGGTGCGGTTCTGCTGGGCGGCGGCCTGGCTGCTCGCGGAGGGGTGTGCGACGGACCATCCGTCGTCGCCGAGCTTGAGTTTCGCGGCGGCGTGCTGGTCCTGTTCCTCGTAGTTGGTGGCGGTGAGGTCGGCCTTCTGCTGGGCCTCGTTCACGGCTTCCTGGAGCTGGTTGAGGACGTCGCGCAGCGCGTCCCGCATGGTGCCGTAGCGGCCGTGGATCTCGGTGGCCTCGGCGAAGGTGCCGAAGGCGTTCTTGCCGATGCCGCTGCGGCCGTGCGCGTCGCTTCCGTCGGCGTGCTTCTGGAAGTCGGTGAGCAGCAGCCGTACTTGGCCGGCGAAGGTGCGGAGCTGTTCGACTTCGATGCGGTAGCCCTGTCCGGCTCCGCCGGTGGTTCCGGTCCCGGTGCTCCCTGGTCCCATTTCGGCGCCTCCCCCGTGCGTCCGTCCCTGGCGGTCGGGGCCGGGCCCCGGTGTCTCATGTCTAACACATGGGGCCCGAGTCCCGCCTGGGCACGGTCAGTTCGCGGTCGTCCCGGTGCGTCGGGCGTCGGCGAGGGCGCGTCGGCAGAGCGAGTCGGCGTGCCGGGTGGTTTCGGGGAGGCGGTACCGGGGGGCGAGGTCGAGGGTGGTGCGGACGGCGGTGTCGAGGCCGGTGCGGTGGCCGACGGAGACGAAGACGGGTTTCACGCCTTCCCTGGTGCGTACGGCGCGGCCGACCTCCTCGCCGGTGGCGGGGTCGGTGAGCGGGGTCGAGGAGCCGCGGGGGGCGTCGGGTTCGTGGTGGTCGAAGGTGAAGGGGGTCTTGGCGACGCCGAGGGTGCGCAGTCCGGTGAGGACGCCGAGGTGGCTGGCGAGGCCGAGGCGGCGGGGGTGGGCGAGGCCGTAGCCGTCGCAGACGACGATGTCGGGGGTGCGGGTGAGTGCGGCCAACGCGTCGAGGACGGCGGGGAGTTCGCGGAAGGCGAGCAGTCCGGGGACGTAGGGGAAGGCGATCCGGCCGACGGCGGTGGCCTGTTCGACGACGGTCAGGGTGTCCCGGTCGAGGAGGACGGCCGCGGCGGCGACGAGGTCGTGGTCGTCGTCGTAGGCGACGTCCACGCCGGCGATCAGCGCACTGGGGGCCGGGTCGCCGGGGCCGTCGTCGTGGGCTTGGACGAGCGGGCGCAGCCGCTCCTGTTCGGCGAGTGCCTCGGCCTCGGTGGTGGGCCAGTCGGCGGGGATGGGCATGGTCGGGTCCCCCGGTGTGGTGGTGTGCGGCGGTGCGCGGTGTCGGCGGGTCTCGGTTCACCGTACCGACCGGGCCGGACGACCCCGGGGTGAGCCCGTGCGCCCCCTGTGCCCCCGCGTTCGGGGTCTAGCCTGGACGTACCCGTCTCCCCCGCGGGGTAGGACCACTGGAACCGGCACCATTCCCGCCCGTTTCCCCCGACGTGCGAAGGACCCCCCGCCATGCCGCGCCCCTCCGTCGCCCAGGCCTGCCTCGGCTCGTTCACCGTCGTCGCCTCCTCGGTGGCTCTGTTGGCCGTCTCGGGCGCTTCGGGCGTCCTGGCGGTCTCGGTGCTGGTGGGGTTCGCGCTGGCGCTCGGCACCGTGGTGACGGTGCTTTCGATGTCGGCCGCCGCGGCGAGGGCCGCGACCGTGGCGGAGGGTGCCGCGGACCCGGAGCGGGCGCCTCGTCCCACCGCGGCCGCCGCCGGGCGCGCGTACGCCCGGCAGCGCTGATCGGCCGCCGGGCGCAGGCGTGTCCCGCGCCGCCGCTCAGACCTCGGTGGTGACCACCACGGTCTTCGCGGCCTTGTCGTGGAGGCACTGCCGGTAGGGCTTGTCGAAGACGCCGAAGAACCCGTCGACGAGCCACCAGAGCGCGGCGCAGCAGAGCACGGCCGGAACGACGAAGACGGCGGCGCGGGTCCAGGCGGCGGACTGGGTGGGTTTGTTCCCGTCGGCCAGCATGGCGACGCGGACCTTCATCGCCTTCTTGCCGAGGGTCTGGCCGTCCCGGCTGAGCATCAGGGCCTCGTAGACGAGGTAGATGGCGCCGCCGAGCCAGAACGCCTCGGTGGAGCCGTTGCGCGTGCCGAGGTCGACGAAGGGCCCCACGATGATCACGGCGACGGCCTGCACCAGGAGGTAGTCGATCAGCCGGGCGAGGATCCGCTTGGGCCAGGTGCCGATCGGCGGCATGCCGGGGACGGGGCCGGCGCCGGGGGTGCCGTACGCGCCGGGGCCGTAGCCGGCGCCGTAGCCGGGCGGCTGGTCGTACGGGGGTCGGTCGTACGGCGGCTGGCCGTAGGGGTTCTGACCTGGGGTCGGCTCGCCGTACGGGCTTCCGCCGTAGGTGCCCTGGTAGGCGCCGGGGCCGCTGGACGGGCCGCCTGACGGGTCGCTGGACGGGGTCGGGCCCGACGGCTCGCCTTCCGGCGTGCCGCCGCCCGGCTGCGGGGGCTGCTTGTCGAAGGAGGGCTTGCCGCCCCCCTCCGGCTGGGGGCCTGAGGGGTCGTGGGTGCTCATGCCCCCGAGTAGAACATCACACATTCTTGATGTTCGGGACATTTTGTCCGTTTTACACTGGGCCCTACGGCCTCAGTCGCGCACCACCCGGGTGCGGGCCGCGCGGTCCTGCCACCCCCGCCGCGCCGTCCGGTCGAACACCGGCCAGACCAGGCCGAGCAGCAGCACCGTGCCCAGCTGCCGCACGGCCCACCGCAGGAGCGAGCGGCCGAGGCTCAGCCTGGTCCGGGCGGCCGGGGCGGCGGTGTCCACCACGCGGATCCGGGCCAGTCTCTTGCCGAAGGTCTGGCCGGTGCGGGCGACCGGCAGCACCTCGTAGAGCAGGCTGACGAACAGCAGGATGCCGATCAGTACGGCGATCTTGCCCAGCACCACGTCGTCCACCAGCCAGACCTGGATCTGGCGCCGGCTGAGGGCGCTGGCCATCCGGGCCTGGTCGACCTTCTGCTGGAGGTGGTCGGTCACCGAGCGGCCGAGCGGAATCCCGGCGGCGACCGCGACCACCAGCAGCACGGCGGTGTCCACGGTCCGCGCCGCCAGGCGACGGCCGAGGCCGGCCGGCGCGGCGACCCGGGTGGTACGGGTGGTCCGGGCGGCCCGGGCGGCCCGGGAGGCCGCGGGGGCGGTGGCGGCGGACGGGCGGGGCTGGACGGCGGTCTCCCGGACCGTCCGCAGGGCGGGCAGCGGGGCGGCGGGTGCGGAGACCGGGGCCGTCGTGGCGGCCGCGGCCGCGGGCTTCGAGGCGACCTCCGCCCGGGCCGGAACCGGGGCCGACACCGGGGCAGGGGCCGCGGCCGGGGCCGCTTTCTCGCCGATCACCGGCACCGGGCCCGAGGCCAGGACGGACGGCACCGGTGTCCCCCGCACGGTCACCGCCGCGGCGGGAGCGGCGGGAGCACCGGCCGCGGCCAGTTCCACGGCGATTGGAGCATGCCCGGCCTCCGCACGCCCCTCCTCCGCATCGAGCGCCTCCGGAAGCACCCCCCAGGAGACCCAGCGCGGCGCGTCGCCCGTCTCCATCAGGCCGCGCTGCGACCGCGGGTCGGCCTGCCACCCGGACTCCCCGAGCGCAGGGGCCGGGGCCGGGGCCGAACCGGAACCCAGAGCCGGACCCAGGGCCGGACCCGGCCCCTGGGCCGCCTCGGGCGGCGCGGCGCCGACGGCCACCGGCTCGTCCACGGCCCCGGGCAGCTCGGCACCGACGAAGCCCGACGCCGCCCCCGACGCCGCCCCCAAGGGCACTCCCGTGTGCCCACCCGCGGGCATGCCCGGCGAAACCCCCGGCCCGTCGACCGTCCGGAACACCGGCCCGCCGATCACCTCCGCCACGCGCGGCCCGAGCACGAAGGACGCCCCGCCCGAGGTCTGGTCGAAGTACACCGGCCCGGTGTCACCCCCACCCGCGGGCAGTCCGACCCGCACCTCCGCCGCCGCCCCCGACACCACCGGCCCCGACACCAACTGCTCCGACACCAGCTGCCCCGACAGCGCCGGTTCCGGGCCCACCGGCTCCGCAGCCGCGGCCTGCTCCGGCACCACCGGCGGCCGCACCGCCCGCACCGCCGCCCTCTCCGGGGCGGACCGCCGCGTCGCGTACCGGGGCAGCTGCAGCACCTCGCCCTCGGCGGGCGCGGGCCGGCTGGTGCCGGGCACCCAGGCCGCGCCGCCCCAGTACCGGACGAAGCCGGGGATGGAGGGGTCGGGGTAGTAGCCGGGCTCGGGAGCGACGGCCGGGTCGCCGTCGGCGGCGAAGGAGCGGTCCGTCATGGGGGTCTTCTTTCCTGGCAGGTCCTGACGAGGACGGCGCGGGCCGACCGGGCCCGACCACCGCAGACGCGTCCACCCGCGCGCACGACCCGGCGCGCGCCCGGCACTCGGCGCGCGTGGGGGCGTCACCGATGGGCGGACAGTCGCCGGGCAGTCACAAAGGGTAGTACCTCACCGAAGCCGTGACGGAAAGTTCGTGATTCCCCGGACAGCGGGGAGTCGCTCACGGTAGGGATCCCAGCGCACGGCGATTGCTCGCGCGCCGTGCCACCCGCCGTTCACCACCCCTCACCAAACTTCCCGAAGAAATCCCGGAAACGTGTGTAAGAGCCGGTGCGGACCGCCCTCTCAAAGGTCACAGGGCCCGGAACCGGGCACCGCCCGAAGGCAGAGAGGAAGACGATCATGGAGCGTCCCGTCAGCGTCGTCGAGCACGAGCTGGAGCTCAACCTGGTGCTCTCGCCGGAGCACAGCGTCCCCGTCCCGGCCCGGCTGTCCTACGGCAGCCACGACCCGTACGCGGTGTACATCACCTTCCACCTGGACACCGGTTCGCCGGTGACCTGGGTGTTCGCCCGCGAGCTGCTGGTCGAGGGCACCTTCCGCCCGTGCGGCCAGGGCGACGTGCGGATCTGGCCGACCCGTTCGGGCCGGCGCAGCGTGCTCTGCCTGGCGCTGAGCTCGCCCGCCGGGGACGCGCTGCTGGAGGCCCCGCTGCCGGCCGTCGCGGCCTGGCTGGAGCGGGCGCACCGGCTGGTCCCGCCGGGCAGCGAGCTGGCCTCGCTCGACATGGACGGCTCGCTCGCCGAACTGCTCGCCTAGGCATGCGCCGCAGCGTGCACCGGCACGGACCGCAGCACCGGCACGTACGACAGCAGCACCGGAGCGAACACCCGCACGAACACGAGCACCCGCAGGAACGCGACCACGACCGCGGCGGCGATGGCGACCGCGACCGCGAGGGCGAGCAGCGGGAACGGAAGCGGCGGAGCAGGAGCAAGAGCAGGAGCAGGAGCGGCGCCCCCGCCGGCTCAGCGGGCCGCGGGGGCCTGCTGACGACCGCGGGCGGCGTCCGGCCCTCCGGCGTCCCGCTGTCCGGGCAGCCGGACCAGCGGCGCGCCGGCCGAACGCCGTCGGGCCCTTATCCGGACGGCGGCGGCGAGCAGGAAGCAGAGTCCGACCCACGGATAGACCGAGGTCGGCAGCTGGCGCCACGGTGACATGTCGAGGACGGCCAGGCCGACCGGCTTCGCGGCCCACATCGCGAAGGACAGGAAAGCGACCAGCGTGGCCCAGAAGACGGCCCGCCAACGCAGCCGGCGGACGTCGGCCGGGCGGGCGTGTTCGACCGAGGCCTCGGCGGCGAGCAGGACGAGCATCGGCACGCACCAGACCCAGTGGTGGGTCCAGCTGATCGGCGAGATCAGTACGGCGGTGACGGCCGCGCAGCAGACGCCCCAGGCCTCGGCCCGGGGCAGCCAGCGGCCGCTGCGCGCGGCCCAGGCGGAGACCGCGAGGCCGGCCAGCGCGATCAGGCCGGCCCCGAGGGTGGCGATGGTGCCGGGGTCGGCGGTGTGCAGCAGGCGGGCGAAGGCGCCGCGCATCGACTGGTTGTCGACGATCCAGGTCTTGCCGACCCGGGAGGAGTCGTAGAGGTACTTGGTCCAGAAGCCCCAGGTGGCGTCCGGCAGGACCAGGGCACCGAGCAGGAAGGTGCCGAGGAAGGTGAGGCCGGCCACGAAGGCGGCCCGGATCCGGCCGGTGATCAGCAGGTAGACCGCGAACAGGCCGGGGGTGAGCTTGATGCCGGCGGCGATGCCGATCGCCACGCCCTTGCTCCGCCGGCCGTCCGGACGGGTGAGGTCCCAGAGGATCAGGCAGGCCAGTGCGAGGTTGATCTGGCCGTAGCGGAGCGTGGTGAAGACCGGTTCGAGCCAGACCCCGAGGCCGGTCACCAGGATCACGCCGATCGGCCGCAGCTCGCGGCGCGGCCAGCCGGCCAGCTTGAAGGACAGGTGGGTCAGCAGGGCGAGCAGCCCGACGTTGCCGAGAGTGATCGCCACCCGGAGGAAGGGGACCGGGAACCAGGTGGTCGGGACGAACAGCATCGCCGCGAACGGCGGGTAGGTCGCGGGCAGGTTCCACTCGGTGACGCGCAGCGCGTACAGGTCGGTGCCGTTGGCCACGGCGGCGCCCTCGGCCCGGTAGACGATCATGTCCACCATCGAGGTGTGGACGAAGTGGCGGACCACCGCGTACACCAGCAAGGACAACAGCGCCACGGCGGAGGCCGCCAGCAGCGGACGGCGGGGGGCCTCGCGCAGCGCCCGGACGGGGGCGCCGAGGGCCCGGCGCAGCCGGTCCGACAGGGGGGCGGGCGAGGGGTCGGGTGCGGTCCGCACCGGGCTGCGCTCGTCTTGCACCGCTGTCACTGTCCACTCCGTCCACGGCTCGGCCAACCAGCGACGATACCGGATGCCGTTCGGACGGGACCGGACACGATCGACTACGCACCGTGACAAAGCGACTCTGACCGGCCCCGCGTCACTTCTGGAACAGCGCTCCCCGGCTCCGCCGCCGTCCGCCCCGCGCGGGCTCCGCCTCCTGCGGCCCGGTGCGCAGCCGCAGCCGGGTCTCGGCGCCGCCGAGCACCGCGGAGCGGCCGAGCGCGACGTCCCCGCCGGTGGACTCGGCGAGCTTGCGGACGATGTCCAGGCCGAGGCCGGTGGAGCCCTCGCCGCCGTGCCCCTCGCCGCGCTTGAGGGCGGCGGCCGGGTCGCTGTACCCGGGTCCGGCGTCGCCGACCAGCACGATCACCGAGGAGTCGGTGGCGAGCACGTCCACCGAGAAGGCGGTGCCGACGGCGGTGTGCCGGAAGACGTTGCCGAGCAGCGCGTCGACGGCGGCGGCGAGGTCCCCGCGCTGGACGGGCACCAGCGCCGCCCGCTCGGCGCCGGCCAGCTGCCAGCGGCGCCCCTCGTCCTCGGCCAGTGCCGACCAGAAGGCGACCCGTTCCCGGATCACCTCGGCGGCGTCGCAGCCGACCGCGACGGCGGGCGCGTCCTCGGGGGCGCGCCGGGCCGAGCGGATGATCTGGTCGACCTCGCGCTCGAGCTGAGCGACCGCGTGCCGGGTGGCGTCGGCCGCGTCGCCCTCGCCGAGCGAGGCGGCGTTGAGCCGCAGCACGGTCAGCGGGGTGCGCAGCCGGTGCGACAGGTCGGCGGCCAGTTCCCGTTCGGCGGCGAGGAGTTGGACCACCCGGTCGGCCATGGTGTTGAACGCGTGGCCGGCCTCGCGCAGTTCCTCGGGGCTGCCCTCGGCCTGCTTGCCCTCCACCGGGACCCGCACCGAGAGGTTCCCGGCTCCGAGCGAGCGGGCGGCGGCGGCGAGCTTGCGCGCGGAGGCGACGATGCGGCTGCCCATCCGGTCCGCGACCAGCACCGAGACGGCGACCAGGCCGAGTGCCACGGCGGAGAGCACCTGCCAGGCGGTGGCGACGCCCCGGGTGAGGTCGCTCTCGGCCACGAACACCTCGACCACCGCGGTCCGCCCGGTGTCCACCGCGACGGGCTGGAGCAGGGCGTACCCGCCGGCCACCTTCACGGTGAAGGAGCGGCCCTGCCCGCCGGCCGTGGCCACGTCGGCCGTGGTGGCGCGCCCCTCCCCCAGCGTCGGGCCCCCGGGCTCGCCGGTCCCGGCGGCCGCCGTCCCGGGGCCGCCCCCGGCCGGTCCGGCCGCGCCATCCCCACCCGGCCCGGCCGCGCCACCACCGCCGCCTCCGCCGCCACCGCCGCCTCCGCCTCCGCCTCCTCCAGCACCACCTCCGCCACCAGCGCCGACGCCGCCGTGGAGCGCATCGCCGCCACCCGCCCCGGCGGGCTGCCCGGCCGCCGGAAGGTGCACCGCCATCCGCCCCTGCCCGCCGGCGTCCGTACTGGCCAGGGCCCGGGTGATCGCCTCCTCGTCGGTGGTGATCGCCAGGGCCGGTCCGAGCGCCGCGGCCTGCCGCTCGGCGGCGGTGAAGGCCCGGTCCCGCGCGGTCTGTTGGACCATCAGCCCGAGCGGGATCAGGAAGGCCAGCGCGACCATGGTGGTCCCGGCGACGGCGGCCTTGATCAGGGCCCAGCGCAGCGAGCGCCCGAACCGCCTCATGTCCGGTGCTCCGCCGGGCCCCCGGTGGCTTCCAGCCGGACCCCGACGCCCCGGACGGTGTGCAGGTAGCGGGGGTTGGAGGCGGTCTCGCCGAGCTTGCGGCGCAGCCAGGAGAGGTGGACGTCGATGGTCTGGTCGCCGCCGTAGGTCTGCTGCCAGACCTCGGCGAGGATCTCCTTGCGGGGCACCACCACGCCGGGCCGGGCGGCCAGGAAGGCCAGCAGGTCGAACTCACGGCGGGTCAGGTCGAGCGGTCTCCCGTCCAGCGCGGCCTCCCGCCGCTGGAGGTCGATGGCCAGTCCGCCGACCCGCAGCACCTGGGCGACGGGCGCCGTTCCGCTGCCGAGGCGGCGCAGCACGGCGGCCATCCGGGCGCTGAGGTGCTCCCCGGAGAAAGGTTTCACCAGGTAGTCGTCGGCGCCGTCGTTGAGCAGCCGGATGATCTCGGCCTCGTCGTCCCGGGCGGTGGAGACGATCACCGGCACATCGGTCAGGCCGCGGATCATCTTGAGTGCCTCACTGCCGTCCAGGTCGGGCAGGCCGAGGTCGAGGATCACCAGGTCGCAGCCGACCTGGGCGACCTCCCGCAGTGCCTCCAGGGCCGTGCCCACGCTGCGGACCGCGTGACCGGTGTCGGTCAGGTGGCGGATGAGGGCGGAGCGTACGAAGGGGTCGTCCTCGACCACGAGCACTGTTGCCATGGGCCTGCACGGTACGCCATCGCCGGTCAGTGGTCTGTACCACGGGGGTGGGTCCGGACATTGTGCAACTCCCCTGCCGAATACCGGGGGTGCCGGTCTCCATCCGTTTGGAAATACGGCAGGATGTGCGGACGATGCGGAACGGACTGGTACAGCTCGGCGCCTGGGCGGCGGCCACCGGGGCGGCGGTGGCGCTGTCCTGGCTCGGCGTGCACGCGGTGCTGACCGGCGCCGCGTTCGAGCAGCCCGCGGCGATTCCGCTGCCCTCCCCGAAGGCCGACGGCACGCCGCACTCCGCGTCCGCCACCCCGGACCAGCCGCGCGCCACCGCACAGCCCACGACCCCTCCCCCGGCCGCCTCCCCGACCACCGCCGCGGCCACCGCCGCCACCGCGCCGCACGGCCCGGCCCCCGGGACCACCGCCGCGGCGCCCACCCGCCGGCCCGCCCCCACCGCCACCGCGACGTCCACGGTGAAGAGCTACCCGATCCCGGGCGGCAAGGTGGCACTGGACCTGAAGCCGGACCGGGCCACCCTGGTGTCCGCCACCCCGGACCCGGGCTGGCAGATGCAGGTGTGGACCGACGGCCAGTGGCTGCGGGTCGACTTCACCCGCGGCGACGAGGCCAACTCGGTCTTCGCCTCCTGGAACGGCCACCCGCCGGTGGTGGAGACGGTGATCCGCTGAGCCGCGGATCCGGACGCCCCCTCGGGCGACCGGCCGTCAGAAGCCGTCGCACGGCACGTACCCCGGCAGGTAGGGCCCCACGTACCCGGCCCGGTCCACCAGGGTGTGCCTGGTCCCGCCCGGCACCCCGATGGTGGCCAGCACCACCGCGCCGTAGTCGTCCCGCGCCTCGTAGGGCTCGGCCAGCGACAGCGCGCCCCGGTCCACCGCGTAGTCGTAGGCGTAGTAGACGTCCGGCACGCTCACCGCGAGGTCCAGCACCCCGTCCCCGTACCGGTCGAGGTACGCGGTCAGCTCCCGGCCGCGCGGGCCGGTGGCCCGCACCGGGGAGCTGAGCACGATCCGCGTGCCCGGCGCGGCGAGCACGTAGGAGAGGGTCTCCGGCTCACCGGTGTCCGGCCCGGCGTACGCGGTACAGCGCAGCCCGAGCGCGGCGCAGTAGCGGCGGGCCGCCCGCTCGGCGTCGGCGACCGCGAAGACCACCGCGTCGGCGCGGCCCATCGGCAGCGGCCCGGCCTCCGCCGGATCCGGTACGAGGCCGGGCCCGAACAGGGCGGGTTCGGCGGCGGTGTCGGTCATGACTGCCCTCCCGGTAGGCGTACGCACCATCCTGGCCGCCCCCGGCACCGGGGGTGGGGCCCTGAGCACGGGGGTGTGGCTGGAGGGTGGCGCCGGGCCGACCCGCGCGCAACTGTTCCGTTTCCTCCTGGTCAAGCTGTGCCCCGGAGCGGGAGAATCGGCCGCGCCGCTGTACAGAATGCTCACCCCAGGACGGTGCCGTCGATGCCCCCCGCCCGCGTCCCGAGCTCCTCCGGCTCGCCCGACTCCGCCGCGCCGCACGGCACTTCCGCCGCCCCGGCGGGCAGCACCAACGACGCCATCGACGCCCTGGACGGCCGGCTGATCCGGCTGCTCGCCGAGGAGCCCCGGATCGGGGTGCTGGAGTGCTCGCGCCGGCTGCAGGTCGCCCGGGGCACCGTGCAGGCCCGGCTGGACCGGCTCCAGGCCAAGGGCGTGATCGGCGGCTTCGGCCCGGAGGTGGACCCGGCGGCGATCGGCTACCCGGTGACGGCCTTCGCCACCCTGGAGATCTCGCAGGGCCAGGGGGCGGACGTGCGGGCCCACCTGGCGAGCGTGCCGGAGGTGCTGGAGCTGCACACCATCACCGGGATCGGGGACATGCTGGTGCGGATCGTGGCCCGTTCCAACGCCGATCTGCAGCGGGTGATCGACCGGGTGCTGGGCTTCGACGGGATCGTCCGCTCGTCCACCGCGATCGTGCTGGAGAACCCGGTGCCGTACCGGATCCTGCCGCTGGTGGACCAGGCCGCCGCCGAGTAGGGCGGTCCGCGCGGCGCGGCACCGCTCGGGCGCCACGCGCCGATGTGGCGCGGACACGGGGCGCCGAGGCCTCAAGATTTATGTATGAACGTTCTACAAATCCTCGCCCCGCCCTCCGGCCAGCTGAAACCCGGGGCCTGCGCGACCTCCCCCGGGTCGGCCCCTTCATGACCGACGCGGTCGCGGCCGACGGCACCGCCCCCACCCTCATCGCCTCCGCCCGGCGCGCCCTGCGCCTGCTGGAGGCGGCCGCCCGCCACCCCAAGGGCGCCACCGCCAAGCAGCTCGCCCGGGACACCGACCTCGCCCTGGGCACCGCCTACCACCTGCTGCGCACCCTGGTGCACGACCACTACCTGGAACGCCGCGACGGGCTCTACCTGACCGGACCGGCGGTCGCCGGACTGATCCGCGACGACGGACCGGCGACCGGCCGGGCCCGGCTCAGGGCGCTGCTGGACGTGCTCGCCGACGAGCTGTCCGCCGCCGTCTACTTCACCTGGTACCGGCACGGCGAGGTGGAGCTGGTCGAGGCCGCCAGGGCCCCGGGCGCACCGGTGACCGACCGGCACAGCTGGCGGGCCGGCGCGCACGCCCACGCGGCCGGCAAGACCCTGCTGGCCCTGATGACCGCCGAGGAGCGCCGGGCCCACCTGGCCCGCTACCCGATGGTGCCGTTCACCCCGTACACCCTGCGGGACCCGGCCTGCCTGCCGCTGCTGCCGCGCCACGGCCCCCGGCGGGCCGTGGCGATCACCCAGTTCCAGGAGTACGCGCTCGGCACCGCGGGTGCGGCGGTGCCGGTCGTCGCGGGCAACGGCATCGGCGCGATCTCGGTCTCCCTGCCGATGACCCAGGCCCACCGCCTGGCCGGGATCGCCGCCCAGCTGGGCGCCCGGACCGGCGAGGACTTCGCCGCGATGGCCTTCGGGATCTGACGCCGCCCGGTCAGCAGGAGGGGACGCTGCCGCCGCTCCTCAGGGCCTCGAGGGCGGAGACCGACTCGGCGAGGGTGCCCACCGGCACCAGGCGCAGCGACTGCGGGGTGTTCACCTTGGCGTCCGCGCACTCGTCCTTGGGCAGCAGGAACACCGTCGCCCCGTCCCGGGCGGCCGCCTGCGTCTTCAGGGGCACGCCGCCGACCGGGCCGACGGTGCCGTCCTTGTCGATGGTGCCGGTGCCCGCGATGGTGAGCCCGCCGGTGAGGTCGCCGCCCTTGCCGTCGCCGGCCAGCTTGTCGACGATGCCCAGCGCCAGCATCTGGCCGGCGCTCGGGCCGCCGACGTCGCCCAGGTCGATCTTGACCTTCACCTGGTCGGGCGACAGGTGGAGGTAGCCCAGCGCGGCCGCGGTGGCGGCGTCCTGGGACTCGGCCATCTGCTGGGCGGTCGCCTCCTCGGCCTTCGCCGGGTCGGTCTCCGGGTAGACCGTCTCGGTCGGGCGCACCGCTTCCTTCTGGTCGAACCAGGCCTGCATCGAGCGCCAGAAGGTGGTCTTCTCCCCCGCGTTGGTCGCCGTGATGGTGACCATCCGCAGCTCGCCCTCGGTGGTGCGCAGCGGCGCCCCGGTGATGGTGAGCACCGGCCTGTCCTGGTACGTGCCCAGGGTGTCCGCGGTCAGGCCCGGCCAGGTGAGCGTGTACGGCAGCGGGACGAAGGCGGCCACGCCGAACAGCGCGGCGACCAGCACGCCGCACAGCGTGAGCGCGCGGGTCCGCGGGGAGGTGAGGGCCTTGGGGAGCTTGGTGTCGGACACAAGGGGAATCCAAACACACCCGACACCGTGTGCGGGCGCTACCTCAGGGCGTCGGCCACCTCGGTGGCCGCCTCCACCACCCGGGGGCCGACCCGCTCGGGCACCATGCCGTTCAGCATCACCACGCCGACGCTGCCCTCGATGCCGCTCAGTCCGACCAGCGCGGCGGCCGCCCCGCTCGCGCCGGACTGCTCCTCCGCACGGGTGATGACGAAGCCCTGCTCGGGCCTGCGCTGGCTGGGGAAGGTGCGCGCCTCCAGGATCGCCCGGCCGGCCGCGCTCTCGGTGAGCGGATGGCGCAGACCGGTCCGGTAGGCGACGTGGAAGTCGGTCCAGCTGGGCTCGACCACGGCGACGGCCAGTGCCTCGTTGCCGTCCACCAGGGTCAGGTGGGCGGTGGCGCCGAGGTCCTCGGCGAGGCTGCGCAGGGCCGGCAGCGCGGCCTCGCGCAGCAGCGGGTGCACCCGGTGCGCGAGGCGCAGCACGCCGAGGCCCACCCGGGCGCGCCCGCCGATGTCCCGGCGGACCAGGCCGTGCTGTTCCAGGGTGGCCAGCAGCCGGTAGACCACCGTCCGGTTGACGGCCAGCCGGGCCGCCAGCTCGGTGACGGTGAGCCCTCGCTCGGAGTCGGCGAGGAGCTTGAGGACCCGGACGCCGCGGTCCAGGGTCTGGGAGGTCTCGGCAGTCACGACGGGCAATCCTTTCCGCGGCGCTCGCGGGGCGGGCGGCGCCGTTCCCAGGTCGGTGTCGCGCGCAGGTGGGGGTGGCCGCGCTCGGACCGCACGGCGTCGTCCCTGACGCGCACGGCCCCGCGACGCCGTCCCGCGGGGGTTGCCCGGCGGAAGAGCGTGGGGGAAAGGTAGTGAAGGAAATGACGCGGCGGAAGTGGTTGTCCAAAATTCGGGCGTGATCGACTTCAACACCGCTCCGGATTACGGACAAATCCCCGCGATTCGCCGGGTGTGTCGGGGTCCGGACGCGCCCCCGGTCCGATGTCCGGACGCGCCCCCGGGTCCGACGTCCGCTGGCACCGCCGGTCCGACGTCCGGACGCGCCCGCGCCCGGCGCGCGGACGGGCCGGAGCGGACGGGCCGTACGGAGCCCGCCGACCGTCCGGTTACTTGGCCCACTCCCGGATCTTCGCGATCCGCGCGTTGAGCTGGTTGGCGGTGGCCTGCGCGGTGAGCGGCCCGCCGCACTGGCGGCGCAGCTCGTTGTGGATGGTGCCGTGCGGCTGGCTGGTGCGGTGGTGCCAGGCGGCCACCAGCGCGTTCAGCTCCTTGCGCAGCTCCCGCAGTTCCTGGTGGGTGACCACCGGCCGCTGCTCTGCCGGCAGCTCCAGCAGGTCGGCCTCCTCGGCGGGCTTGGTCCTGCTGCGCTGGATCTGCCGGTGCTGGCGCTTCTGGAGCAGCATCTGCACCTGGTCCGGCTCCAGCAGGCCCGGGATGCCGAGGTAGTCCTCCTCCTCCTCGCTCCCCGGGTGGGCCTGCATGCCGAACTCCATGGCGTTGTACAGCACCCGGTCGAAGACCGCGTCGGAGCCCAGCGCCTCGTAGGAGAACTCCTCGCCGCCCGCGCCGTCCGGCCCGTCGTTGGCCCGCTCGGCCTCGGCGAGCAGCCGGTCCTCCTCGTCGAAGAGGCCCTCGCCCTCCTTCTTCGGCCGGTCCAGCACGTGGTCGCGCTGGAGCTCCATCTCGTTGGCGAAGCCCAGCAGCAGCGGGATGGTCGGCAGGAAGACGGAGGCGGTCTCGCCGCGCTTGCGGGCGCGCACGAAGCGGCCGACGGCCTGGGCGAAGAACAGCGGGGTGGAGATCGAGGTCGCGTACACCCCGACGCAGAGCCGGGGCACGTCGACGCCCTCGGACACCATGCGGACGGCGACCATCCAGCGCGAGGTCCCCTCCGCGTAGTCGGAGATCCGCTTGGACGCCTCGGTCTCGTCCGAGAGCACCAGGGTGACCTTCTCGCCGCTGATCTCGCGCAGCATCTTGGCGTACGCCCGGGCCACGTTCTGGTCGGTGGCGATGACCAGCCCGCCGGCGTCCGGGATCGCCTTGCGGACCTCGGTGAGGCGCCGGTCGGCGGCCTGGAGCACGGCCGGGATCCACTCTCCCTGCGGGGACAGCGCGGTGCGCCAGGCCTGGGCGATCAGGTCCTTGGTCATCGGCTCGCCGAGCCGGGCCTCCAGCTCGTCGCCGGACTTGGTGCGCCAGCGCATGTTGCCGCTGTAGCTGAGGAAGATCACCGGGCGGACGACGTGGTCGGCCAGCGCGTGCCCGTAGCCGTAGGTGTAGTCGGCGACGGACTTGCGGATGCCGTCGCCGCCGGCCTCGTACGCCACGAACGGGATCGGGTTGGTGTCCGAGCGGAACGGCGTACCGGTCAGCGCCAGTCGGCGGGTGGCCGGTTCGAAGGCCTCGAAGCAGGCCTCGCCCCAGGACTTGGAGTCACCGGCGTGGTGGATCTCGTCCATGATCACGAGGGTCTTGCGGGCCTCGGTCCGGTTGCGGTGCAGCATCGGGTTGACCCCGACGCCCGCGTAGGTGACCACGATGCCGTGGTAGTCCCGGGACAGCGGCCCGGAGGAGTACCCCGGGTCCAGTCGGATGCCTATCCGTGCCGCGGCCTCGGCCCACTGCTTCTTCAGGTGCTCGGTCGGCGCGACGACGGTCACCTGCTGCACCAGGTGGTTGTGCAGCAGGTACGAGGCGAGGGTGAGGGCGAAGGTGGTCTTCCCCGCGCCCGGGGTGGCGACCGCGAGGAAGTCGCGCGGCTGCGTCTCGATGTACTTGTCCAGGGCACCCTGCTGCCAGGCCCGCAGCTTGCCCGCGGTGCCCCAGGGGGCACGGCCGGGGAAGGCCGGGGAGAGGTGGTGCGAACCGGCGGGCGCGGCGTGGCCGACGGATCGGACGGGCGCCTGCGGCTCCGGGGCGTCGGAGAAGAGCGGCAACGAGGAGGCGGCGGCAGTACTCACGGTCTCCGAGGGGGGATCATCGCAGGTCAGAGGCGGTTTCGCGGCCTCGCCCCGCGGTCGGGCGGCGATCGGACAACCCGCCCAGCGTACCGGTTCCGGCGTCGTTCGGGCCTCCAGGCGGGGCTCCGCGCCGGGCCCGCGCGGCCGGAAATCGCTGTGACCCGGATCACACGGGATGTCCCGTGAAACCCGGTAATCACCACCGGTCCCGGGACTCTCACCAGGGTGAGGCCGCACCAACCCCCACCTGCCGCCGCGCGGCCTCGCACCGAACCGAAGGGACCACCCGTGCGCACCGTCGAAGAGACCGTCCAGGCCCGCCTGATCCTCTCCACCCACCGCTCGGTCCGGCTGCGGGTGGTGCTCTCCTACCGGCCGGAGGACCCGCTGGCCGTCCGGATGGCCTTCCCGGCCGAGTTCTCGCTGGACGACCCCGCCGAACGCCGGGACTCCGAGGACATCGTCTGGATCTTCGCGCGCCAGCTGCTCTCGGCCGGCATCGAGCTGCCGGCCGGTGTCGGCGACGTCCACGTCCGGCCCGCGGTCGGCCGGCGCACCATGGTCGAGCTGCGGGCCCCCGAGGGCATCGCCCTGCTCCAGTTCGACACCGCCGACCTGCGCCGCTTCCTGTGGCGCAGCCGGCTGCTCGTCCCCGAGGGCGAGGAGCACCTGCACCTGGACGCCGACCGCGCGCTCGCCCAGCTGCTCGGCTGACGGGCGGCGGCGGCCGGGAGCGCCCCCGCGCTTCCGGGCCGTGACGCGCCCGCCGGCCTCCGGCCGGTGAGTCGCCCGCTCGCCGGTGAGCCGTCGGCGGCGACCCGGGTCCGGGGCCCGGGAAGCCCGTACGGCCGCCCACCCGCCTCCCGGGCGGATCAGCCCGAGAGCTTGCGCATCAGCCGGACGCCCTGGGCCGCCGTCAGGTGCGGCAGGTACGCCTTGCCGATCGCCCTGGTGATGCCGGGCAGCGCGGCCGGGTCGGGGTACGCCATGTACATCGGCCGGTACTCCGGCTGGAACTTCGCCTTGAACGCCAGCAGCGAGCGGAAGCCGTACACCGGCTCCAGCACCTTGCCCATCCAGTCCAGCATCCGCTGCAGCCCGGTGGGCTCCTCGTCCTGCCCGGTGCGGGCCAGCGGCGCGCCCGACAGCGACAGGAAGCGGGCGCCCTCCTCCTTGAAGCCGAGCGCGGCCGAGGCGATCAGGAACTCGCTGACGCCGCGGAAGCCGTCCGAGCGCCGGCGCATGAAGTCCAGCGTCCAGCCGACCGGCACGCCGTCCTCGTACACCGGCATCCAGCTGGTCAGCCCGTGCACCACCCGCTGCTCGTCCACCGCGATCAGCACCCGCACGTCCGGGTCGTCCAGCTCCTCCAGCCCGCCGAGCGTGAAGCCCATCTCCGGCAGGCCCTTCTCGGAGACCCACTCCTCGGAGATCGCCCGGATCTGCTCCCGCAGGGCGAGCGGCGCCTCGTGGTACGCCCACCACTCCGCGGAGATGCCCTGCTTGCCGGCCTTGTTGAGGGCGGTGCGGATGTCCTGCCACTTGCGGCCGGTGAAGGCCAGCTCGGGCAGCGGCACCACGGTGTCCTCGGCGACCTGCACCGAACGCCAACCGAGCTGCGCGGCGGCGGCCCTGGTCTCGCCGCAGACGCTGTAGAAGCACGGCGTCCAGCCGCGCGCGTCGCAGTACCGGGCGAAGCCGGCCACCGCCCGGGCCCGGTCCTCCGGCGCGCCGAACGGGTCGCCGGTGGTCAGCGCGACGGTGCCCACCACCCGGTAGGCGACGGCCGCCCGGCCCTCCTCGTCGAACCAGTAGTGGTTGCCGTCCCAGGTGGCGATGAACGAGAGCGTCCCGCCGCCGTGCTCGGTCAGCAGTGCCCGCGCCCGGGCGGCCGCCGCCGTGTCGGTGTGCAGCACCGGGCGGCGGAAGACGGACAGCAGCACGGCCAGCGCGACGGCCCAGAACGCCAGCCCGCAGTACGTCTCCAGGAAGCGCGCCACCGGCCCGACCGCGATCGGGTAGTCCGGCAGCAGGTCGTTGTACGCGGGCGGCAGGAACTGGGCCGGCAGCCCGGCCACCAGCCGGCGGGCGGTCGCCCCCGGCTCGAACTCCCCGGCCGCCAGCCGCCCGACCCCCACGTAGGTGGCCGCGGAGGCGAACGCCGCGCCGCCGAGCACCAGGGCCAGCCGACGCACCGAGCGGCCGGACAGCCGCAGCGGGAAGCGCTTGCGGGTGACCACCAGCAGGACGGTGGTCAGCAGCGGCAGCAGCAGCGCCTCGACGAAGTACTGCACCACGTCCCGGCTCACCGGCCCGGCGTCCAGGTACAGCCAGCACAGCAGCGCCGCCCAGAGCAGCTCGGTGGCCACGGTGACCAGCCAGGCGAGCCGCAGCCCCCGGCGCAGCCCCTCGGCGAGCACCAGCAGCAGTGCCGGGAAGAGCGCGGCCATCATCCGGCCCGGAGTGTCGAAGATCCGCACGACGGCGTGCGCGCGGGCGCAGTCGTGCGCCGACAGCGCGCAGAAGTCGGCGACCTCGTCCGGGCTGAGCCGGTGCGAGAAGTACAGCTCGGAGAAGGTGTTGAACGGCCCGCTGGCGTTGTCGTACAGCGAGGCCAGCAGCGGCCCGAAGGCGGCGGCGACCAGGCAGAGCGCGACCAGCACCCGGGTCTCGGAGTGCGAGGAGCGGTGGGAGCGCAGGTGCGGGCGGCCCCGGCTGACCAGCGCGCCAAGGCCGAGCCCGGCCAGCGCGGCGGCGCACCGCTGGACGCTCTGCAGGTGGCCCACGTACAGCGTCATCACCAGCGGAACGAGCAGCACCAGCAGGTGCAGCCGGCGGCGCCAGAGCACGGTGAGGCGGTACCCGAGCACCCCGGCCAGCGCGAACACGCCGACGCCGGGGCCGACCGAGATCTGGTCGGCCACCGAGACGGTCCACTGCTCCCCCGCCGCGGAGCCGCCCGCGACCAGCGCGGTGCCCAGCAGGGTGCCGACGACCTGCCCGCCGACCAGCACCGCGAGGGTGCGCGGCCGCCCGAGCCGGTGCTCGGCGGCCGGGCCGACCAGGAGCAGCAGCAGGCTGGTGAACACGTACGAGCCGCTGCCCGAGCACCAGAACATCGAGGTGACCGGCGTCCACCAGTGACCCTCGGCCAGCGTGGACAGGCCGATCCCGGCCCGGTCCAGCAGCCGGTCGGACGGGCCGTGGCCCAGGCTGCCGGTGGCCGCGCCGAGCAGCCAGAGCCCGGCCAGCAGGGTCAGCGTCAGCGGCGCCGAGCGCAGCCGGGAGCCGAGCGCCCTGGCGGCCCGCCGGACCCGCTGCGGGCGCGGCTCGGCCGTGCGGGTGACCGGGGCCCGGTCGGTGCCCCGGTCGGCCGTGCGCTCGGCGTCCGGCCCGGGTCCGCGCTGTTCGCCGACGGTGGCCAGCACGGTCCCCGCCCCGGTCACCGGGTCAGCCCGGTCTGCTGGGCGAGCCACGGGAGCTGCTCGGCGATGCCGGGGCGGAAGACGACCCAGCCGTGGCCGCCCGGCATCAGGTCGAACTTGGCCTTCATTCCGGCCGCCTGCGCGGCCTGGTAGACCTTCTGCATCTGCGGTCTGAACTCCTCGTCGGTCTCGCCGACGACCAACGCGACGTTGGTGTCCGGGAACTTCTTGCGGGCCATCACATGGAGCGGATCGACCGCCTCGAACTTCTTCTCGTCACCACCGAACGCGGCCTTGACGGTCTGCTCCCGGCTGCCCAGGGTCGGTTCCTCCTGCCCGGACATGTCGAGGACGGTGCCGTACACGTCGGGCGCGTTGACGCCGAGCTGGAGCGCGCAGGTGCCGCCCATGGAGGCGCCCCCGATCGCCCAGGCGGTGCGGCCGGTCGCGGCCTGGAGGTTCTGGTGGACCCAGTCCGGCACGTCCACCGCCAGGTACGTCTGGGCGTTGGCGATCTTGGAGTCGAAGCAGAGCGTGTTGTTCCAGGTCGAGCCGAGCTGATCGGGCATCACCACGATCGGCGCGAGGCCGCCGTGGTTCGCGGCGAAGGCGTCCAGCGCCTCGTTGATCTGCGCGGAGAGCACCCAGTCCCCCGGGATGCCGGGCTGACCGGTGATCATCACGACCACCGGCAGCAGCGGCCGCGGGGTGGCCTGGTAGGCGGGCGGGAGGTAGACGTACGCGTCGCGGGCCTTGAAGCCCGACTTGGTGCCGGGGATCGGCACCACCGAGACGGTGCCCTTCTGGGGCAGGTCAGCCGGGGGCTTCCAGAGGTCCTCCAGCGAGTTGCCGGGCGGGGCGCTCACGACCTGGCCCGCCTTGGTGGCGGTCAGCCCGTCGGTCTTGGTCAGCCACGGCGCCAGCATCACGCGCCCGCTCGGGAACTGGCCGAAGCCGATGTTGACCTCGGAGGAGGCCATCAGCAGCACCAGGCCGCTCAGGCCCAGCGCGATCCCGCGCCGCCTCCAGGTGAGCCGGCTCATCCGGTAGCCGGCGAGACAGAGCCCGAGCAGGGCGACGGCTATCCACTCGGTGACGTACCGGGGGGTGCCTTCGGGGAAGGGGTGCCACCAGCCGTCGACCACGACGTCCAGCAGCCAGCTGAGCGCGGCGGCGGTGAACAGCGCGGCGGGCAGGCGTACCCGCCACCATCGGCGGTCGCGGCCGATGGCGAGCGCGAACAGCGCCGCCCAGCCGGCCGCCAGCACGGCGTGCGGGATCAGGCCCTCGGTGAGCGGCCAGTCGATCGGGTTCCAGCGGGTGGCAAGGATCTGCGTGGTCATGCGGCTTTGCCCGGCAGGGTGGTGTCGGCCAGGAAACCGTAGGCGACGACGTTGCCGTCGTAGCCGTGTTCCTCGCTGTACGAACCGCCACAGGTGATCACCCGCAGCTGCGCGTCAGCGGCCTGACGATAGACCCGGTCGTCCGGGAAGTCCTTTCGGTCGTGCACTTCGATGGAGTAGAGCTGGTAGACGGCGGTGGCGCCGTCCGCCCGGACGATCTCGATCCGATCCCCCCGACGGAGCGCGCCCAGATGATAGAAGACCGCGGGTCCGGACTTGTTGTCGACGTGCCCCGCGAGGATCGCGGTGCCGCGCTGACCGGGGCTGGCCCCGCCGCGGAACCAGCCCGCCAGGTTGCGGTCCGACTCGGGCGGGGTCTGGAGGTGGCCCTCGGCGTCCAGCCCGAGCGGGGTGACCGGGGCGTCCAGCCGCACCGCCGGGATGCGGATCCGGGTCGGTGCGGACGGGCCCAGCGGCGGAACGATCGAGACCGGCGCGATCCCGATCCGGGCCTGGCCGGCCCCCGGCACCGGCGGCAGCGACGAGCCCCCGTCGTGCAGCAGCCAGGCACCGAGCACCAGCGCGGCTCCCGCCGCCAGGGTGCCCGGCCACGGACCCCTGCTCTGCTGGACGCCCACGGGCGCTCCCCTCTGCCGACGGAATCCCGCTTCCTGGGAGTTTCCTGGGAACAATTCAACCGGAACGGACTGTAAGGCACGTCCATACGACGGTCGTATCGGCACCCGCCGATCGGCAGGGCAGACGGCCTTTTTCGTGCGCCGCGTGGGCGCCCGGTCGCAGAGCGCGACGGCCGCCTCCCGCATCCGCTCGCTGCGGGAACACGCCCGACACGACCTACCGACGGTTCCACGGCCCCGATCGGTTGCGGCGTTCGGGCGATCACTCACGACCGCGCGCTGCGCCGCCCCGACCGGCCCCGCCCTCGTGCCATGCTGACCCGGTTACGGGTTCCCCCGCCCACGCGTCCGACCGGACTCCGCACTCCCGCACGCCGCCCACCGCCTCACGAACGGAGTGACCATGGAAGCCCTCTCACGCCGCACCCTGCTGACGGCCGGCGCCGCCACCGCCGCCACCCTGGCGGCCGGCTGCGGCAGCAACCACGCCACCGGCGGGGAGCGGGCGACCGGCGGCGCCGTCCCGGCCACCGCCGCGGCCGACGAGCAGGGCACCACCCCCACCCCGGCCCCGGCCCCGGCCCCCCGGCCGCAGGCCGTCCTGATCGGCGACGGCTCCACCTCGGACACCGGTGCCCAGCCGCACCAGCCCGTCCCCGAGCAGCTGCGGCCCGGGCAGCGCCCGCCGCAGTTCGTGGTCTTCTCCTGGGACGGCGCCGGCGAGCTCGACAACGGCCTGTTCGCCCGCTTCCGCCGGCTGGCCCAGGAGCACGACGCGAAGATGACCTTCTTCCTCAGCGGCCTCTACCTGCTGCCGGAGTCGAAGAAGGACCTCTACCGCCCGCCGCAGCACAAGGCCGGCGCCTCCGACATCGGCTACCTGAGCGACCAGCACATCCGCGACACCCTGGAGAACGTGCACGCGGCCTGGCTGGAGGGCCACGAGATCGGGACCCACTTCAACGGCCACTTCTGCGGCTCCACGGGCGTCGGCCGGTGGTCCCCGGAGGAGTGGGACAGCGAGATCCAGCAGGCGATGGACTTCGTGACGAACTGGCGCACCAACACCGGCTTCACCGACCTGCCCGCGCTGCCCTTCGACTACCGCAAGGAGCTGATCGGCAGCCGCACCCCCTGCCTGGAGGGCCAGCGCAACCTGCTGCCCACCGCGGTCAAGCGCGGCTGGCGCTACGACAGCAGCGGCAACGGCACCCAGGTGTGGCCGCAGAAGATCCAGGGCGGCGCGCTGTGGGACCTCCCGCTGCAGTCCATCCCGTTCCCCGGGCACACCTTCCAGGTGCTCTCGATGGACTACAACATCATGTACAACCAGTGCGGCCCCAACACCAAGGCCGACCCTGCGCTCCACCCCGGCTTCCAGACCCAGGCCCGCGACGCCTACCTGATGGGGTTCGACCGCGCCTACAACGGCAACCGGGCGCCGTACGTCATCGGCAACCACTTCGAGGAGTGGAACGGCGGCATCTACATGAACGCCGTCGAGGACGCCCTCAAGGCCATCGCGGAGAAGCCGGACGTCCGGCTGGTCTCCTTCCGGCAGCTGGTCGACTGGCTGGACGCCCAGGACCCGGCGGTGCTGCGCAAGCTCCAGACCCTCGCCCCGGGGCAGTCCCCGGCCGGCGGCTGGGAGGCCTTCCTCGGCGCCCCGGCGGGGGCCGCAGCCCCCGCCGCGGCCCCGGCCGGCGCCACCGCCGGCTGACCGTCAGGCCCGGGCGCGGACCCGCCCGGAGAGCAGCGCCCCCAGCAGCGACACCCCCACGCTGGTCAGGAACACCACCGCGAAGGCGCCGGGCGCCCCGGCGCCCTCCGCCGAGTCGTGGAGGGCGGCCACCGAGCCGCCGCCCAGCGCCGCGAACAGCACCCCGGCCAGGCCGGTGAGCAGCACGTTGCCCAGCGCGTCGCTCATCTGGAGCGCGGCCGAGTTGGCGCCGGCGTCCTCCGGCCTGGAGAGCTTCATCATCAGCACGCTGACGGAGGCGATGGACAGCCCCATCCCGAGGCCGCCGAAGCCCCAGGCGACCGCGGCCACCCAGGCCGGCACCGCCGGGACGAGCACCAGCGCGGCGCCCCCGATCGCCAGGGCGGTCAGCACGAAGCCGAACCTGATCATCGGCACCCGGAAGCGCTCGGCGGCCGGCCGGCCCTGGAGCCACGAGCCGAGCGCCCAGGTCAGGCCGCCGCTGGTCAGGGTGAGCCCGGCCAGCGTCGGCGAGAGGCCGCGCCGGCTGGTCATCATCAGCGGGATGAACACCTCGGCGGAGAAGAACGCCCCCGCCGCCACCCCGCGCAGCAGGATCACCGCCGGCAGCCCGCGCACCGCGCGCAGCGTCCCGGCGGGCAGCAGCCCGAGGACGGCCGGCACCAGCAGCGCCGCCCCGGCCGCCCCGGGGATCAGCCCGATCGGGTCGAGCCGCTGGCCGGCGTACTGCACCAGGCCGGCGCCGACCGCCGCCATCGCGGCCAGCCGGGTGCGGCGGCGGTCGAACCCGCCGCCCTTGGCCACCGGGTGCTCGCGCTCGGAGCGGGCCAGCGCCGGGCCCATCACGGCCAGCGGCAGCAGGATCAGCGCCGGCACCGCCAGGAACACCCAGCGCCAGCCCAGGTGCTGGGTGACGGCCCCGGCGACCAGCGGGCCGACGATCGAGGGCAGCACCCAGGCCGAGGAGAAGGCCGCGAACACGGACGGCCGCAGCCGCTCGGGATAGGCCCGGCCGACCACCACGTACAGGGCGACGATCACCAGCCCGCCGCCCAGGCCCTGGATCGACCGCCCGGCCACGAACACCCACATCCCGGGCGCCGTCCCGGCGACCACCAGGCCGACGCCGAACACCGCGATGCCGGTGAACAGCGGCCGCAGCGGGCCGCGCCGGTCGCACCACTGGCCGGAGACGACCAGGGCGAACAGGGTGCTGGTGAAGTAGCCGGAGAAGGCGAAGGCGTACAGCGGGACGCCGTGCAGTTGGCGGGCCGCGGTCGGCATCGCGGTGTTGACGGCCGTCGCCTCGAAGGCGATCACCAGGACCACCGAGACGATCCCCAGCGTCAGCGCGCGGTAGCGGCCGTCCATGACCCCGCCGCCGGGGTCGTCGTCGGGGGATATCGGTACGGGGTCGACCGAGGTGGGGGAGGCAGTGGTCATACGTGACATGGTAAGAGCCGTCAGCCGCGATGACCCCTGACCCGGGTCGGTGATCGCCTGGGTCCCGGGACCTAGGACGAGCCCGGGACGGCACGTGCGACGCGCGCCGCGAGGGTCAGTGCAGCACCTTGAGGCCCACCACGCCGGAGACGATCAGCAGCAGGCAGCCGATCCGGGCCATGGTCACCGCGTCCCCCAGGACGGCCATGCCGTAGACCGCGGTGCCGACCGCGCCGATGCCGACCCAGACGGCGTAGCCGGTACCGATCGGAATGGTGCGCATCGCGTACGCCAGACCGCCCATGCTGAACAGCAGTGCGACGCCGAAGACGAGGCTGGGAACGAGCCGGGTGAAGCCCTTGGACGATTCCAGGGCGACCGCCCACACGGTCTCCAGGAGACCCGAGAGGATCAGAACGAGCCAGGCCATGACGGTGGTACCTCCGCAGTCCGCAGCGGCCGGATTGCCGCTGAACTGCGCCGTCTTGTCGTCACCGGGTACGACGCGCTCGTCCGGGGTGGCGGAAATGACGCCACCTGCCTCCGACCGTAGCACACACTGCCATACAGAATTTACAAAAGGGCATTGACCCCTCTCCCCCGGATCGGCCACCATGAATTCACTGGCCGTGTGCCCGAGTGGCTTAGGGAACCGTCTGCAAAGCGGTGCACGCGGGTTCGATTCCCGCCATGGCCTCGCCGGAAAAGGAATTGCCGGTCGACTCCGGAAGTCGGCCGGCAATTCCTTTCTGCTTTTCCTTTTCCCGGGAGCCCCCGTCTTCCCGGGAGCCCCCGGTTCTCCCGGGAGCCCCGGTCAGGAGGTGACGGCGTCCTCCGCCCGGATCGGCAGCCGCCCGACCGGCAGGCCGGTGGCCGCGCGCACGGCCGCGGCAACGGCCGCCGGGGCGACCACCGCGGGAACCGCGCCGACCGCCTTGGCGCCGAACGGGGCCACCACGTCGCGCTCCTCCAGCAGCGCGGCGATCCGCACCTCCGGGGTGTCCAGCGCGGTGGGCAGCCGGTAGCCGGTGAGCGAGGGGTTCTGCAGCACCCCGCCCTCCGTCCGCAGGTCCTCCAGCAGCGCCAGGCCCACGCCCTGGGCCACACCCGCCTCGATCCGGTCCTCGATCTGGCGCGGGTTCAGCGCCCGGCCGACGTCCTGGGCGACGGTCATCTCGACCACCCGGACCGCGCCCAGCTCGATGTCCACGTCCACCACCGCGCGCATCGCGCAGAACGAGATCGAGACGAAGGCGTCGCCCTGCCCGGCCTCGTCCAGCGGCTCGGTGGGGTGCGGGCGGCACTGCGCGGTGGCCCACAGCTCCTTGCCCTCCAGCGCCTCGGCGACCGGCATGCCGAGCACCCCGTCGTACGAGGTGATCTTGCCGTCGGCGATCTGGAGCAGCTCCGCCGACATCCCGAAGTTCGCCGCGATCGGCTGCAGCAGCTGGTGGCGGACCATCAGCGCGGCCCGCTCCACGGCACCGCCGGAGACCCAGGTGTGCCGGCCTCGGGCGGACGGCCCGGCGATCGACTGGTCGCTGTCGGCCGGGGCGATGTAGACCTCGCTGACGCCCAGCACGGTCTGCACGATCTGCCGGGCCAGCGTCGCGAAGCCCTGCCCGGCGTCGACCGCCGCGCAGATCACCGTGGCGTGGTCGCCGCTGACCCGCACGGTCGCGGTGGAGACCTCGTCCTCGCCCTCGGCGCCCAGCATGTGCACCATGCCGACGGCGTAGCCGATGCCGCGCCGCACCGCCGCCGGGTCGCCGGCGCCGCCGGGCCCGCCCGGCAGCAGCCACTCGGCGTCCGGGTCGTCCACCGGCAGGGCCGGCAGCGGCTCGGCCGCCACCGCGTCCAGCAGGGCCCGCACCGGCGCCGGGCAGGTGACGGCCTGTCCGGTGGGCAGCGGGTCGCCGGTGGACATCGCGTTGCGGCGGCGGATCTCCACCGGGTCCACGCCGATCCGGGCGGCCAGCTGGTCCAGCTGCGACTCGTACGCGAAGCAGGCCTGGAGGGCGCCCTCGCCGCGCATCCGGCCGGCCGGCGGGTTGTTGGTGCGCACCGCCCAGGCGTCCACGAAGACGTTCGGGCAGACGTACGGACCGGCCGAGAAGGCCGTCGCGGCGGCCAGCGCCTCGGCGGAGACGTCCGCGTAGGCGCCGCCGTCCAGCAGGATCTGCGCCTCGACCTTCACCAGCGTGCCCTCGGCGTCGGCGTGGTGGCGGTAGCGCAGGAGCGCGGGGTGGCGCGAGGTGTGGGTGTGGAAGGACTCCTCGCGGGTGAGCGTCATCTTCACCGGGCGGCCGGTGCGCAGCGCCAGCAGGGCCAGGGTGACCTGGAACGAGATGTCCTCGCGGTCGGTGGTGGCGCCGGGCACGCCGGTGGCCACCAGCCGGACCCGGTCCGGCTCCAGGCCCAGGCAGGCGGCGGTGCGGTCGCGGTCGCCGTGCGGGTCGGTGGAGGACAGGTGCAGCTCGACGCCGCCGTCCGGGCGGGGCACGGCCAGCCCGGCCTCGGCGCCGAGCGGGGCCGGGTCCTGCCGGCCGACCTGGTAGAGGCCCTCGACGACGATCTCGCCGACCGCGTCCGGGTCCCCGGTGCGCAGCGGCAGGTGGCGGAACAGGTTGCCGTCCGGGTGCAGCGGCGGCGCGGTGAAGGCCTGCTCCGGGTCGGTGACGGCCTCCAGCGGCTCGTAGTCGACCGCGATCAGGCCGACCGCCAGCCGGGCGGTGTCCGGGTGGTCGGCGGCCACCGCGGCGATCGGCTCGCCGTGGTGGCGCACCACGCCGGCGGCCAGCACCGGCCGGTCGGCGACGATCGGCCCGGCCGGGGCGCCGTCGGGGGTGCCGTCCGGGCCGGGCGGCAGGTCGGCGGCGGTGACCACGGCGTGCACGCCGGGCAGCGCCAGCGCGGCCGAGGTGTCGATGCCGCGGATCCGGGCGTGCGGGTGCGGCGAGCGCAGCACCGCGCCCCACAGCAGCCCCTCGGCCCACAGGTCGGCCGCGTACGGGTAGATGCCGAGCGCCTTGGGCAGCGCGTCACCGCGCAGCGGGGAGCTGCCCAGGCCGATCGGCTCCGGTGCGCCGCCCTCGCCGCCGTCCTGCTGGAGTGCTGCGCCGATGTCGGTAGGCGACGTCATGATGCGTGGTCGTCCTCGGGGAGCCGGATGCCGTGGGCGGGGGTGGCGCCGTACGGGACACCGGCCGGGGCGCCGCCCTCGGCCGGGGCACCGTGCGGGTGCGGGTCGGCGTACGGGGTGCCGTGCGGCGGCGTGCCGTCGTGGGCGGCGCCGGGCAGCGGCGTTCCGTGCGCGGGGGTGGGCTCGTAGACCGGGGCGTCGTACCCGGTGTCGTAGCCGTTCTGCTGCGGGTGGCCGTCCGGGTAGGGCAGGTAGGTGCCGTGCGCGGGGGTGGCCTGGTACGGCTGCTCGGGGTAGCCCTGCGGCGGGTAGTAGACCTGGTCGTCGGCGGCCTGGGCGGGGATGGTGTCCCGGATCGGGGCCAGCACGGTGGTGTCGTACACGCCGGTGTCGTAGCCGCCCTGGGGGTCGCCGTACGGCGACCCGGCCGGGGCCGGCTCGACGCCGTGCTGCCCCGGGTGGTGCTGAGGGTGCTGCCCCGGGTGGTGCTGCGGGTGCTGCTCCGCGGGGTGGTGGCCGACGGGGTGCTGCTCCGCGGGGTGGGCGACCGGGTCGGGGACCGGGTGGGCCTCGACGGGCTGCTGCGGGACGTGCTCGATCCAGGCCTCGGCGTCGGCGTAGACCGGCGGCTCGACGGCCTGCCCGGGTTCGACCGGCACCTCCGCCGGATGCCCGGCGGTCGCCACGGCGACCGGCTGGGTCGGCGCCTCGGGAGCGGGCCCGGCGGCCTGCGCGGCGGCCTCCTCCGCCTCCTCGGCCTCCAGCGCCCGGGCGTCCGCGACGGTCTGGACGGCGGCCAGCACGCCCCGGTAGCCGGTGCAGCGGCAGAGGTTGCCGCACAGGGCCTGCCGGGCCTCCACCTCGGTGGGCCGGTGGTTGCGCTGGAGCAGGTCGTGCACCGCCATCGCCATGCCGGGGGTGCAGTAGCCGCACTGGACGGCGCCGGAGGCGGCCAGCGCCTGCTGGACGTCGCTCGCGCCGCCGGCGGCGGACAGGCCCTCGACGGTGTTGATCTCGCTGTCGGCGGCCAGCGCGGCGGGCACCAGGCAGCCGGCCACCAGCTGGCCGTCCACCTGCACCGAGCAGGCCCCGCACTCGCCCTGCTCGCAGCCGTCCTTGGCGCCGGCCAGGCCGAGCCGCTCGCGCAGCACGTAGAGCAGGCTCTCGCCGATCCAGGCGTCGGTGACGGGCCGTTCGAAACCGTTGACCCGCAGCGTGTACGAGGCGCACGGGCGCAGCTCGCGGCTGACCTGTGGGGAGAGGCCGAGCGGGTCGGCGTCCAGGGTCTCGATGGGGTCTGTGGTCACTTCAGCGCCCTTCCCAGTGCCCGTCGGGCCAGCACCGATACGGTACGCCGCAACCGAACCGCGGCCGCCGTCGGCCCCTCGGTCACGGCCTCCCAGGCGCCCTCGGCGCCGTAGTTGTCGGGGACGCAGGCGGCGGCCACGTACTCGCCGAAGGCGGCGGTCGCGGCCGGGTCGATCTCCCGGCTGCCGTCCCAGTCGATGCAGCCGGCCACCCAGGCCTCGGCCTCCAGCGGGCGCAGCGGCACCGGGGCGACGGCCCCGACGGCGCAGCGCACCGAGCGCCGGGCCGGGTCGAGGACGAGGGCGACGGAGGCGGTGGCGCGGGCCGGGCCGCTGCGGCCGGTGGCCTTGAGGAAGACCTGCGGGGCGTGCAGCAGCGGGACGCGCACCCAGGTGAGCAGTTCGCCGGGGCGCACCGGGTCGAGCCCGGTGAGCAGGTGACTGACCGGCACCTCGCGGGTGCCCCCGGCCCGGGCCAGGGTGACGCTGGCCTCCAGCGCGGTGAGCACCGGGAGGGTGTCGCCGGCCGGGGCGGCGGTGACGATGTTCCCGCCGAGGGTGCCGACGTTGCGGACCTGCGGCGGGCCGGCGGTGCGGGCGGCGTCGGCGAGCGCGGGGATGAGCGCGGCGAAGTCGGGGCGGTCCATCCGGGCGTGGGTGAGTCCGGCGCCGAGCACGGCGGTGCCGCCGTCCTCGTAGCGCCAGCCGCGCAGTTCGGTGATCCGACCGAGGCCGACCAGGGCGGCGGGTCGCAGCCGGCCGGCGTTGACGGCCTCCATCAGGTCGGTGGCTCCGGCCACCGGTACCGCGGCCGGGGCGGCGGCCAGCGCGTCGACGGCCTCGTCGAGGGAGGCCGGCAGCATGATCGTCCGGTTCACCTGGGTCCCACCGTGCTCCACTTGCTCATCGATCGCCTGCCGCCCGCCGGCCTTCGGCCGTGCCGTCCTGCGTCAGCAGCCCGGCCTGGCCCGTAGGGTACGGGCGATCGGGCCGGGTTGGGCAACTCTGGCACACAATGCTCGATGATCATTTCGGGACCGGTGAACGGGACTGCCCGATTGGGACTGATACCGGGCGGTATCTGCCCCGACCCGCTCCGGGCCAGGGCAGATGTTCATCAGTTCTTGACGTCGGACGACCGCTCAGAAGTTCCCCGCGGGTAGGACCAACGGGTCGGACTAGCGGACCGGCGGCGGGCCCTCGATCGGCCGGCCGACCACTCCGGGCCAGCGCTGCCACGGGTGCGGACCGTCCGCCGGGCGGTATTCGACGCCCAGCGCGTCCAGCACCCCGAGGTGCGCCGTCAGCCGCTGCTCGAAGCCGGCGAAGTCCCGCTCGGCCGGCTCCGCGGGCAGCTCGGACCAGGCGACCTCGGCGAAGGCGACCAGCCGGGGGAAGGCCCGGTAGTCGATGTCCCGGGCGCTGTCCATGAACTCGCTCCACAGGTTGGCCTGGGTGCCGATCACGTGCCGGGCGGCGGCCTCGTCCAGCTGCTTCGGGACCGGCTCGAACCGGTAGACGTCCTCCAGGGTGCGCACGAAACCGACCGGGATCGGCTCGTCCGGTCCGTCGGCCTGCCGGTGGTCGAAGTAGACGTGCTGCTCGGGGCACATCACCACGTCGTGCCCGGCCTTCGCGGCGGCGACCCCGCCGCCGAAGCCGCGCCAGGAGGAGACGGCGGCGCCCGGCGCGAGCCCGCCCTCCAGGATCTCGTCCCAGCCGATCAGCCGGCGGCCGCGCTCGGCCAGCCAGCCGTCGAAGTGCCGGATGAGGTGACTCTGCAGTTCGTCCTCGTTGGCCAGGCCGAGCTCGCGGATCCGGGCCTGCGCGGCGGCGCTGTCCTTCCACTGCTCCTTGGGGCACTCGTCGCCGCCGAGGTGGATGAACTCGGACGGGAAGAGCTCCAGGACCTCCTCCAGCACGCCCTCGAAGAAGCGCAGGGTCTCCTCGGAGGCGTTGAGCACGTGGTGGCTCACCCCCCAGTCGGTCCAGACCCCGAGCGCGGCGGTGTCCACCACGTCGGTGTTGCCCAGCTCGGGGTAGGCGGCGACGGCGGCCTGGGTGTGGCCGGGCAGGTCGACCTCCGGGACGACGGTGACCCCGCGGGCGGCCGCGTAGGCGACGATCTCGCGCAGGTCGTCCTGGGTGTAGTAGCCGCCGTGCGGGCGGTCGTCGCGGCGCTGTCCGGCCCGGTACCCGACCATCGAGCGCTCCCGCCAGGCGCCGCGCCCGGTCAGCCTCGGGTAGCGCTTGATCTCGATCCGCCAGCCCTGGTCGTCGGTCAGGTGCAGGTGCAGCACGTTGAGCTTGTGCGCGGCCATCAGGTCGACGAAGCGCAGCACGTCGGACTTGGGCAGGAAGTGCCGGGCGACGTCGAGCAGCGCGCCGCGCCAGCCGAACCGGGGGGCGTCCGCGATGTCGGCGCCGGGCAGCACCCAGCCCTCGCGGCGCAGCGGAGAGCGGCGGTAGGCGTCCGGCCCGAGCAGCTGCCGCAGGGTCTGCGCGCCCCACAGCGCGCCGGCCGGGCCGCCCGCGGCGAGCAGGGCGTGACCGGGGCGCACCGTGATCCGGTACGCCTCGGCGGCGAGCGCCGCGTCCTCGACCAGCTCGATGCCCGCCCCCGGCCGGCCCGGGCCGAGCGGCAGGCCGGTGGCGGCGGACAGTGTGGCCCGCAGCCAGCGCTCGGCGTCGGCCAGCGCGGGGGGTGCGGTCAGCGTGGTGGCGGCGTCGAGCGGGTAGTCCTCGTCCGGGCGGCGGGCGGCACTCGAAGGTGCGGGAATGAGGTCCATTCCGACATCCTGCCCACCCCCGAACGATTGGCATAGACCACCGGGAGAACGGGGGTGCTATGCAAAACGGCGTTGCGCGGAGCGCCGCGGACCCGCCGATCGCCGCGGACCGGCGGAGCGCCGCGGACTACTTCTTGTTGTCGCCGTCGCCGCCCTGCGGCTTGCCGATGCCGTCGTAGATCTCCTTGCACATCGGGCAGACCGGGTACTTCTTCGGGTCGCGCCCGGGCACCCACACCTTGCCGCAGAGCGCCACCACGGGAGACCCGGAGAGCGCGCTCTCCATGATCTTGTCCTTCTGGACGTAGTGCGCGAAGCGCTCGTGGTCGCCGTCCCCGTTGGACACCTGCGGGATGGGCTCGACCAGGGTGCCGGTGCCGAGGCCGCGCTCGGGCTCAAGAGTGCTCATGGGTGCCAAGTCTATGGGGGCCTCCGGAAACCGGGCCAGTATCGCGGCGCGGGGCCGGCCGGCTCAGTTCATCGTCGGGTCGTCGGGGTAGGTGGCCAGCAGGGCGAGCGGGCCGCGCTGGCGGCGCAGCACCGAGCGCCACAGCCGCTCCGGCTCGGGGCTGGAGACGTCCCCGGGCTCGCAGTCCACCAGGTACCAGGCGCCGCTCTCCAGCTCCGCCTCCAGCTGTCCCGGCGACCAGCCGGCGTACCCGGCGAAGATCCGCAGGCTGCCCAGCTCGCCGGCCAGCACCTCGGGCGGCGCCTCCAGGTCCACCAGGCCGATCGCGCCGTGCACCCGGCGCCAGCCGAGCGGCTCGCCGGTGCCCGGCTCCCCCGGTGCCACCGCGAGGCCGAGTGCCGAGTCCAGCGCCACCGGGCCGCCCTGGAACACCACGGCCGGCTGCCCGACGAGTCTGTTCCAGCCGTCCAGCACACTTCCCACCTCGACCGGCGTCGGCCGGTTGAGGACCACGCCGAGCGCCCCCTCGACGTCGTGGTCGAGGAGCAGCACCACCGCCCGCGCGAAGTTCGGGTCGGTGAGCAGGGGCGTCGCGACGAGCAGACAGCCGGTGTGGGACCGGCCTCCGTGCGAATGGGCCGCCGTCATGCCCACATGATCCCGCAGAACGGCACCGCTCGGACACCGCAACGCGCTTTGACCCGCATGGCGGAAGAACACCCGTACGGCCGCACCGGGGGGCGGGCGCGGGCCCGGAGAGAGCACCATCACGGGAGAGGTTCACGGGAACCAACGGAGCGCCTACTACCATCTACGTCTGGTGGACGCCCTTATACGGTGCCGACTCGGTTTCGCCGGGGGCCCGAGCGCGCCCGTACGACCGGTCCACCACCGGCTCTCTCCCGGAGCCCCTCCCCCCGACTCCTCTGGCACCCCGGATTGCGAGAACGATGACCGACGACGTCCTGCTGGTCCATGGCGGAAACCCGCTCGAAGGCGAGATCCGCGTCCGCGGTGCGAAGAACCTGGTGCCCAAGGCCATGGTCGCCGCCCTCCTCGGGCAGGGCCCCAGCAGACTGCGCAACGTCCCGGACATCCGCGACGTCAAGGTGGTCCGCGGCCTGCTGCAGCTGCACGGCGTGACCGTGCGCACCGGTGACGAGGACGGCGAGCTGATCCTCGACCCCTCGCACGTCGAGAGCGCCAACGTCGCCGACATCGACGCCCACGCCGGCTCCTCGCGGATCCCGATCCTGTTCTGCGGCCCGCTGCTGCACCGCCTCGGCCACGCCTTCATCCCCGGCCTCGGCGGCTGCGACATCGGCGGCCGTCCCGTCGACTTCCACTTCGAGGTGCTGCGCCAGTTCGGCGCCACCATCGAGAAGCACCCGCAGGGCACCTACCTGGTCGCCCCGCAGCGGCTGCGCGGCACCAAGATCGAGCTGCCCTACCCGTCGGTCGGCGCGACCGAGCAGGTGCTGCTGACCGCCGTCCTCGCCGAGGGCGTCACCGAGCTGCGCAACGCGGCCATCGAGCCGGAGATCGTCGACCTGATCTGCGTGCTGCAGAAGATGGGCGCGATCATCACGCTGGGCACCGACCGGACGATCCTGATCACCGGCGTGGACGAGCTGAACGGCTACAACCACCGCGCGCTGCCGGACCGCCTGGAGGCGGCCTCCTGGGCCTGCGCGGCGCTGGCCACCAAGGGCGACATCTACGTCCGCGGCGCCCGCCAGCTGGAGATGATGACCTTCCTGAACACCTTCCGGAAGGTCGGCGGCGCCTTCGAGGTGGACGACGAGGGCATCCGCTTCTGGCACCCGGGCGGCGAGCTCAAGGCGATCGCCCTGGAGACCGACGTGCACCCGGGCTTCCAGACCGACTGGCAGCAGCCGCTGGTGGTCGCGCTGACCCAGGCCACCGGCCTGTCCATCGTCCACGAGACGGTGTACGAGTCGCGGCTCGGCTTCACCGGCGCGCTGAACCAGATGGGCGCGCACATCCAGCTCTACCGCGAGTGCCTGGGCGGCACCCCGTGCCGCTTCGGCGCCCGCAACTTCCTGCACTCCGCGGTCGTCTCCGGCCCGTCCAAGCTGATCGGCTCCGAGCTGGTCATCCCGGACCTGCGCGGCGGCTTCTCGTACCTGATCGCGGCGCTGGCGGCCGAGGGCACCTCGACCGTGCACGGCATCGACCTGATCAACCGCGGCTACGAGAACTTCATGGACAAGCTGCGCGACCTGGGCGCCCACGTCGAGCTGCCCAGCGAGCAGCTGGTCGACGCCTGACGGTCCGCCCGCGGCAACGGCGAGAGGCCGGGCTCCCCAGCGGGGAGCCCGGCCTCTCGGGCGTTCAAGGGGTGGCTCAGGCAGCGCCCTTGGCGGCTTCCTTCAGCTTGGAGCCGGCGCTCACCTTGGCGCTGTAGCCCGCGGCGATCTGGATCGGCTCGCCGGTCTGCGGGTTGCGGGCGGTGCGGGCAGCGCGGTGGGTGCGCTCGAAGGTCAGGAAACCGGGGATGGTGACCTTCTCGTCGCCCTTGGCGACGACCTCGCCGACGATCTCGGCGAAGGCGGCCAGAACGGCGTCGGCGTCCTTGCGGGTCACCTCGGCGCGCTCGGACAGCGCGGCCACCAGCTCACTGCGGTTCATGTGTACTCCTGTGGTCTGTTCGCTTGCGGTGCGCGGGGGCCCATCGGTACTCCCACCGGGGGGCACCCGGATGGGCCGCAGGTCCGCACACTGTGCTCATGCAGGCAATGCGTGGTCGCAGGCCGGGTCCGCACCCGATGCCGCGCGCCTGGGCCGTCGAAGGCCCGCCCGCCCGCCTGGGTACGAATCCTGCCCCGACCGGCCCCGAGAAAGCCAATCGGGCCCCGGCCGAGCCACCCGAACCTCGCCCGCCCGTTGGAGGTGTGACGCTCCGTCGGCTCCGGCGGACCGGGCGCGGGCGGCGGTCGGGACGACACGCCGGAAGACCAGGGGGACGTTCCGTACTTGTCGGACACGCCTGCCCCGTGCAGGGCTACGGTACGCCCTACGACTGACAAGCCCAAACACGCCCCTCGCCCTTGTGTCGCAAGGGTTCGGGGCGAGCTGGGCGGGTATGGTCACTATTCGCACATTTGAGCGATCTGCGACACGTCGCCCGATCCGGCCGTCAGAGCTTGACGGTGGGGAACGCGGAGGTGTCGAGGGTGCCGACGATGCCCGGGGTCGGACGGGCCGGCGTACGGTCCTCCTGGGCCCCCGCCAGGGCCGCCTCGCGCACCGCGGAGGCGACGGTCTTGGCGACGTCCTTGTGGAACACGCTCGGGATGATGTAGTTGGCGTTCAGCTCGTCGTCGGCCACGGTGGTGGCCAGCGCCCGGGCGGCGGCGATCATCATCTCCGTGTTGACGGTGCGGCTCTGGGCGTCCAGCAGGCCGCGGAAGACGCCCGGGAAGACCAGCACGTTGTTGATCTGGTTCGGGAAGTCGCTGCGGCCGGTGGCGACCACGGCGGCGGTCTGCCGGGCGATGGCCGGGTCGACCTCCGGGTCCGGGTTGGCCAGCGCGAAGACGATCGCGTCCTCGGCCATGGTGGCCAGGTCGTCGCCGTCCAGGACGTTCGGGGCGGAGACGCCGATGAACACGTCGGCGCCCGCCACGGCCTCCTTGAGGCTGCCGGTGCGGCCCGAGCGGTTGGTGTGCTCGGCGATCCAGCGCAGGTTCTCGTTGAGGTCCTCGCGGCCCAGGTGGACCACGCCCCGCACGTCCGCCACGGTGGCGTGCTCGACGCCGGCCGCCATCAGCAGCTTGAGGATCGCGGTGCCGGCGGCGCCGGCGCCCGACATCACCACGCGGATGTCGCCGATCGGCTTGCCGACCACCTTCAGCGCGTTGGTGAGGGCGGCCAGCACCACGATCGCGGTGCCGTGCTGGTCGTCGTGGAAGACCGGGATGTCCAGGGCCTCGCGCAGCCGGGCCTCGATCTCGAAGCAGCGGGGCGCGGAGATGTCCTCCAGGTTGATCCCGGCGAAGCCCGGGGCGATCGCCTTGACGATGGCGACGATCTCGTCGGTGTCCTGGGTGTCCAGGCAGATCGGCCAGGCGTCGATCCCGGCGAAGCGCTTGAACAGGGCCGCCTTGCCCTCCATGACGGGCAGCGCGGCCTCCGGGCCGATGTTGCCCAGGCCCAGCACGGCCGAGCCGTCGGTGACCACGGCGACGCTGTTGCGCTTGATGGTCAGGCGACGGGCGTCCTCGGGGTTCTCCGCGATCGCCATGCAGACCCGGGCGACACCCGGGGTGTAGATCATGCTGAGGTCGTCACGGTTGCGGATCGGCAGCTTCGAGGACATCTCGATCTTGCCGCCGAGGTGCATCAGGAAGGTGCGGTCCGAGACCTTGCCGATCGACACGCCGTCGATCGCGCGCAGCTTCTCGACGATCTCCTCGCCGTGCGCGACCGAGGACGCCGCCACCGTGACGTCGATCCGCAGCGCCTCCAGGCCGGAGGCGGTGACGTCGAGACCGGTCACCGAACCGCCGGAGGACTCCACGGCCGTGGTGATCGCACTGACGGCGTTGCCCCGGGCCGGGACCTCCAGCCGTACCGTGATCGAGTTGGAGACACTGGGCACCGTCGCCATCGACGCTTCCTTCTTCCGTCTGATCCCGCAGGCTCAACATTTTGTTGAAGGCATCGCCTGCGCATGCTAGGCCTCGATCGTCGCACCTTCCAAGGGGTAGCCAGAAATAACGTTCATTGAGTGTGCGGACCCGACAATCACACCCGAAGGCCGCCGGTCCCCGCCACTCGCTCCTTGCCTCTCCGGGCCGATGCGTTACATTGGACGGGACACCGGCTCGATCCAAGCCCCCGGGCCCAACCTTCGTCCCTTCGAGGGACCACTTGCCGCGAGGCGAGCATGGCGGGTCGGTGTCATAAACGTCTGAAGGCCCCTCACCAGCCGGTGAGGGGCCTTCTTCCGTCGGACCCGGTCGGGCCCCGCCGGAGTGCGACGGGGCCCGTAGGGGCCGTCAGCCGTGCAGCAGCGCGGGCACGCCGGCCGCGTCCGGCAGGTCGTCCGGGCCGGAGAGCACGGTCAGCCGCTGGGTCGCGCGGGTCAGCGCCACGTACAGCACCCGCAGCCCGGCCTCCGACTCGCCGGCGATGCCGGTCGGGTCGGCCACCACGGTCGCGTCGTACTCCAGGCCCTTGGCCTCCAGGCTGCCCAGCGCCACCACGCGCCCGCCCAGGCCCTCGGCCCAGCCGGCCGCCTCGTCCCGGCGGTCCATCGGCACCACGATCGCCACGGTGCCGTCCACCTCGCCCAGCAGCCGCTCCAGCTCCGCCCTGGCGGCCTTGCCGAAAGCCTCCGGCGAGGGGTCGGTGGTGGCCGCGAAGCGCGGCTCCACGCCGACGCGGCGCACCGCGCTCGGCGACGGGGTGCCCGGCGCGGCCAGCGCCAGCACCTTCGCCGCGACCTCGGCGATCTCGGCCGGGTTGCGGTAGTTCACGGTCAGCGTGAAACGGCGGCGCGGCTTGCCGGAGAGCACCTCGTCCAGCGCGGCCTGGGCCTCCTGCGGGAACGGCCAGGAGGACTGCGCCGGGTCGCCGACGATCGTCCAGGTGGCCATCCGGGCCCGGCGGCCGATCATCCGCCACTGCATCGGGGTGAGGTCCTGCGCCTCGTCCACGATGATGTGCGCGTACTCCTTGCGCTCGACCGGCTGGCGGTCGCGCTGGCGGGCGCTGCGGTCGGCGAAGGTGGTGACCTCCTCCAGGCCGCTCAGCAGGTCCACCGCGTCCACCTCGCGGACCTTCGGCCGGGCCGGCTCGCCGAGCAGCACCTGGAGCTCGTCGATCAGCGCCACGTCGTGCGCGGACAGCGCGCCCTCGCCCCGCGCCGACAGGTGGCGCCACGAGGCGGCCAGCAGCCGGGCCTCGTCCGGGGTGACGGCGCGGCGGGCGATCCGGTTGATGTGCCGGTGCTGGCGCAGCGTGCCCAGCACCCCGCGCGGGGTCAGCGCCGGCCACCAGGCGTCCAGGAAGTCCAGGAACGACGCCTCGTCCGAGACGTACTCGTCGAAGGACTCCTTCTCCTCCTGGCGCTGCTCGCGGGCGTAGTGATCCGCGGGCTTCGGCAGGTCCCTGGTGGCCTGCTGCCACAGGGCGTCCAGCAGCAGCCGGCGGGCACGCGGGCGCAGCAGGTTCAGCGGGGTGCCGCCGGAGCCCACCACGTTGCCGCGCACCGCCTTCAGCCGGGAGGCGTCGAGCTTCAGCACCTCGCCGCGGGCGACGACCTTCAGCTCCTGCGGCGCGCCCAGCTCCAGGGCCGCGCGGGCGGCCCGGCGCAGCAGCTGCACCATCCGGCCCGAGCCCTTGACCCGGGCCGCCTCGGGGGTGTCGTACGTGCCCGCCTCGATGCCGTCCACCAGCGAGCCGACCGCCCGGATGGCGACCTGGCCCTCCTCGCCCAGCGCGGGCAGCACGCCCTCGGTGTAGGAGACCAGCAGCGGGGTCGGCGAGACCACCAGGATGCCCCCGGCGTAGCGGCGGCGGTCCTGGTAGAGCAGGTAGGCGGCGCGGTGCAGGGCGACGGCGGTCTTGCCGGTGCCCGGACCGCCGGTGACCAGGGTGGCGCCCGCGGCGGCGGCGCGGATCACCTCGTCCTGCTCCTTCTGGATGGAGGAGACGATGTCGCGCATCGAGTGGCTGCGGGCGCGGCCCAGCGAGGCCATCAGCGCGCCGTCGCCGACCACGGCCAGCTCCTCGCCGTCCAGGGTCGGGGTGAGGTCCGGACGCAGCAGGTCGTCCTCGACGCCGATCACCTTGCGGCCCTTGGAGCGGATCACCCGGCGGCGGATCACCCGGCCCGGCTCGACCGGGGTGGCGCGGTAGAACGGGGCGGCGGCGGGCGCGCGCCAGTCGATCACCAACGGGCCGTACTCGGCGTCCAGCACGCCCAGCCGGCCGATGTGGAGGGTCTCGGCGACGGCCGGGTCGGCCGGGTCGAGCGGGGTGTCGGACGGGATGCCGTGCTCCTCCGGGGCGTCCGCCCGCTGGAGGTCGATCCGGCCGAACAGGAAGTCCTCGAACTCGCTGTTCAGTCGCTGGAGGTGGGCGCCGGCCCGGTAGACCTGGGCGTCGCGTTCGGCGAGCGCGCCGGGAGTGCCGACCTGGACCCGCTTGGCGGCGTCCTCCAGGATGTACTCGGCCTCGGCGAGCTTCTCCTCCAACCGGTGGTAGACGGTGTCGAGGTGCTGCTGCTCACCGGCGATCTCGCGCGTGCGGACGGTCTCGTGGTCGGTGGCGGGGGTGGTGGGCGTGTTGCTCTGCATGGCCTCGGTGGTTGCGGCGGAATCCCGCTCCGGAAAACGAGCGGACGGATGATCCTACGCCGCCACCCCCGGGCCGCGCTGCTCCGGAACGTACAAAAATCGAAGGGCCGCCCTCCGCGGAGCGGAGGACGGCCCTTCGTGTGAACATGGGGTGGTGGAGATGCCGGGAATCGAACCCGGGTCCAGTGGAGTTAATTCAGGGCTTCTCCGAGCGCAGTCCGCTGTGATTTTCTCGGCCCTGGCGGTCACACGGACAAGCCGCCAACAGGCCCAGCTGCTGTTTGATTTCCCATCCACCCCCGCAGCCCGGGCGGACGGTTGAGTTCCCTAGATTATGCCAGGGTCCGGGTCGGGAACTCCCCGGTCTGACACCCAAGCGCTATCGGTGCTTATTAGGCAGCGAGAGCGAACTGCTGGGAATCGCGCTTAGAGTTGGCGATTATTTTTTTGCGACACGTGGTTAACGAGATCATTGCCGCGTTCCTCGGCTCGCTTCCCCTGTTTCAACATCCCCTGTCGAAACCGATCATCCCCATGTTTTTTTGAGAAACAGCGCGGACGGTGACCGTCCTTGTTGCTGGCGCCATACTACGCGAGGCGACCAGCGGGGGTCCAGCCGATTAACTCTGGCGTCGCCGGGCGGCCGCCACGGCGCGTGCCGTCTCGCGGGTGTCCTGCTTCTCGCGCAGGGTCTGCCGCTTGTCGTAGAGCTTCTTGCCGACCGCGAGGGCCAGTTCGAGCTTCACCCGGCCGTCCTTGAAGTACAGCGAGAGCGGGACGAGGGTGTGGCCGGCGTCGCGGACCTTCGTCTCGATCTTCTGGATCTCCATCCGGTGCAGCAGCAGCTTGCGCTTGCGCCGGGCCGCGTGGTTGGTCCACGTCCCCTGGGTGTACTCGGGGATGAAGACGTTGTCGATCCACGCCTCGTGGTTCTGGATGTACGCGTAGCCGTCGACCAGGTTGGCCCGCCCCTCGCGCAGCGACTTGACCTCGGTGCCGGTGAGCACCAGGCCGCACTCGTAGGTGTCGAGGATCGTGTACTCGTGTCGCGCCTTCTTGTTCTGCGCGATCAGCTTCTGTCCGGTTTCCTTTGCCATAACCCGGTCATTCTCGCACTTCGGGGCCGGATGGGGCAGCTGCTTTAGGCACGGGTGCCCAGCCCCGCGAGGACCCGCAGGGCGAGTCCGTCGGCCTCCTCCCCCGAGGCGGCCGGGACGTCGGGGGTCAGGCCGGTGCCGTCCGGGGACCGGCCAGCCGGGGTGTAGTAGCGGCCGACGGTCAGCTCCAGCACGGCGCCGTCGGCGAGCCGGCTGGGCTGCTGGACCGTGCCCTTGCCGAAGGTCCGCGAGCCCACCACCACGGCGCGGCTGCGGTCCTGGAGGGCGCCGGCGAGCAGTTCGGCGGCGCTCATCGTGCCGCCGTCCACCAGCAGCACCAGCGGGGTGCGCTGGTCGCCGCCGGGCGGGGCGGTCAACTCCCTGGTCTCGCCGCGCTCCTGGTAGGAGCCGACCGTCCCGCCGTCCAGGAAGATCCCGGCGGTGCCGGCCGCCTCGTCGACCAACCCGCCGGAGTTGCCGCGCAGATCGAGCACCACGCCGGTGTGCGGGACGCGCAGCGCGGCGCGCACCTGGTCGGCCACGCCGCTGGTGAAGGCGCGCACCGCGACCCGCAGCACGCCCCTGTCCAACTGCTCCGCGGTGACCTGCCGGGTGTCCAGCAGCACGCGCCGCAGCCGCAGTTCGCGCTCCTCCCCCGCGCCGCGCCGGACGGCCAGGGTGACCTCCGAGCCGGCCCGGCGCTCCTCGCCCCGGCCGCGCAGCCGCGCGACCACCTCGGTGACCGGCAGGTGGTCGGCCTGGTCCTGGCCGATCCGCAGCAGCCGGTCGCCGGGGGCGATCCCGGCCGCGGCGGCCGGGCCGCCGGGCGCGACCTGGGAGACCTCGGTGACGCCGTCCTGGCCGCGGCCGACCGAGAGGCCGACGCCCGGGTACCGGCCGTCCAGGCCCTGGCTGAACTCCGCGTACTCCTGGGCGCTGTAGTACGCGCCCCAGCGGTCACCGCCGGCCGCCAGCAGGTGCTCGGCCTGCTGCTCCGACAGGGTGGTGCCGGCCGGGTCCGCCGGAAGTCCGCCGGTGGCCCGGGCGGTGTCGGCGGAGGGACGGTGCGGCGGGTCGCCCGGGTCGCCCCAGGCACCGGTGGCCGCGCCGGCCAGCAGCACGGCGCCGAACACCAGGCTGAGCGCGGTCACCTGGCGGGCCCTGCGCGGAGTTTGCAGCATGGCACCGGAGTGTAGACACCGCTCCGCACGGGACGAACCGGAACGCAGGGGCCCGGAACACCGACGGCCCCGTCCGGCGCAGTGCCGTACGGGGCCGTCGGGCCGTGCGGGGATCAGACCTTCAGGTACTTGCGCAGCGTGAAGAACGCCGCGACGCCGGCCATGCCCATGCCCACCACGATCAGCAGCGGTATCACCGCGAGCACCGAGCCGAGCCCGATGAAGTGGATGAACTGCACCCGGTCGGCCAGCCAGTTCTGGACGAAGAAGTGCCCGCCGACCAGCAGCCCGGAGGCCATCATCGCGCCGAGCAGCGCCGAGAAGGCCGCCTCGGCGATGAAGGGCATCTGGACGTAGAAGTTCGAGGCACCGACCAGGCGCATGATCCCGGTTTCGCGCCGTCGGCTGTACGCCGACACCCGGACGGTGTTGACGATCAGCAGCAGGGCGACGAACAGCATCAGCACCATGATCACGAAGGCCGCCGTCTGGAGGCCGTTGAGCAGGCCGAACAGGTTCTCCAGGATCTTCCGCTGGTCCTCGACCGACTTGACGCCGGGCTTGCCGGCGAAGGCGCTCTGGATCACGTCGTACTTGGTCGGGTCGTTGAGCTTGACCCGCCAGGACTGCGGCATCGCGTCCGGGCCCAGGACGGAGATGAGCGGGTTGTCCGGGTTCATCTCCTTCCAGTGCTTGTACGCCTCGGCCGAGCTCTCGTAGGTGGACGACTGGACCACCGAGGTCATCTTGTCCAGCTGGTCCTTGATGTCCTGGACCTGCTGGTCGGTGGCCGCGCCCTTGTCGCACTGGGGCGAGTTGCGGGCGTCCGCCTTGGTGCAGAAGTAGATGCTCACCTCGACCTTGTCGTACCAGTACCCCTTCATGGAGTTCACCTGGTCGCGGACCAGGAGCGAGGAACCGGCGAGGGCGAGGGAGAGCGCGACGCTGACCACGACCGCGATGGTCATGGTCAGGTTGCGTCGGAGACCCACACCGATCTCCGACAGGACGAACTGGGCACGCATGCGGGAAACACTCCAGGGTCGGTACTGCTCTGGGTCTGGCGGTTCGGGCCGGCGGCCCTACGGGTCAGCGCTGGTCGGTCAGTGCTGGTACCCGTAGACGCCGCGGGCCTGGTCGCGGACGAGCAGCCCCTTGTCGAGCTCGATGACGCGCTTGCGCATCTGGTCGACGATGGCCTGGTCATGGGTGGCCATCAGCACCGTGGTGCCGGTGCGGTTGATGCGGTCGAGCAGCTTCATGATGCCGACCGAGTTCTGCGGGTCGAGGTTGCCGGTGGGCTCGTCCGCGATGAGCAGCATCGGACGGTTCACGAAGGCGCGGGCGATGGCCACGCGCTGCTGCTCACCACCGGACAGCTCGCCCGGCATGCGGTCCTCCTTGCCGCCGAGGCCGACCAGCTCCAGCACCTCGGGCACCACCTTGTTGATGGCGCTCTTGGGCTTGCCGATCACCTCAAGGGCGAAGGCGACGTTCTGCGCCACCGTCTTGTTCGGCAGCAGGCGGAAGTCCTGGAAGACGGTGCCCAGCTGGCGGCGCATGTGCGGCACCTTCCAGTTGGACAGCTTGCCGAGGTCCTTGCCCAGTACGTGCACCGCGCCCGTGCTCGGACGCTCCTCGCGCAGGCACAGGCGCAGGAAGGTGGACTTCCCCGAGCCGGACGAGCCGACCAGGAAGACGAACTCACCCTTCTCGATCTCCAGCGAGACGTTGTCCAGGGCGGGACGGTTCTGCTTGGGATAGGTCTTGGAGACGTTGTCGAATCTGATCACGGCTGCATCACGGAGGCCATCCTAGGCGGCGCCAGTCCTCGGTCGGTCCGCCCCCAAGGGCCGGTCCGGGGGCGGGCGAAAGGAGCGCGGAGGGCCGCTCCCGGACTCGGACCATACGCGAACCGGCCGCCGGCCCGCAGGGGCCGCCCGTGACAACGACGGAACTCTGGGGGAGAATGTCCGTTTATGCCCCGAATATTGGGAGGCATCTCACAGCCCGGGAGCCGGAACCGCCGGAACCTGGCAGAGTGGAGGGGGCGACCGTGTCACGGCCGCTCCCCCGTACAGGGCAGCGCATGGAACCAAAGCCCCGTCCGGTGCGTTTGCAGTAGCAGCGAGGAGGAGATCGCATGACCTGCGACCATCTGGTGTGCGCCAACTGCAACGGCCGCGTCAGCGACGGGCGTTGCCCGGTGTGCCGGGCCAATCGGGCCCGGATTCAGGAGCAGCAGAGCCCGTTCGCCGCGCTCTCCCCCGCGATGCTGCTGGCCCTGCTGGCCGGACTGCTCGCGGTGGCGCTGATCGCCCGGCAGGCACTGGCCTGAGTCCCCAGGACATACGAGAAGGCCCCCGACCGCTGCGGTCGGGGGCCTTCTGCACGCCTGCCTACTCGGCGCTGGTCTCGCGCTGCTTGCGCCAGCGGATCCCGGCCTCGATGCTGTGCTTGATGTTCATCGAGGCCGCGATCCTCACGCCTCGGTCGAGGTCTCGCGCTGCTTGCGCCAGCGGATCCCGGCCTCGATGAAGCCGTCGATGTCGCCGTCCAGCACGGCCTGCGGGTTGCCGGCCTCGTACGCGGTGCGGACGTCCTTCACCATCTGGTACGGGTGCAGCACGTAGGAACGCATCTGGTTGCCCCAGGAGCTGCCGCTGTCCTTGAGCGCGTCCATCGCCGCCTTCTCCTCCTGGCGGCGCCGCTCCAGCAGCTTGGCCTGGAGGACGTTCATCGCGGACGCCTTGTTCTGGATCTGCGAGCGCTCGTTCTGGCAGGAGACCACGATGCCGGTCGGGATGTGCGTGATGCGCACCGCCGAGTCGGTGGTGTTGACGCCCTGGCCACCGGGGCCGGAGGCGCGGTAGACGTCCACCCGCAGCTCGCCCTCGTCGATGTCGACGTGGTCGGACTGCTCGACGACCGGGAGGACCTCGACGCCGGCGAAGGAGGTCTGCCGGCGGCCCTGGTTGTCGAACGGCGAGATGCGCACCAGGCGGTGGGTGCCCTGCTCGACCGAGAGGGTGCCGTAGGCGTACGGCGCCTTCACGGTGAAGGTCGCGGACTTGATGCCCGCCTCTTCGGCGTACGAGGTGTCGTACACCTCGGTGGGGTACCCGTGCCGCTCGGCCCAGCGCAGGTACATGCGCATGAGCTGCTCGGCGAAGTCGGCGGCGTCCACGCCACCGGCCTCGGCACGGATGTTGATCAGCGCCTCGCGGGCGTCGTACTCGCCGGACAGGAGGGTGCGGACCTCCAGCTCCTCGACCGCCTTCTGGAGGGCGACGAGCTCGGTCTCGGCCTCGGCGCGGGTGTCCGCGTCGTCCTCGGCCTCGGCGAGCTCGAACAGCACGCCCAGGTCGTCGATGCGGCCGCGCAGGCCCTCGACCCGGCGCAGTTCGCCCTGGAGGAAGGAGAGCCGGCTGGTCACCTTCTGCGCGTTCGCGACGTCGTCCCACAGGGTGGGGGCGGCTGCCTCCTCCTCCAGGACCGCGATGTCGGCCCGGATCTTGTCCAGGTCGAGGACGGCCTCGATCGACCCCATGGTCGTATCGAGGTTCTTGAGCTCTTCGGAAGGATCGACGGCTGCCACGCCCCCAGGGTAATGGTTCCGGGAGTGGTCATGACGACACCCCCGGTTCCCCAGGCGTCACGGCCTCCTTCGCGGCCGTCGGCGCGGCCTCCGCCGCGGCCTCTTTCACGGCCTCCGTCGTGGCCCCGCCGTCGCGGCCCGCCGGCGCCGGCTCGGTCACGGCGGCGGCTCGGTCACGGCGCCCGCGGGGCCGTGCCGGACACCGCCGGACGGCTCGGGTGGCCGCCGTCCGGGACGGTGGCCGCGAACGCCGTCCAGGCCGCGGCGGCGCCCGCCAGCAGCAGGACGGTCGCGATCAGGACGGCCAGCAGCCGGCGGCGGCGCAGCAGCGCCTGGCGGTCCCGGCGGTGGCCCGGGGCGGCGCGCTGGGCGCGGGACTCGAGCGCGTACGCGGCCAGCTCGTCGGCGGACGGGCGGCGCAGGCTGGTGTGGGTGTCCCGGGTGGAGTCCGGGGCGGCGCCCGGCACCAGCGGGACGGCCGGGCCGCGGCGGCGCTTGTGGATGCCGGGGCCGGCGTCGACCTCGGCGTAGACGGCCTCGCCGGGGGTCAGCTGCTCCTCGGCCGGGGCGCGGCCCTGGCCGGGCACGGCGAGCACCGGCAGGCCGGCCAGCGAGGGCAGCTGCTCGCGCAGCCGGGCGGCCAGCTCGGCGGCGCGCAGCCGGGAGGCGGGGGCCTTGGCCAGGCACTCGGAGATGATCCGCCACAGCCCGTCCGGCAGGCCGGGGATCGGCGGCACCTGCTCGGTGACATGTCGGCGCAGCACCGCGCCGGTGTGGCCGCCGCCGAACGGGGTGAAGCCGGCCAGCAGCTCGTACAGCACGGTGGCGAGGGCGTAGATGTCGACGGCGGCGCGCGGCTCCAGGCCCTCGATGATCTCGGGGGCGAGGTAGTCGGGGGTGCCGATGATCCGGGTGGCCCGGGTGCGGCGCGGGGCGTCGACCAGGCGGGCCACGCCGAAGTCGGTGAGCTTGGCGCGCGGGGCGCCGCCCGGGCCCGGGGCGGCGGCGAGGTCGAGCAGGACGTTCTCGGGCTTGACGTCGCGGTGGACGATGCCGGCCGCGTGCGCGGCGGCCAGGCCGTCGGCGACGTCGGCGATGATCGAGGCGGCGGTCTGCGGCGGCAGCGCGCCGTCCCGCTCCAGCCGGGAGCGCAGGTCGGTGCCCTGGACCAGCTCCATCACCAGGGCGAGGTCGCTGCCGTCCACCACCATGTCGCGCACGCCGACCACCCGGGGGTGGTCGAGGCTGGTCAGCGCGGTGCGCTCCTGGACGAAGCGGCCGACCAGCACCTGATCGGCGGCCAGGTCCTCGCGCAGCAGCTTGACCGCCACCGGGCCGTCGGGCCCCTCGCCGAGCCAGACCGTCCCGGCCGAACCCCGGCCGATCACCTGGTGGACGGTGTACCGGCTGCCGATCTTGCGTGCCAATGCTGCTCCGTGGGCGGCGCGGGAGCGCTCCGGGGGTCCGGCGCGCTCGGTGGGGCGGGACAACAGCGACCAACCTACGCGCCCGGAGGCCCTGCGCGGGCCGTCCGAGCGGCCCGGAGCGGGAGTCCCGGCCGAGAAATCTCGCGAATTGTCGACATAGCGTCAATCCCGGCTTCCGGGCGCGGTCCGGAAGCCGGGATCAACTCAGCGCGGTCGGCAGCGTCCAGCTCTGCGCCGGGGAACCGTCGCAGCCGGCCAGGTCGGCGCCGCCGCCCGGCGCGGTGCCGCTCGCCGGATCGCGCAGGCAGGCCTGGGCGCCCTGGTTCCACAGCGCGCCGGCCAGGCCCACCAGCCAGACGTGGTACGGCGAGCCGTTGCAGGGGTTGAGCGAGGCCCGGTTGCCGTCGGTGCCCAGGCACTTGCCACCCAGCCGAACCGTGCCGTCGGTCTCCACGCTCCAGCGCTGGGCGGACGAGCCGTCGCAGTCCAGCAGTGCCACCGGTTCCGGGCCGTCCGGGGTGCCGCCGGGCAGATCGGCCAGGCAGCGGCCGCCGGGGGCGCCGATCGGCCCCGCCGGGCGTCCGGGCCGCACGTCGGTGGAGAACGACTCCGTCCGCAGGCCCGCGCCGCCGCGCCAGATCTCGAAGCCGGCCTCCACCGAGATCAGGTACCACTCCGGCTTGACCACGCCGCGGGCCACCGCGTCCCGGACGAAGGCGCGCAGGTCGAGGTCGGTGACCGAGGTGACCGGCGTCTGCGCCTGGTAGGCGACCATCGGCCACTGCCGGCCGTTGGCGGCGATGGTGAGCTGCCAGCTGGTGTAGCCGGTGCCGCCGACGACGGCGGTGCTCCCGGAGGGACCGGCCGAGGCCGGACGGCGGTCCAGCCAGATCATCAGCTCGGCACCGTCCGGCTGGCCGTTGGCGGCCGGGGTGGCCGGACCGGTGTTGAACCAGAGGTCGTACGCCACGTTGAAATCGCCCTGGGCGGGCAGGGTGGTGGACCAGCTGCTGGTGGCCCGCCCCAGCTCGGAGACCCGGACCGGCAGCGCGCTGCCCGGGGTGCAGGTGCCCCAGTGGCAGCCGTCGAAGATCTCCGGGTACGCGACCGGCCCGGCCGGCGGGCTCGTGTTCGCCTCGGAGGACAGGACGGTGAACCCGGCCCGGCCGTCGGTGCCGAGGCACTCACGGGCTCCGCCGTAGTTGTTGTTGTCCACCACGTACCGGCCGCCCGCGACCGGCACGGTCTCGTACTGGCCGCAGTGCGACGTCTCCGCCGCCGCGGCCGGACCGGCCGGCAGCAGCAACCCCGCCACCGCCAGCACGGCGCCCATCAGCGCCGCGCCCGCCCGGCTTCCCCGCATCCCCATCCCCGCTGTCCCCCCGGTCGTCCGGTGTCAGTTCTTCGAAGTGCCGACGAGGCCGTTCACCCAGTCGCGCGCCGAGTCGAACCAGCCCACGACGTTGTCCCAGTACTGCGGCAGCGGCGTGAAGTTCCACAGCGCCACCCCGGCCACGGCCAGCACCAGCAGCACCAGCAGACAGCCCTTGAGGCAGCCGAGCCCCGGGATGTACATCCGGTTGCGGCTGCGCGGGCGCGGCTCGCGGGCCGGCGCGGGCTCACGGCGGGCCGGGGCCGGCGGCTCCTCGCGGCGCTGCGGCGGGGCCTCCCGGTACTGCGGCGCGGGCGGCTCGGCCCGGCGCGGCACCGGGGTGGGCGCGGGCGGCGGCGGGTAGCCGCCCTGCGACTGCCCGGACCCGGCCGGGGCCTGCCGGTAGCCGCCGGGCGGCTGCGGACGGCCGCCCTGCCCGGCGTGACCGCCCTGACCGCCCTGACCGCCGTGGCCCCGCTGACCGGGGTGGCCGCCCTGGCCGGCCTGGCCCGGCTGGCCCGCCTGGTAGGGCGGCGGGGCCACCGGCGGGCGCTGGGCGTAGCCGGGCGGGGGCTGGCGGTAGCCGCCGGGCTGCTGCGGACGGCCGCCCTGGCCCGGCTGTCCGGCGTAACCGCCCTGCCCGGGCTGTCCGGCGTAACCCCCCTGGCCGGGGTGACCGCCCTGCCCGGGGTGACCGCCCTGCCCGGGGTGGCCGCCCTGCCCGGGGTGGCCGCCCTGGCCCGCCTGGAAGGGCGGCGGGGCGACCTGCGGGTCCGGGTAGTCCTCGAAGTCCTCCGGGCCGAAGTAGCCGACCTGGGTCTGCTGGTTGCGGTCCCGCGCCGCGCGCAGCTGGGTCTGCCACGGGTGCGGCGCCTCCTCCTGCGGCGGCGCGGCGGGCGGCGGCGGCACCGCGGCGGGCGGCATCACCCGGGTGCGGTCCGGGTCGCCCTGCGGGGGCGCCGGCGGCGGCTGGGTGCCCATCACCCGGGTCGCCGCGGCCGGGTCGTACTGCCCCCCGGCCGGGGTCGGCGGCAGCACCTGGGTGCGGTCCTCGGTGCCCGGGGCCATGGTTCCCGGGGCCGTGGCCCCCGGCACCGGCGCGGGCGCCATCGGCGCCATCGGCGGCGTCGTGGCGGGGACGGCGGTCGGCTGCGGGTCCGGCAGCAGCAGGGCGCCGACCGCCAGCGCCTCGTCCACCGCCGCCGGGGAGGCGTGCACGCCGACGCCGGCCGCGACCACCCGCAGCGCGTGGGCCAGCGAGGTGGCGCCGGGCCGCTGGGCCGGGTCCTTGCGCAGGCAGCGCTCGATCACCGTCCAGAGCGGCTCGGGCATGGTGCTGGGCCGCTGCGGCTCCTGCGCCAGGTGGGCCTGGAGCAGGGCGATCGCACTGTCGCCCTGGAACGGCTGCCGGCCGGTGACCAGCTCGTACAGCATGATCCCGGCGCCGTACACGTCCACCGCGGAGGTCTGCGGACGGCCCTCGGCGGACTCCGGCGCGACGTAGGCGGGGGTGCCGACGAACTCGTGGGTGCGGGTGACGCCCGGGGAGTCGGCCAGCCGGGCGATGCCGAAGTCGGTCAGCAGCGGGTGCATCCGCTCGGCGCCGTCCACCACGGTGGAGGCGAGCAGCACGTTGGCCGGCTTGAGGTCGCGGTGGACGATCCCGTCGGCGTGGCTGGCCGCCAGCGCGTCCGCGACCTGGGCCATCAGCAGGGCACCGGCGATCGGGCTGAACGGGCCGTTGGCGCGCAGGTAGCGGGCCAGGTCGGGGCCCTCCACCAGGTCCATCACCAGGGCCAGCAGCTCGCCCTCGACGACCAGGTCCCGGACCCGGACGATGTTGGGGTGGGTCAGCCGCAGCAGCAGCGAGCGCTCGCGCAGGAAGCGCATCACCACGTCGGGGTCGGCGGCCAGCTCCTCGCGCAGCACCTTGATCGCCACCCGCTGCCCGGGCGCGCAGCCCGGCACCTGGGCGTCCTCGCGCACCACGCCGCGCCAGACGGTCCCGGTCGCACCCCGTCCGAGGGTCTCCTCCAGCAGATATTTGCTGCCGACTGGCCGCACCTGTCGCACTCCTCGCCGTGCCGCCCGCGCGGGGCGCTCCTCCGCAGGTGCGGTGAGCCTGCCGGGCCCGTGTCTGCGGCCACTCTAACGGTGTCGGTTCGGGTTTTTGAGGTGGCCGGTAGGCCATCCGTACGGTCTGGGGAAGGGTTGGGGGACATCCCCTAGGGAAGGTCCCGGGCACCCCGCGAGGGGGCCGTCGGCCCTGACTCCCCGTCGCCCCGACACTGCGTTGATCGCAAGATCGTCAAATCCGGTACGGTGCGCGGACCGTCCTCGACGGATGGCAGGATGGACACTCGCCACTCGTGTGGCCCAACGGTGCCCACGGCACCGGGCAGCGGTACCAGGTTCACATCAGCAGAAGGGACCCGCGGGCGAGATGCAGATCCGGCTGACCGTCCTCCGACCGCGCAGCGGCCCGACCGCCGCCGGCTCCGCCATTCCCTACGTGGACGTGCTGGTCACCGCGCCCGTCGGCACCGCACTCGGCGCCATCGCGGGAGCGCTCGCGGGCGCCGTGGGCGTGCGCGGGCCGCGGGCCGCCACCCACGTGCACCTGTACGCCGGGGCGCACCGGGTGGACGAGCACACCCTGCTCGGCCACCCCCCACTGCTCGACGGCGCCGTCCTCAGCCTGAACGAGCCCGACCCGACCGCCGACGACCCCGACGACACCCCCGCCGCCGCCGAACTGCGCGTGGTCGGCGGCCCCGACGCCGGCGGCGTGCACCGGCTGCACGGCCGGGAGATCCGGGTCGGCCGCTCCGCCGAGGCCGACGTCCCGCTCGACGACCCGGACGTCTCCCGGCTGCACCTCTCCCTGCACCTCGCCGAGGACGGCCGGGTCTCCGTGCGCGACCTCGGCTCCACCAACGGCACCGCGCTGGACGGCCGGCTCGTCCCGCCCGGCCCGCCGGAGGCCGCCGTCCCGCTGGAACCCGGCGCCGTACTGCGGATCGGCGAGTCCACCCTCCAGGTGACCGCCCCCGACCCGGCCGAGACCCACGGGGCCGGTCGCGCCGCCCTGCCGGACGGCAACGGCCACCTCCAGCTCGCCGCCCCCGGCCCGACCCGGCCCGCACCGCCCGTGGTCGAACCGCCCGCCGCCCCCGAACCGGCCCCCGGCCGCGGCCGCGGCCTGTTCTCCCTGCTGCCCGGCCGCACCCCCGAGCCACCCGGCCAGGAGAGCGCCGAACGCCACCACGCCGCGGTGCGGCTGCGCCAGACCGCCGCCCAGCGCGAGCGCTGGCCCGACCTCGCCACCCTGCTGCTCAACGCCGTCGGCCCCGGCCCCCGCCTCTGGGAGCGCGGCCCCGGCCACCCCGACGCGCTCACCCTGCGCCTGGGCACCGCCGACCGCCCCGGCGGCCCCGGCACCACGCCCGGCACCACCCTCCCCGCCGTCCCGGTCACCCTCGACCTCCAGACCGCCGGCAGCCTCGGCCTCAGCGGCCCGCGCGAACGCCTGGACGCGCTCACCCGCGCCGTCGTCGCCCAGCTCGCCGCCCTCCACCCGCCGACCGGACTGAGCCTGGTCGTGGTCGACGCCGACCCGGCCCGCGCCGCCGAAGAACGCGCCGACACCTGGGCCTGGGCCCTGTGGCTGCCCCACCTGCGCCCGGTCGACGGCCAGGACTGCCGGCTGCTGATCGGCCTCGACGACGAGCAGGCCACCGCCCGGCTGACCGAGCTCACCGCCCGGCTCAGCGGCCCCAGCGGCCTCGGCGGCCACCCCGCGACCGTCGTCGTGGTGGACGGCCGACCGGCCACCGAGGCCGCCCGGCAGGCGCTCGACCTGCTGCTGCGCCAGGGGCCGGCCGTCGGCATCTTCCCGATCTGCCTCGCCGAACAGCCCGAACTGCTCCCCCGCGGCCTCGGCGCCACCGCCCTGATCACCGGCGAGGTCGGCACCCAGCTCTCGCTGGACCGCCCGGTCGCCCGCGGCCGGGAGACCCTGCACGAGGTATCGCTGGACGCCGTCTCGGACGCCTGGGCCGAACGACTGGCCCGCGTCCTCGCCCCGCTGCGCGAGGCCGTCCCGGCCGCCCGCGGCCCACTGCCCGACGCACTGCGGCTGCTCGACCTGCTCCAGCTCGACACCGTCACCCCGGCCAAGCTGTCCGCCCGCTGGGAGGCGCACGCCGGAGGCATCGGCGCCGCCACCGCCCTGCTCGGCACCACCCGGGACGAACTCTGCACGCTCGACCTGGCCGACCCCGAGCTCACCCTCCCCTCCCCCGACCCGGGCGGCCCGCACCTGCTGATCGGCGGCGCCCGCGGCTCCGGCAAGACCGAACTGCTGCGCACCCTGGTCGCCTCGCTCGCCGTCTCCGAGCGGCCCGAACGGCTGGCCGTCACCATCATCGAGGGCCGGGCCACCTCGGACGGCCAGGACGGACTGGACGGCTGCACCGAGCTGCCGCACGTCACCGGCCGGGTGAACGCCGCCGCCGACCCGCGCGCCGCACTGCTCGCCGCGGAGGCCCTGGAAGACGAACTCGCCCTGCGGGAGCGGCTGTTCGACGGACTGGACTTCGCCTCCTGGCACGCCGCGCGCATCCTGGACGCACAGAGCCTGGACGCGCAGGAGGAGAACGCGGAGCACGCCAAGGTCCCGGTGCCCGCCGTCGTCGGCGGCGGAGCGGCCACCACGCCCCGGATCATCCCGCCGCGCAGCGCGGAGGGCCCCCGCCCGACCGGACCGGCCGCTCCCCCGCCCCGACTGGTCGTCGTCGTCGACGACTACGACGCGCTGCTCTCCCCCACCTCCGCCGCCGGCCGGCCGCTCGCCCGCGCGCTGACGGCCATCGCCCGCCGCGGCGGGCCGCTCGGCGTGCACCTCGCCGTCGCCACCGGCCGCCCGGAGGAGAGCGCCGGCACCGAGGTGGACGAGGCCGCCCTGCTCCGGATCGCCCTGCGCACCGACGACCCGGCCGACTCCGACCAGCTGATCCACCTCGGCGACGCGGCGGCCCTGCCCGAGGACACCCCGGGCCGCGGCTACCTCCGCCTCCCGGACGGCGGCGTCAGCGCGTTCCAGACCGCCCGGATCAGCGGCCGCATCCCGCGCACCGCCACCCTGCGGCCCACCGTCGTCGCCATAGACCCGCTCCAGCTCGGTGCCCCGCCGGCCCGCCGCCCCGTCCGCGAACTCGGCAACGGCCCCACCGACCTCGCCCTCCTCGCCAGCGCCCTCCAACGCGCCGCCGCCCGCTGAGGCCCCGCTGCGTAGGAAGTCGGCCCAGCCGACTTCCTACGCAGCCGGTGGCCCCGGCCACCGAACCCAGGCACTTCGCCTCACAGCCCGTTGCCGCTTCGGCCTGCACCGAAGCGGCAACGGCTACGCCACCACTCCTCGCACAGGAAGTCGACCTGACCGACTTCCTGTGCGAGGAGAGCTGAAACCGCCGCGCTCCTCACCACAGGTCGCGCACCCGCCCCTCCGGCCAGGACAACAAGGTCCAGGCGGCCCGGCCGAGAACGGCCGGGCCGCCGAAAGAGAGCAAGTCGGAAAGCGGCAACAGCTACGGCAACCCATCAATGACGTTGGGCGGGGCCGCCGCCCCTGACGCCGGCCCGCCCACCAAAAACAAGTCGCGCACCACCCCCCCCCACCCGCGGGGAAGAAAAAACAAATAAA